>CACZJU010000003.1 GCA_902781515.1 uncultured Bacteroidales bacterium | reverse complement strand
AGCCATCGTCTCGCCTTCAACGTCAGCCACCTGTCCATTTTGTGCCGTGAAGTTCTGTGCCTCAGCAGTGGATGCAGACATCAGTAGCGCGACTCCCAGGATCATGAATTTAATAACTTTCAGTATCTTCATTTTACAAATATTAGATATATTAAAAAATAATAGTATCAACCAGTTACCTTTTTTAAGTTATATGTCTTAATCACTTGTTATTCCAAATATGGATTGGAGGGAACGTCCGCCGATTCATTATAGTTTATGGGCATCATCTTCATATATAAATTTGTAATCATTAGTTCGAGGAAGTCGACTTACATCCTTAATTTTCTTTTTTCCTATTTTTACACCTCTATCCTCAAATATAGTTTCCAAATAATCATAAGTTATAGGATAAAAGCGACCCTTACCTCGAGAATAAGTATAAGTGTAGTATACCCAAACTTCATCGCCCTTCTTTACACCTAATTGATCTGCCCATCCTCCTGGGTTGACATCACTAATTGGGGTGTTTACATCTGCACTTGTTGTTCCCTTCCACGCATAGGCTCCAGTGAACCATATTCTAGGGCTGTTCTGTATATAACCGTAATAGTTAGAAATACTTCCATCAAATGGATAGTTTTGAGCGTTTTTTGTTAATAAGGTTTCCATAAAATCAGATTCTACATTTTTGTCGAACCTTTTGTTGTATGTAAATTGCCAGACTTTAGGGATTATCTCCTCTTTTGTACGTTTCGCATCAAGCAATGTTACCTGTAAATATACATCAGTTGTGGTAAATGACTTTATTTGTCCAGTTTCAGTGTTAACCGTTGTAGAAGAACTATTTGCATAACCTGTCGTCACATTACCATAGTAAATAATTCGTCCATTAATTCCAGCATTAGTCGATGATACTTGTTGCGGCATGTACACTGTTTCAATGTTTTTATTGGCGTCATGTGTGACATATATATAGATATCGGGATTATTATCAACCCGTTTCATGCCTCTTTTATCTAATTCTTTTGTTAGAGGACGCAATAATTGTTTCTTTTCTATTATGTCGTTTTCATCTCCAAAAGCATAGTCGTAAGTACAATATTGGAAGAAATCCATATCATAATCTGATGCTATAAAGCCACGATATGAATTTGGATAAGCCTCATAATGATCTCTGCTATTATAATCGATGGAATATCCACATACTATTCCTAACCCTGCACCCTTTTTCAGTTTTTCGTGAAATGTCTTATTCTCTCCACGTATCTTCGTCATGTATGACAGATCTACAGAAGTTGAAGCATCGAGTATCTTATAGAATTCTCGCTCGTCCATGTTTTTTGTATCCTGTCCATTTATTTCAGTTATAACAGACATAAACTGTAAAGATGTTGGAGCAGAAATCCATAATGCATTGTCGTAGTTGTTTGTAACGGTCAGATAGTCTGGAGCCCAAAAACCGATTCGCTTAACTTCTACTACGTGTTTCAAACTAGCCATTACTTTATACGGTGCTAATAATATAAATGCAGCAATTAACAACTGTAATATTAAGTTCTTTCTCATAATATTTCAATAATTAAAAATTATTATACAATTTAAGGCCTTTTAATCTCTCTTCCCCACTGGGCTCTCGGCATTGGGCTTGACGCTACAAATTTAGAAAGAAAAGTTGAGAAATGAAATAATGATAAGTAAAAAATATTTTTCCTTTGTACGAAATGCCCCCTCGCTGTATGAAATGCTTCGCACAAAGCAACATACCAAAAATGTTACTATAGATGTTTCGCAAAGTCTCTATATAAAAAACAAAAGCGTCCAAGCGGACGCTTCTGTTTGTATGTCTAATCTACTGCCTGTTTCTTCAGTTTAATTGGTTTAAAAGTGTTATAGTGCTTCGTGGGCATAGTTTTGATAATTGCCCAAAATTTGCGAAAGCAGATATGGGCATGACTATGGATCGGCCATCTTGCAGGTCTACCTGAAATTTACCTCTCTTAGGGAACGACAGCGACTTGATGCGTGGTGTAACGTTCCAATATCCTTCTGTCTTGTACATATTACTTCCTTATTTTAATTATTCGAATTGGAGAACCCTGTTTGAAGAGATTCCATTGCTTTATCAACTTATCTTTATATTCAGTTGTGATTCTGACGACCTCACGAACCTGGGCATCGGTTAAATCACCCTGCTTTGCAACTTCCACTTCTGGCTCAAGCCATATTTTACATAAGTCCTCTGTACTTTTCTTGCCAACATGTACATGAGCTCGGCTTTCATGGAAGTCCGTATTGTAGAACAGAAAATTCCATATAACCTTAGCTGTTATGTACAATAGTATTTTAGGCATAATTATATGTATTCTGTTGCAAATATACTAATTTAATATAATACAGTCAAAACAAAAGCCCCAAAATGTTACTATAGTGAATAGCAGAAGTTACTATAGTGAAGAGCCAAACTCACTATAGATGTTTCGCAAAGTCTCTATAAAAAAAACAGAAGCGTCCAAGCGGACGCTTCTGTCTATATGTCTAATTTACTGTCTGTTTCTTCAGTTCAATTGGTTTTTAAAGGGTTTTTAGTTATTTGATATTATTTGCGAGCGACTTGGGTTCGCGACGCGTGTCCCATAGTGTTGCAATTAGGAGATCATTTCCCTTGATATAATATATCAGTTTGGTTAATTTATTTATGACTATACTGCGATACCCTTGTACATAGTTTGAGAGTAATGGTTCGTAGTGACCAAGTTCTGGCATCCTTTCTAGAAGATATGCAACTTCCTCAACTTCTTTCATGAATCTAACGCTTGCCTTCGTCCCGAATTCATTCTGTATGTATTCTTCAGTCTGGTATAAGGCGATTTCTGCTCGATGTAGCCAGATTACTTTCATACCACGATGTCTCGTTTATGACCAAACATTTCATCATTAGTCTTGTAGCGACCAGCAGCATAGTCCTCCTCAGCTTCGTGAAGCATAGTGTCTATTTCTTCCATAGTGTATGGAGTGACTGCATTCTCGCTGCGCACCTGTTGATACAGATGGTCGGCAAGCCATTGTTTATTGTCCTTGGTCAGGACTGCAGTTAAATAATCCAACAAACTGTTTAGTGCAACAGTACTCATTATTTCGTTATTAGTAATTTATCATGGCAAATTTACATATTAATTTAATACGAGCAAAACAAAAGCCCCAAAATGTTACTATAGTGAATAGCAGAAGTCTCTATATTGAATAGCCAAACTCACTATAGATGTTTCGCAAAGTCTCTATATTAAAACAAAAGAAGCGCCCAAGCGGACGCTTCTGCCTATATGTCCTTAAATCAATGTACTATTCCATTGGCTGTCGTTTTTTTGTTTATTACGGCTACGATTTTACGAATTTATTTTTAAATAGGAAAGGGGAATCGGAAAAAATAAAAGGGGTCGCAGTTTTTTACCTGCAACCCCTGCTTTACATTATTATTAAATAAATAATGATACTTGTCGTTATGGAACGCGTTGCAATTACTTGCTGCTCTCTTCAAAAACACGTTGGAGTTCTTCCTTTGGAGGCAGGGCCTTCAGGAGTTCTGGGTCCATTTCATCGGCAGTCTTGTAGGTAGCTATACCCATTGGTTGCTTGAAGTCCTGCATAATATATCCGGCATATTCTTTGTCGGCATGTCTGCATAGTATGATTCCAATGGGGGCTTCTTCATGACTACGACGGTCATCGTCGTTCAGTATTCGCAGATAGGCACTCAGTTGTGCTAGATATCCCACCTTGAAGTTGCCGTTCTTAAGTTCGAAGACGACGGTACGGTTCAAGTCGCGATTAAAGAACAGAAGGTCTATCCAGTGATCGTGCCCCAGTTTGTCGTAGTGTACCTGACTGCCACAGAAAGCAAAACCGCGCCCGAAGGTCATGATGAAGTTCTTCACATTATGAACGATATTGCTCTCAATCACGCTCTCGTCCACATCTTCGTCGTGCATACCCAGTTCCTCTACATTGATAAAATTGAGGAGATATTCGTCTTTGAACATGCGGATGGCACGATATGCCTGCTTGTAGTCTGGGATGGTGGCCAGGAAGTTATTGGGTATCTTGTCCTGATGGTGATAGAGGTCTTGCTTGATGACTTTCTCCAAATCCTCAACAGTAGGCTTGTAGGAATCTGCATATTTCATGTAGAAGACGCGCTCATCGTAGGCTTTCGCCTTTGCAAGTATGGCGATGTGGTGCGTGAAGCTGATGCTCAAGAACTCGCGCAATGGGAAGTCGGGCAAGTTTGCTAGTTGCAATTGGCGAATTTCTCTATCGTCTTCAAATTCGGCAGTCGCAACTGCCGAATTAACAATTGCATGTCTAGTCTCATCTGCCGTTTTTGTGTTAAATTCTGTAAATTCGGCAGTTACGACTGCCGAATTATGACGTTCGAGCATACACCAACCTTCATAGAATATACGCATATTCTTGATATTCCTTGCCGAGAATCCGCGTAGCCCAGGCAGTTCCTGCTTCAATTGGTTGCTGATAGCTTCGATAGCTCCTTGCCCCCAGTTCTTTTTACGAGTGTTTGCAGATACGTATCTACCAATACCATAATATAGAGCCAACTGTTCTTGGTTGACAGCTTTTGCTGCTCGTGCCTGACTCTGTAGTATCGCGGTCTTGATGACGTCAACCGCACTTTGATATTGCTTTATATCGCTCATTGTCGCTGGATGATTATGCTACTGCAAAGTTATAAAAAATAAGAATAGGGCACGAACTGTTTGTAGAAAAAACAAAAGAGGTGTGGTTATGCGTCGGCGAAGGTGCGTCCGTCGGTGAGCGTGATTTGGAGCTTGGTGTATTCGGAATGGAAATGGTTCTTAAGACGGTCTAAGTAGCGACGGCACTCCCAGTGGCACATAGGAAGGTCGTGAAGCAAGTAGTTGCCACAGGTTTCAGGTGTGGTGGCTGGAACTTCTGTCTGTGTTAGTATCCATTCTAGGCACTCGATGGTGAGTTGGCGCATGTCATGAACAGAATAGTCGCCTTTCATTATGATGTACATACCTGTGAGGCATCCCATCGGACCTACATAGACTACATCGTCCTTGACTCGCGAGTTGCGGAACCATGTTGCCATGAGGTGTTCGATGCTGTGAATGGCGGCAGGAGCAATGGCTGGCTCTTTGTTGGGTTCGGTGATTCGCAAGTCGAATGTTGTGAATCCATCGTCTTCACGCGACACGTAGATGCCTGGTTTCAGATGTGTGTGGTCGATTGTGAAACTTTGTATGACTTCCATAGTTGTGTATTTCTTGTTTTCTGCTGCGAAGATAAGCAAAAGCGAGTGTAATACAAAATATATCTATTCCTTTTTATGTCTCGAGAGAGGAATTGGCTCATCTTTCAGATTCGCCCATCCCATCCTGCTCGCCGCGGAGAGACTGGGATTCGTAATCGGACCGAAGGGACGCTTGCGTAGTGAAACGGAGCAAGAACCCAGACCCTGGGTGAAGAACCCGTCTCGAGCAAACAAAAAGCAGGACCGAAGTCCTGCAAATTTGTTGCGGAGAGACTGGGATTCGAACCCAGGGTACAGTCGCCCGTACGCCGCATTTCGAGTGCGGTCCATTCGACCACTCTGGCATCTCTCCAAATCGGCTGCAAAAGTACGACAATAAATTAAAAATTAAAAATTAAAAATTAAAAATTTTCATTGCGACTATATTTTTCACTGCATTTCTTCGTTATCTTTATATAATAAAGTGTATATTTGCACATTAATAATAACGGAAAACAACGACAAACCATGAAAGGAATCGTGTTAGCAGGTGGTAGCGGCACACGTCTCTATCCCATTACAAAGGGCGTATCGAAGCAGATGCTGCCTATCTACGACAAACCTATGATTTATTATCCGATATCCGTGCTGATGACAGCTGGCATTCGCGATATCCTCATTATTAGCACTCCATACGACTTGCCTGGATTCCGTCGTCTGTTGGGTGATGGTTCTGACTATGGTGTGCACTTTGAATTTGCTGAACAACCCAGTCCCGATGGATTGGCACAAGCCTTCATTATCGGTCGCGAGTTTATAGGCGATGATAGTGCTTGTCTGGTATTGGGCGACAATATATTCCATGGGGTAGGATTCTCGCAATTACTGCATCAGGCTGTGCAGACTGCCGAGCAGGAGAATAAGGCTACGGTGTTTGGTTACTGGGTGAGTGACCCAGAGCGCTATGGTGTGGCAGAGTTCGACCGTCAGGGCAACTGCCTGAGTATTGAGGAAAAGCCTGAACATCCAAAGTCGAACTATGCCGTTGTGGGACTCTACTTCTATCCCAACACGGTGGTGGACGTGGCTGCCAACATCAAGCCATCGGCTCGTGGTGAGCTGGAGATTACAACTGTGAATCAGGAATTCCTGAAGGACGGAGAACTGAAGGTGCAGACCCTCGGTCGTGGCTTTGCATGGCTTGATACAGGTACTCACGATTCGCTCTCTGAAGCTTCGACATATATAGAGGTATTGGAGAAACGTCAAGGACTGAAGGTGGCTTGTCTGGAGGGCATTGCCTATCGCAAGGGCTGGATTTCGGAAGAGAAAATGCGTGAGTTGGCAAAGCCAATGCTTAAGAATCAATATGGACAATACCTGCTGAAGGTGATTGACGATGTCAAGCGCTTCGGCACTATCGACGAATAATATGAATATTTTAATAACAGGAGCAAACGGACAACTGGGACGGGAGATGAGGCTTGTGAGCCAAAGTTCCCAAGACCGCTATATCTTCACTGATGTGGTGGAGGCTGATGATGTGGAAACCACATTGCTCGATATGACAGACCGCGAGGCCGTGAATGCCTTGGTGGATAAGGAAAATATCGATTTCATCGTAAATTGTGCTGCTTATACCAATGTAGATAAGGCAGAAACTGATGAGGCTCTGTGCCGCAAGTTGAATGCCGAGGCTCCACGCATCCTTGCCGATGCGATGAAACGTAGAAACGGATGGCTCATTCACATCAGCACCGACTACGTCTTTGGCGGTGATCCATACAACACACCTTGTCGCGAGGACCAAAAGGGAACTCCGACAGGGGTTTACGGACAGACAAAACTGGAAGGCGAGCAAGCAATTATGGCTTCTGGATGCAACTACATCATCATACGCACGGCTTGGCTCTATAGCGAATATGGCAAGAACTTTGTGAAGACCATGCTGCAACTGACAGCTACGAAGCCCCAGTTGAAGGTTGTGTTCGACCAGGTAGGTACGCCTACTTATGCCCTTGACCTTGCGAATGCCATTGCAACCATAATGTCTAATGGCAAAGGACTAAAGGCTAAGGGTATTTACCATTTCTCGAATGAGGGTGTGTGCTCGTGGTACGATTTCACTAAGATGATTGCTGAAATGGCTGGTCACAGTCAATGTGATATCCAACCTTGCCACAGCGATGAATTTCCCAGTCCTGTTAAGCGTCCAGCTTATTCTGTGCTTGACAAAACAAAAATCAAGCAAACCTTCGGCGTTGCCGTTCCATATTGGACGGATAGCCTCAGAGCTTGCTTGATACGGTTGATGGCAATGACTAAAGGTTAGCGACCTTTGTACATGTCTTCGTAGTATTTCTCGTACTCTCCGCTGGTAATGCGGTCCATCCATTCCTGATTGTCGAGATACCAGCGTACGGTCTTTTCTATGCCTTCCTCGAACTGCAGAGAGGGTTCCCAACCCAGTTCGCGCTGTAGCTTGCGGGAGTCAATGGCATAGCGTGCATCGTGTCCGAGACGGTCGGTAACGTAGGTAATGAGATTCATGTCCTCACCTTCCTTACGTCCCAGCAGACGGTCAACGGTCTTGATGACAACCTTAATGATATCTATGTTTTTCCACTCGTTGAAACCGCCGATATTGTAAGTTTCGGCAATCGTGCCGCGATGGAAGATAACATCGATGGCACGTGCATGATCCTCAACAAAGAGCCAGTCTCTCACGTTCTCGCCCTTACCATATACGGGCAGAGGCTTGCGATGACGGATGTTATTGATGAACAACGGTATCAGTTTCTCTGGGAACTGGTAGGGACCATAGTTGTTCGAGCAGTTGGTAACGATGGTTGGCATACCGTAAGTGTCGTGATAAGCACGTACGAAATGGTCGCTTGAAGCCTTTGAAGCAGAATAGGGCGAGTGGGGCATATACTTCGTAGTTTCCACGAAGAACTCTTCACCATAAGCAGCGTGAGCTTCGCCGCTGGCTGATGCCACAGTCGAGAAGGGAGCAGGAATGCCCTCGGGGTGTGTCATCTCAAGTGCTCCATACACTTCGTCGGTGGAAATGTGATAGAAACGCTTGCCCTCGTACTTCTCTGGCAGACTTTCCCAATAAAGTTTTGCAGCCTGCAAAAGGCTCAATGTTCCCATCACGTTTGTACGGGCGAAGGTGAAGGGGTCTTTGATTGAACGGTCAACGTGGCTCTCGGCAGCCAGATGGATGATGCCGTCAATCTGTTCGTCCTGCATCAACTTGTAGAAGGCTTCAAAGTCGCAGATGTCCATGCGCACGAACTTGTAGTTTGGTGCTTTTTCTACGTCCTTCAGGTTCTCCAAATTGCCTGCATAGGTCAACTTGTCCAAGCAGATAATCTTGTACTCGGGATACTTGTTCACAAAAAGGCGAACTACATGACTTCCAATAAAGCCTGCTCCACCAGTAATAACAATGTTTTTCATATTTCTTTATTTTTAATTATTCATTTTCCTAACGGAAAGAGGCCATAGAGGTTGGCATCGATGCCGTCGGTGATGGTTTGGAAGGCCTTTGGGTCGTCACCAAACTTACATGTGTCACCATCGACGATGAGTAGCGGACCTTTGTAGGTACTTATCCATTCCTCATAAAGCTCGTTGAGGCCCTGCAGGTAGTCGATTTGTATAGACTGTTCATAGGCACGACCTCGTTTCTGTATCTGAAACACAAGATTTGATATGCTGGAACGGATATAAATCATCAGGTCGGGCAGTTTCACCAGCGACATCATCAGGTTGAAGAGTTCTGAGTAGTTGGCAAAGTCGCGGTCGCTCATCAATCCCTTATTATGAAGATTAGGAGCAAAGATGCAGGCATCCTCGAAGATGGTTCTATCCTGAATGATGTAGTCCTTAGACTTCGATATCTCCACTACATCGCGGAAGCGTTTGTTGAGGAAATAGACTTGCAGATTGAACGACCACCTCGCCATATCAGCATAGTAGTCTTCGAGGTATGGGTTGTTGTCCACTGGCTCGAACTGTGGCGTCCAGCCATAACGTTTGGCAAGCATCTTGGTCAGTGTGGTCTTACCACAGCCAATGTTTCCGGCAATCGCGATATGCATTATTTATGGTTAAAGGTTAATGGTTATTGGTTATTGAGGGGGAAGAGACCGAAGAGGAGACTGTCGATTTGATCGATGATTCGCTTGAGATCCTCGGGCCGATGTACATAGTCGAGTTGGTTGACATCGATTGTAAGTACACGACCAGGGTATTTCTTGTAGATGAATTCCTCGTACAGCTCATTCAGTCCTTGCAGGTATTCTATTTGTATTGTCTGTTCGTAGTCGCGACCTCGTTTCTGTATGTTTTCCACAAGATGGGCGATGTCGGCTCGAAGGTATATCATAAGGTCGGGGATGCGTAGTTGGGTGAGCATCTGCTCAAACAGTTCCATGTATGTCTCATAGTCACGGTCGCTGAGTTGTCCCATCTTACGATTGTTGGCTGCAAAGACGTGTACACCCTCGTAGATACTACGGTCCTGGATGATGGTTTTGGAACTTTTGTCGATATTTAGGCAGTCCTTGAAACGTTCCTTCAGGAAATATACTTCCAAGTTGAAAGCCCATCGCTGTATGTCGCCGTAGTAATCTTCAAGATAGGGATTGTTGACTACTGCCTCGAACTGTGGTACCCAGTCGTAGTGACGGGCCAGCAAGTTGGTCAGTGTAGTTTTTCCGCTACCTATGTTTCCGGCTATAACTATATGCATGGGTTGCTATTTGTTTGACAAAAGTACTAAATATTTATCTTTTTCCAAAATTATATGTACTTTTGTATTCGAAAATCGAAAAGTAAGTATGAAGATAGGAGTTATTGTTGCCATGTCGGTGGAATATCGACAGCTTGTGAAATTGATGAATGAGCCTCAGCAGGAAACAAACGGAGGACTTGCGTTCACAGTAGGATGTATTGGAGATAACGAGGTCGTGCTACTTCAGTGCGGCATTGGAAAGGTGAATGCAGCAATGGGTGTGACTCTGATGATTGAGCACTACCGACCAGATTGTGTGGTGTCAACAGGCTGTGCAGGAGGTATTGATGAGAAATTGAGGGTGATGGATGTGGTTGTGAGCCGTCAACTTATGTATCACGATGTGGATTGCGGAGTGGCATTGGACTGCGTACCAGGTCAGGTTCAGGGATTGCCTGTTCGCTTTGAAGGCAACAAACATATGGTGGACACTGCTTTGTCGCTCGATGGCGATGTGCACATTGTGGCAGGACTGATGCTGACTGGCGACCAGTTTATCACTCGTCGAGAAACTCTTGATACAATAAAGTCTCAAATCCCCGATGGAATGGCAGTGGATATGGAATCTACAGCCATTGCTCAGGTGTGCTATTTACAAAATGTACCCTTCGTTTCCTTCCGAGTCATTAGCGACACACCAGGAGCCGAAGGGCATCAGCAGCAATATGAGGATTTCTGGGGTGAAATGGCCGATCGTTCGTTCGGTGTTACCCAGCATTTCCTCACTAAGGTTTCCATATAAGGCGGGCAAGGCGGATTTCCTCCGGGCGATATACACCGTAGAATTCCTCGATGGCCTTTGCCACGTTTCCTTTATTCTCGTCAAAGAAGTCAAGTAGCTCGTCCTGACAGTCTTTGTCGAGCACTTCATCTACGAAATATGTGATATCGAAGTTTGTACCACGTTCAACCAAATGGTCAAGGCTATCGAGTACTTCATCGAAACCAAGTTGCATCTGTTCTGCATAGTCATCGAGTGGAATCTTACGGTCGATGGCTTGAATGAGGTGAATCATCTGCTGTGAACGTGCGTTTGACGGGGCATGGGTTATATGTTCCGTCTCATCGTCATCATCGTCGTTGAGTGCACTGGCTACAAGGTTGTCGAGCATGATGTTATCGCTCTCGCCAGGACCGTCCTCATCGTTGTCTTCACGCAAAATGTACTCTGTGGGCTGTTTGCGGAAACGCTCACCTTTGGCAGTTACTGCAATGGAGTTGTCCACCATCTTCAGCATCTTATCTTCAACGGCTTGGTCTATGACAGCATTATAGTGTGCCTCTTCGCGTTTGTCGCCGCTTCCGAAGTTCTCAAGCGTGTCCAGTCCTTTGTCTGTGATCTGCTTGCTCTCGACACCTCTGATGAAGTCTACAAGTTCCTGACGACTAATACGTTGCTTCTTAAAACCATGCAGGGTGTCAAGTATAATTTTTAAAGAGTCTTTTACATCCATATAATGTGTGTTGTGTAAATCCGGGGGCGAAGTTAATACAAAGTATGTGATACTACCAAATAATTAGCGAACATTTTTCATATTAATAGAGAAAAAATTCGTATCTTTGCCGCGATTTTCACACGCGTATATTAATAAAGATAGTTTTATGGAGAATAAGAAGATTGGCAAAGCCTTGGTGAGCGTGTATCACAAGGACGGATTGGATAACATACTTCGCAAGTTACATGCCGAAGGTGTAGAACTGCTTAGTACAGGTGGAACGCAGGCTTTCATTGAGAGTCTGGGCATTCCTTGCCAACGAGTAGAGGACGTTACCGGCTATCCCAGCATCTTGGGCGGTCGCGTTAAGACTCTGCATCCGAAGGTGTTCGGCGGTATTTTGGGGCGTCGTGCTTTGGAGGGCGACCAGCAAGAGATGGGAAAATATGAGATTCCTGAAATAGACCTCGTTATCGTTGACCTATATCCTTTTGAAGAGACTGTTAAGAGCGGAGCATCTGAGGCTGACATTATTGAGAAGATAGATATCGGCGGTATTTCGCTGATTCGTGCTGCTGCAAAGAACTTCAACGATGTAGTAATCGTTCCTTCGAAGGCTCAGTATAGCCGTTTGGCAGAGATTCTGGACGAACAGGGTGCACAGACGACATTGGAACAGCGTCGTTGGTTTGCCACACAGGCTTTTGCTGTAAGCAGTCACTATGACACCGCCATTCACTCTTGGTTCTCACAAGGGGAGTAATCGCAAAGCGCTTGCGTAGCGAAGAGGAGCAAGAAGTGAGTAGTGAAGGGTGAGAAGTGAGGAAAAAATTGTAAAATTGTAAATTGTCAAATTATAATGAAGTGGTTTTCATTGAGTAAGGAAATTGCCATGGACTTGGGTACGGCCAACACCATCATCATCTCTGATGGTAAGATTGTGGTTGACCAACCAAGTGTGGTGGCTCTTGACCGTCGTACTGATCGCATGATTGCTGTTGGTGAGCGTGCCAAGGAAATGCATGAAAAGACAAATTCGGACATCCGCACTGTGCGTCCATTGCGCAGTGGTGTGATAGCCGACTTCGATGCATGCGAGAAAATGATTCGCGGCTTGATAAAAATGGTACATACTGGACGCAGTCTGTTCAGCCCGTCAATAAAGATGGTGATAGGCGTACCAAGTGGTTCTACTGAAGTGGAGCTACGTGCTGTGCGTGATAGTGCAGAACATGCCGGCGGACGTGAGGTATATCTCATTTATGAACCTATGGCTGCTGCTATAGGTATCGGTCTGGATGTGTTGGCACCACAGGGCAACATGGTAGTTGATATCGGTGGCGGTAGCACTGAGATTGCCGTTATTTCCATGGGAGGTATTGTGGTGAATATGAGTCAGCGTTTGGCTGGCGATGACCTCACGGCAGACATTCAGGACTATATGAGCCGTCAGCACAACCTTCGTGTTTCGGAACGTATGGCTGAGCGTATTAAGATTCATGTCGGAGCTGCTTTAGCAGACCTTGGCGATGATGCTCCAGACGACTATGTTGTCTATGGTCCTAACAAGATTACAGCATTGCCTATGGAAGTGCCTGTTTGCTACCAAGAGATAGCACACTGTCTGGAAAAGACAATCTCAAAGATAGAGACTGCTGTATTGAATGCTTTGGAGGCAACACCACCTGAATTATATGCCGATATCGTGCACAATGGTATCTGGCTGACTGGAGGTGGAGCCCAACTGCGTGGACTTGACAAACGTCTGACAGATAAGATAAATATCCCCTTCCATGTGGCTGAAGACCCATTGCACAGCGTAGCAAAGGGTACAGGTGTGGCATTGAAGAATATTCGCGAGTTCTCGTTCCTGATGTAATAAAGTGAGTACCCTGCAGGATAGAATAAGAGAGTGGGGGCACTGGATTGTTTTTCTTCTTTTGGAGATAACGAGCCTGGTGCTCCTTCTTCGTTATGGTTCTTATCAAAGCAGCGTATGGTTTACTCAGGCTAATGCTGTCACGGGTAAGGTGCTGGAAATAGAGAACAGGGTTTTATCGTATCATAATCTTGGCGAGTTGAACCGTCAGTTGACGGAAACAAACCTCGAGTTACAGTGTGAAGTTGACATACTCCGTCACCGTCTGGCTTTGTTGGAGCATGATTCCACACAAACAGAGTTGGAACTGGCAGCACATCTGAATGGAATCAAGCGTATTCCGGCACGGGTAATTAATAACAGCATTCGCGATAGGGACAATTTCATAACTATTAATAAGGGAAAGGCCGATGGCATCCGGACGGAGATGGGTGTTGTCTGCGGTACTGGTATTGTGGGTATCGTGTGTCAGGTAGGTCGCCATTATTCAATAGTTCTGCCGGTACTGAATTCTCATAGCAGCATCAGTTGCCGATTGAAGCGAACAGATTATTTCGGATATCTCAAGTGGGAAGGTGGTAGTCCGTTACGGGCTTTCATCGACGATATTCCTCGTCATGCAGACTTGAAGGAAGATGAAATGGTGGAAACCAGCGGTTACAGCAGCGTCTTCCCTCCAGGTATATTCATAGGCAGAGTGAAGCGGATACTGAACTCTGATGATGGACTGTCGTATAAACTTGAGATTGGACTGAGTACCGATTTTGCCCGATTGCGTGATGTTAGTGTCTTAGATTGGAAATCGGCTCCGATGATTCAAACAAAAAAAGAAAACGAAGAAGAGTAATGATACTGATATTCCTTCGACATTTGTTGCAGATGCTTGCCTTGATTGCCTTGCAGGTGTTGGTGTGCAACCATATACATCTGTTCGGATATGCTACACCAATGCCCTATGTCCTCTTCCTCGCTTTCTTCCCATTGAATGCCAGTCGCATTGGAAACATGTTGTGGGCTTTTGTCTTGGGAGTTATCATCGATGCATTCTCAAATACCCCCGGTGAGGCTGCCGCATCTTTAGTGTTGGCTTCATTTGTTCAATGGCCTTTGCTCTGTTCAATGGTTCCAAAGGAGGTCGCAGAGGATATGGTGCCAACATTCAAGAGTATGGGACGATGGAATCATATTCGTTATCTTTCCATTCTCTTATTAGTACACCACACGGCATATTTCATATTGGAGAGTTTCTCGTTCTTCCATATTCGGGAAATGCTGATAACCTATGCTTCAAGCCTCTTATTGACATTTGTATTAATGCTCATAATCGACACTCTGCGAAATGGGAAATGACGTACAATACGGCAACAGAAAGTATATTCTGGGTGCTATTGCTATTGGCATTGTTGTCGTTTATCTGTTGCGACTTTTTACATTGCAACTGATGAGCGAGGACTTCAAGCGCAATGCCGACTCCAATGCATTTCTCAAACGTATTCAGTACCCTGCCCGTGGTGCTATGCGTGACCGTACTGGTAAATTGCTGGTATATAACCAGCCGGCTTACGACGTAATGGTTGTGATGTCTGAGCTGAATGACTTGGATACATTGGACCTTTGTGAGAGTCTTGGCATAACTCAGGAGATATTCGACCGCCGAATGGAGGAGATTAAAGATCGAAACCGCAATCCTGGTTACAGCAGTTATACCCAACAGATTTTCATGAACCAGCTCTCGGCAGAGGAATTCTCGACATTTCAGGAGAAGCTGTTCCGTTTCCCTGGATTCTATATCCAGAAACGTAGCATTCGTCAATATACATACCCAAATGCAGCACATATCCTTGGTGATGTGGGAGAGGTTGGTCCTGCCGATATTGAGTCAGATGATTATTATCAGAGTGGTGACTATATAGGCAAACTTGGCGTAGAACGCAGTTACGAACGACAGTTGCGTGGTGAAAAGGGTGTGGAGATACTTCTTCGTGATGCAAAGGGACGAATAAAGGGTAATTATCAAAACGGAAAGTTCGACCGTGCTCCTATACCTGGAAAGAACCTTACATTAAGTATCGACCTTGAACTGCAACAGCTGGGCGAGCGCTTGATGCGTGGAAAACTAGGTAGTATAGTGGCTATAGAACCATCTACTGGCGAAGTGCTTTGTATGGTTTCATCGCCGACTTATGACCCGCGTATCATGGTAGGCCGACAACGTGGACGCAATAACCGTATGCTTACTGCAGACCCGATGAAGCCGTTGCTTAATCGTGCCATTATGGGACAGTACCCTCCTGGTTCTACATTCAAGACCAGTCAGGCACTCACGTTCCTTGAAGAGGGGATAATCACGCCTCAGACTACTTATCCTTGTAGTGGAGGCTTCCGTTTCGGACGATTGAAGGTAGGATGTCACGGTCATGCTTCACCTATTCCACTTATTCCTACCATAGCAACTTCATGTAACGGATATTTCTGCTGGGGACTTTACTATATGTTTGGTAATCGTAAGAAGTATGCTTCTGTGCAGGAGGCTATGACGACTTGGAAGGACTATATGGTTAGCATGGGTTTCGGTTATCCTTTGGGTATAGACTTGCCAGGCGAGAAACGTGGCTTAATCCCCAATGCCGACTTTTACGACAAGCATCTGGGTAAATCGTGGAGCGCTTTGAGTATCATCTCCATTGCCATCGGACAGGGTGAGGTAAACCTTACACCGCTTCAAATAGCAAATCTTGGAGCTACGATTGCTAATCGCGGTTATTACATCATCCCTCATGTGGTTAAGGAGGTTCAGGGAGAGTCAATAGATACAATATATCGCGAGAAGCATTATACTAAAGTTTCGCGTCATAATTATGAAACAGTTGTAGCAGGTATGCGTCAGGCCGTAGTAGGAGGAACTTGCCGTTCTGCAAACAATGGGTGGTATGAGGTGTGCGGCAAGACGGGAACGGCACAAAACCGCGGTCACGACCATTCCGTATTTATGGGCTTTGCTCCAAAGGACGACCCAAAGATTGCTGTGGCTGTATATGTCGAGAATGGTGGTTGGGGAGCAACTTATGGAGTTCCATTCGGTGCATTGATTATGGAGAAATTCATCAACGGAAAGCTTTCGCCATCGAGTGAAGCCAAGGCAGAGGCTTTTGCTAACAGAACTATAAACTATGGTAGCACCGAACGATAATAATAAACGTGGAATACTGGCCTCGCTCGACTGGTTTACCATTATCATATATATAGCCCTGCTGGGTATGGGATGGATGAGTGTATGTGGTGCTACATACGACTTCGGTCAGGCTGGTAACTTCTTCGACCTTGGAACCCGTAGCGGTATGCAGATAATGTGGATTGGCACATCCTTCATACTTGCGGCTTTAGTCTTGAGTATAGACGAGCGTTTCTATGACAGTTTTGCCTATGTGCTATATGCTGCATTCATGCTTTTGCTCTTGGCTACGCCATTTCTTGCCCATGACATCAAGGGTTCTATGTCGTGGATAAAGATTGGTAAGTTCAGTATCCAACCTGCTGAATTTGCGAAGTTTGCTACTGCTCTATGTGTAGCAAAATATATGGGCAGTAATGATTTCAACATATCCAAATGGTGGCACTTTGCATTAGCCTGCTTCCTTGTGGTGTTGCCTATGGGACTTATAATCCTTCAGAAGGAAACGGGTAGTGCACTTGTCTATACTGCATTCTTCCTGATGCTTTATCGTGAAGGAATGCCTGGTTCTGTACTATTCGCTGGAGTCTCTGCCATTATCTACTTCGTGGTTGGGGTACGTCTTGCTGATGCTCATTTATGGCATATCCATTACATTAGTCTTGGTCAGTTCTTGGTACTCCTCATGATATTCTTGTTCACGGTAGGATTGATGTATGTATATACTAAGCAGCGTGAACACGTATGGCGAGTATTTATATATGGTTTTGCTCTAACTTTGACAGCATTGTTATTCAGCAAGTTTGTTATTCCTTTCGATGTCACTTGGGTATTATTAATTGTTTGCATAGGACTGATAGTATATCTTATAGTACTGGCTGTTCAGCAACGTTCTATGCGTTACGCTTTGATAAGTCTATTTGCTATCGGTTCGCTAACTCTACACTATTCGGCAGACTTCGCTCTCAATAATATTCTGCAGCCCCACCAGCAGACTCGTATTCGTGTATTGCTCGGTATTGAGGAAGATCCAAAAGGTGTGGGATATAATGTTATTCAGGCAAAGATAGCCATAGGTTCTGGCGGTTTGCGTGGCAAGGGATTCCTCAATGGAACACAGACGAAATTAAAGTATGTGCCCGAACAGGAAACGGACTTTATCTTCTGTACGGTTGGTGAGGAAGAAGGATTTCTCGGTTCTGCTATCGTTCTGCTCCTTTTCCTTGCCCTGATACTTAGGCTCATTCACTTAGCAGAACGACAATCGTATGCTTCGGCGCGTATTTATGGGTATTGTGTGATGAGTGTGTTCCTGTTCCACCTATTCATAAATGTGGGTATGGTTTTGGGATTGACTCCAGTTATCGGTATTCCCTTGCCATTCTTCAGTTATGGTGGTTCGTCGTTGTGGGGATTCACATTGTTGCTGTTTATCTTCCTGCGTATGGATGCAGGCCGCAACCGCTTTGTTCATTAGACGGTTTTAAATCTATAACCTATAACCAATAACCTATAACCTATAACCAATAACCCATAACCAATAACCATTAACCATTCACCTTTTAACCTTAACCCCTACATCAAGTATTCCGGGTAAGACCTCATTGTGCATAATGTGTCTTAGATAGATTTCTCCATTCTGTCCCTTTGATAGATGCAATGTAGTAAGTAAGGTATCGCTTTGCATCAATACTACGCCTCGTCCTGTTGGACGTCCTTCTTTGTTTGCCGTAACGATGCATAAAGTATCTATACGGATGAAATGGGGAGTATTGAGTCTTGTTTCAGCCACAAGCCATAGTCCTTCGTATGGGAACAGATTGTTGTAGCGTAGTCCCAACTCCACACGATAATTGCCATCCTCTTTAATTTCAGGAAGTGGGAAATGTAGTGTATCGTTACGGCTCCAACCTTCATCACTCACCGCTTCATAGTGATGGGTGATGGTACTTTGGGTACATGATATTGTGAATAGTGTTGCCAATACAGGCAACAGGTGCTTAATTCTCACTTTTCGGTTCTTTCGCTTCTCGGTTGTCGTGACCGTGTTTTTTCTTCTTCTTTTTCTTTTTGTCGAAACGGTGCAAATCATCTTGTGCAGCAAGGTCCACAGGGCGAACAGGAAGTTTCTTTCCGCCTTCTTCAAGACTTTCAGGCTTCTCACCCTTGCGGTTCATCTCGATGATTTCCAGCGCACGTTTGGCTGGGATTGTTGTGAGGTTTGCAGCCATACGTTTGTCGCTGCTGTATGTAACCATATTCGACAATATGTCGGCCTTGAAGAAATAGAATTCACCATCCATTGTCTCCAACGTTATTTCACGACTGGGCAGACGGCGTCCGGCTTCGATGTATTGGTCAACCTCGTAGTTCATGCAGCACTTGAGTTTAGCGCACTGACCAGCCAATTTCTGTGGGTTGAGGCTTACATCCTGGAATCGTGCAGCAGCAGTACCTACGCTTTGGAACGAACGTATCCATGTGGCGCAGCACAGTTCTCTGCCGCAAGGACCAAATCCGCCGATGCGTCCGGCCTCCTGGCGCACACCAATCTGTTTCATCTCAATGCGAACATGGAAGAGTTCTGCCAGTACTTTAATGAGTTCGCGGAAGTCAACACGTCCTTCGGCAATATAATAGAAGATAGCTTTGTTACCGTCGCCCTGATATTCTACATCACCAATCTTCATCTCCAGACCCAGGTCCTTGGCGGCCTGACGACTACGAATCATGGTGCTGTGTTCGCGTGCCTTTGCCTCTTCGTATTTCTCCATATCGGTGGGACGGGCAATGCGATAGATTCTCTTTATCTCCTCGCCTGGCTTCAAGTATGCTTTCTTCATCTGCAAAGCTACCAGTCGGCCCGTCATAGTAACGATGCCGATATCGTGTCCGGGTGAAGCTTCAACGGCAACGATATCGCCTTTTTCTATTGCCAGATGATTATCGTTTCGGTAATATCCCTTGCGTGTGTTCTTGAACTGCACTTCCACAAGGTCTGTTACCGTCTGGTTATCGGGCAGGTCAGCCATGTAGTCGTGTACGTTCAACTGGCATTGGTCGCGTCCGCAGCCTTTGGCACACAGTCCTCGCAGGTTCTTACCGCATGTATATTCCTGTTCCATATATCGTGTTGTTATGATTTTAATAGTATTGTTACTTTTAGTGTTAGGTCGTAGAATACCATCTTGGCACTTACGTTTTGTTCTATATCGGTTTGACAGGCCGCCAGCTCTTCCATAAACGGGATTACGTTTCGCTCGTTGATGAAGCGTGCGAATTTCTTTGCAAACTCGGCTTCGCCTTCCGTCATATAGTTGAGCTGTTTGTTCTGGAAGTTGTAGATGAAGTTCTCGCGCACCAGTCGTTGACAGTATTCCAGCATGTGTTTCTGTCGTTCACGTCCCATCGCAGCAACCTGTTCAGCCCATTGTCTCATCTCCTTTGCCTTGCGCATATAGCACAAACGCATCATTTCCACGAAGAGATCGAAGTATTCGCGTCGTTCATTGTCTTCTTCTGTCAGTTTCACGGCTTGCGTATAGCTGCCTTGAGCCACATGTGCCAGGTCTTGTGCTTTCTGTGGTTCCACACCGTGATGTTCTATCAGGGCTTGTGCAATCACCTCTTCCGACAGGGCTGGAACGGCTATCAGTTGTGTTCGGCTGACAATAGTTCCGAGCACCTGGTCAGGCTCTTGACTAACCATGATGAAATGGGTCTTTGATGGAGGTTCTTCGATGAGCTTCAGTAGCTTGTTAGCTGTGGCTGCAGGCATTTTCTCAGGCAGCCATATAACCACTACGCGATAACTTCCCTGACTTGCTTTCAGCGACAGTTTCTTCTGCAGAGCATCGCTTTCGCCAACATAGAACTGCAGTTGTTGGTTTTCTGCGCCGAGGTCAGCCAGCCAGTCGTTTGCTGTGAAGTATGGAGTGGCGCTTATTTGTTCGCGCCATTCCGTCATATAGTCGTCTGATATGGGGGCATCGGTACTCTTTGCCTTTATCAGTGGAAAAGAGAAATGCAGGTCGGGGTGTTGCCATTGCTCCGTCATCCGGCAGGAGTGACAGATGCCGCAAGGCTGTCCGTTGGCTGGATATTCGCACAGAAGGTATCGTGCCAGATGCAGGGCTATAGCCAGTTTGCCGCTGCCCTCTGGTCCATAGAGCATAAGGGCATGGGGCAGACGCCCCTGGTCCACCATCTCTGTCAGCCTTCCTACAATTTCCTCTTGTCCAATCATTCTTCTTCTGCTTCCGGTTCCTTGCAGACTACGTTCTTAACCTCCCAAGTTGCAGCAGCACCATCAGTTGAAATGTAGCGGAAGGCTACACAAACATTGGTTTGTCCTGCATACTCGGTCAGGTCGAGAGTCATGGGATAGTAAGTCCAGTCGCTGCCGTCAGGCCATGTGCCTTCAACCTTGTCGGTGACATTCACCCATGTGGCTGCGTCCAGTCCTCCACGACCGGCAAAGTTGGTACTTAACCACACTTGCAGGTAGTCGGTTACCTTATCGTCTTCAATATTCTTGTCGTCGGCATATTTCTGAGCCTGTTCGAATGTGAAGATGGGCTTTTCTGCCTTCTTCAGGTTAATGCTGGGACTGATAGCCCATACATCGGTGGGGTAGTAGGTGCTCGACTTGAAGGCAGAAGCACGCAAACCGTACATTGCATCGTAGCGCCAAACGTATGTGAGGTCGCCAATGCTACCCTTGTTTTCTATGCTCCAACCTATTGCCTCGTACACAGCATCCATATCTGAGAGCGTTGTACCGCCTGTGAGCGGACAGTTCAAATAGTCGCCTTTAGTCTGCCAACCGTCTTCATCAAGCGTGAACACTACTTCCTCCACATCTTCTCCTACAGACACGTATTCCGAGCCATTAGCCTTAAATACATATAGTTGAATATCGGCATAGCCGTCTTCGCCCTTCTTATCGGCGTAGGCTCCTGCTGAATTGAACTGAGTACCGTAGAGAATAGTCTGCTGTGTTTCAGTGTTGGTAATGTCGTAGATCTGGTTCTCAGCGTCGTAGGTAATGCTCCAGTTGGGATACATACCTTCGTCTATGTCACCAAGGTCGTCAAGGTATTGGAATGTGTTGTGCTCTCCATCCAGATACATATACAAGTTATCGGGATTGCTCAGCAACCACGAGTCGCCGTCCTTGTCTATGTTATAGAGATATTTAGCTGCCATTTCATCGGCCTTTATGGATCCATCGAACAGGGCATTAACAGCATTGGGATAGCGAGTGCTGCCAGATGGATAGATATAGCCGTAGTCGAAGGTCTGACCTGTGGCTTCATTGTTACTTCCTGCAAGAACCTGGCTCATGCCCTTTGGTACCAACAGATATTTTCCAGATGTGGTGAGGTCGCCTTGTTGAGGCACGTATGCATCGGTTGGTACAAGCTCGCCTTGACGGAAGCGAACAGTGATGGATGAACCGGCAGTCATGCTGTAGTATTCACCAGCTCCCACCAGACTCTTAAGTATTGCAGGCAGGTATTCCTGTGGTGTTATGTTGCCTACAAAGCATGCGCTGTCGCCAACCATTTGCAGGTGTTTCAGCGTAGTGCCATCCTCGTCGGCAGCCTGTGCAAGAGCGATGTTGTCTTCGTTGGTGGCAATCTCCTTATAATTGTCGGCAGTAAGCTCAAATGTGTAGGTGTTCACCTGCACGGCTTCGTACAGTTCTTCGGGCTTGCCGAAGTTGTGTTCGGTGTAGTCCTCGCATGAAACACAGAGCACGCAGAGAAGACAGAGAAGACAGAGACCACAGAGAACGTTTTGCATATATTGTTTGATAGTTTTCATAACATTATCAATTATCAATTGTCCATTGTCAATTATCCATTAAAGATTAAAAATTGAGCTTCAATCTTATCGTGTATGTACGTCCGAAATTATAGAAGACGTAAACGTTGTCGGCAGCCACAACGGCGTTGTTCGAGTTGTAGGCCTTGCCGATGTACTGATAGTCGAACAGGTTGTTGACTACGCCGCTCAGTGTGGCTGAAATCTTGTCGCTCATCTTGAAGCGATACGTAGCACGCAGGTCAACCTGACTTGCTCCGGGCACCTTCCAAGGTTCGCTTGGTTTGTATGTCTTACCGATTGTCAGGTTCGAGCCAGAGAACGAATAGTAGCTGTAGTTGCGACCGTAGTAAACCCAGTCGGCACCAATCTTCAGCTCGTGACGGTCGGACATTCCGAGCACCTGACCCAGTTTGAAGTCGGCACCCAGCGAAGCTGTTGTCTGTGCCGAACCGCCCACGCGAACTCCGTCGAGGTCTATGTTTGCCTTAGCGTGAGTGGCAGAACCAACGGTTGTGAGGGTTCCGTCGGCTGCTAGAGCCTGTCCGCGTTCGTTATACACGTAACCTTCGGCATTGCTGCACCATTTCCAGTCGCCCAATGAGAACATACCCTTGATGTCAACCCACTTGGCAGGCTCCAGCTTTGCCTCCAGTTCGATACCCATGTGACGGGCATCTACGCCGGTCATGTTGATGTATGCTGTTTCCTGGAAACTGTCGATGTATTTGCTCATTGTCTTGTCGAGCCACTTTGTGAAGTATCCGTTCAGCTTCATTGTTATCCACTGCCAGTGGAAACCGTAGCCCAGTTCGCAACTGAATATCTTCTCGTTCTTGGCGTCCTTGTTCAGCATGTTGCTGGTTTCGGCCTTCATGAAAGCTGCGTTGTACTTAGGTGCGCGACTGATGTATCCTATATTAAAGAATACGTTGTGATTCTCGTTGATGTTGTAGTTGGCACCACCCTTGATGTTACCTCCCAGGAAGCTCACGTTGTCGCTCTTCTCCTGCGACTTCTCGTAGTAGTAGTGGTTGCGTTGCCAGTATGTGGTGTTGCTCAGTCCGCCATTGGCATAGGCGCTCAGTCCTTTCCACTTGTATTCGGCTTGTCCGAACACGCCTTCCTGCACCACATAGCCGTCGTAGTTGCGATATACGATGTCGCCTACACCCAACTTCTGATAGAGCCAAGAGGTGTTGTTGGCGATGGGATTGTTCTTCGGGTCAATCTTGCTACGCTGGTCGTAGTCCATAAAGTACTGACCGCCGAAGAGGTCGCTCAGGACTGTCTTATGGGTTCCGTTGTAGTAGCGGAAGTCTATACCTCCCGACACGTCCCAGTGTTCGTTGATGTGGTTGGAGTAGGTGCTGAGAAGACCTGTCCACAGGTGGTTGTTCTGGCTGTTGGCAAGAGCAAATTGTGAACCTGTGGTGCTCAGTACGTTACGGTCGTAGATAGCATCGTAGTCGAAGGTGCCGTCGGCATTGCGGAAGGTGTTGAGCACCTGTCCGTAGCTGACGCCTCTGATGTCGGTATATGAACCGCTGCCGAATCCTTCGCCAGTAGTTCCGCTACCGCGTCCGATACTCATATACAGGGCTGTGGAGAGCGAGCTGCGGTTGTCGATTGTCCAATCGTGGTTGAGCGAGAGCTGAGGCTTGTGGTAGCGGTTACGCATAGCGTTGTAGTCCTCGCCGTGCAGACGTCCGAATGTAGGATTATAGCGGTAGTGGTCGTCGCCGTACTGCTGACGCACGCGAGCCCATTCCGAAAGGGTCAGCGGACCGTAGTTCTGACTTGAGGTGCGCTGTCCATGCTCCTGAATGGTGCCGAAGCCTGTGAACGAAAGGGTGTGCTTATCGTTGAACTTCTTGGCAACGCTACCGAACCAAGTGTAGCCCTCATAGTCTGTGCCCTGAACATATCCGTCGCCCCACTGGCGAGTGCCCAGCAAGGTCAGTCCCCAGCCTTTCTTCGTCAGGCCGGTGGAAACGTTGAAGGTTATCTTGTTGGCACCGTTGTTGCCCATCTGGTACTGGAGGCTTCCGCCGCGCTTCTGGTCGAGGGTCTTGGTGATGATGTTGATGGTACCGCCTGCGCTGGGTACGCTCACCTTTGATGCACCAAGTCCGCGCTGTGTCTGCACTATCTTTGCCACATCGCTGATGCCAGCCCAGTTGCTCCAATATACGGTTCCGTTCTCCATATCGTTCATGGGAACACCGTTCACCATAGTGGCAACGTTGGTATTATCGAAGCCGCGCATGTAGATTTCCGAGTCGCCCCAGCCGCCGCCTTGCTTGTTGGCGTGCACACCAGGCGTGGTCTTCATTATTTCAGGGAATTCCTGTCCACCCAGCTTTTCCTCGATTTCATCGATGGTTATATTGGACAGTGCCACAGGAGTCTGACGGTCGAAAGCCATAGTGCCGTGAACGGTCACGCCTTCCATCATCACATCCTCTGGCTCAAGCTCCAATTGTCCCATTTCACCGTTCTTGGGCACATTGAAGTTCTTTGGTTTGAAACCCAGATAGGCTGTGGCTATCTCGCGACGCTGACGAGGGTTCTGCAGAGTGAACTCACCTTCGGCATTAGTCACTACACCTGTCTTTTCTCCCATAATGCGCACTTGAGCGCCCACCAGCGGTTCGCCGCTTTCAGCGTCCACCAGTCGGCCTTTCACCACCGTCTGTGCCTGCCCTTCTATGGCAGCACCAAACGCCAGTGCCAGAACCGCAGTTCGTAACATTCCTTTCATCACGTTTTATAATTTATGTTAAATTTGGGCGCTAAGATACGAATATTCGAGCGATTTCCCAAATTTCTTCGAAATAATATTTCCTCAACCTCCCCACAACCTCGTAGTCTATGTTTAAAATCACTTAGGAGCAAAAGGGTGAAGGCCTCGAAGCAAAGGCTTTAGGGTCTAGGAGCATTCATTATTTCATGACGGGGAACCATCGTTCCAAGTCTTGGAATATTCGTTCCCCGTCTTGGAACCATCGTTCCCCGTCGGGGAACTTATTATGAAATATAGTGTAGAGTACTCTGTTTGCTATGTGCTTCATGTGCGTGCGCTTATGCGCGAGCGCTATTCCTATTTATTAAGTTTTTTGAGGGGCTCTCGTAAATTTCTCACTCATTTCTTGTGAGTTAAGGAAACTTTCACTACCTTTGGACCGAATAGCGTGAAAAACAAACAGGAAACAAACTTAAAAACCAATTTTTAATTAACTTTATTTATTAACCAAAACACTTAAAGCTATGTTTAAAACATTACGTTTTACACTTGTCAGCTTGCTGATGATGGTGTGCGGAACGGTGTTCGCTGGCTGGCAAAAGACTGAGACACTTACGGTGGGCGACGTCGTTATTATGGCTGGAGAAACACAATCTGCCACTAAGGAGCTGACTGCTGTGACGACCAGTGGAACTACCATTGGTACTGCTACTGACTACACAGGGACGCCGGCAGGCACCTATCCCCTGACTATTGTAGCAGGAAGTGCAGAAGGCTCTATCGCCTTCAAGACGACAGCTGGTACTTATCTTAGCTGGTCATCAGGCAACTCCCTGACGACAGCAGAGAGTGTTGCTGATGCCAGTTCTTGGACTGTTGCATATAGCAACGGTTTTACTGTCACGAATGTAGGCACAACAGCCCGCATCCTGCAGTACAATGCAAGTAGCCCACGCTTTGCCTGCTATGGAAACTCAGGCCAGACAAAGCTTACATTCTGGAAGCAGGTTGAAGACAGTCCTGTAGCTACACCTACATTCACACCTAACGGTGGTACATTCGTAGGCACTACGAGTGTAGAAATCGCTTGTGAGACTGAGGGTGCTACGATTTACTACTCTATGAATGGAGCAGATCCAGTTGCTGGAAGTTCTCCACAGTATGGCCGTGCTCTCCCCATCACAGAGACCACGACTGTGAAGGCTATCGCAGTGAAGGGTGACGACCAGAGCGCAGTAGCTTCTGCTACATTCACGCAGATCCCCAGCTACTCTTCCTTTACAGCGATGAACTCATTGGCAAACAATGACATTTTCGCTTACACTGGTAAGGCTTGGGTTATTGCTAAGCCTACTAACCAGTACGTTTACCTCTATAATCCTGATGAGCGAGACTTTGCCCTGATTTATGACCAGACTGGCGAAAAGAGCGTTGCTGCCGAGAAGGGTAAGTACATCACCCCAGGTTGGACTGGTAAGGTAAGCATCTACAACCAACTGCGTCAGCTCGTTCCCGACAACGATATCGTTGTGAACGACGATCCCGCTCAGCCTGTAAACTATCCTGCTATATCTCTCGGCAATGCCGTAATGAACCAGGTAATTACCCTGAAGGACGTTACATCTTATGCTGTTGATGGTAAGAACATTTCTATTACCGTCAATAATGAGGACAAGGACATTTCCGAGGCCCAGGGCGTTTATGGCTACAACAAGTTTGGCATAGAGATTCCCACCTTTGAGGAAGGCAAGACCTACCAGATTGTTGGTGCCATTGGTCAGTTCAACGAAAAGGTTCAGTTCTGGCCCATCGAAATCAAGGAGCAAGTTGAGCCCACTCCCGAGCCCGAACTTAGCTTCTATGTTGTCGGTTCTATGACCGAATGGCAGATTGACGAGGCCAACAAGATGACCCTGAATGAAGAACTCGAGAAAAATGGCATTAAGGAGTTCTCTCTCGATATGACTCTTGCTGCTGATGCAGAGTTTAAGGTTGCCTCCAGCACAGACGGTTCAACCATCAAGAGCTGGTTTCCCGAAGGCATAGGAAACAGCTACGTAGTTGCTGAGGCTGGCGATTACACCATCTACTGCCGTCCTAACCTCGACGGTGACGAAAACTGGCACGAGAGCTGCCTCAAGGCAGTCAAGAAAGCCGCTCCTGAACCCGCACAATCTTGGACAGCTCCCACAATTGCTGGTGAGACACCTGTCTCTGGTAACAATTACAAGGTGCTGAATGTTGGCTCAGGCAAATTCCTTGCTATGGGCAAAGCCTGGTTTAGCTGGTCTACAACGGCTATCGTTGCCGATGAGGGATTCAATGCTACATTTATTGGAGATGCTGCCAGCTTCACGCTGACAAATACCAGCAACAGTAAGTTCGTGTTCACATCCGGTAACGATATTAAGGGCGATGCCATGCATGCTGATGGTGCAAATGCCACCCAATATGGCCTTACAAAGTTGGATAATGGCTATTACCACATCCATGATGCCGGTGGCAATGCCGACTCTCCTTGCTGGGGTTACAACAGCAGTTTCCATGCAACAGGTATTGTGGCTCATGCCAATGCTGTAGAGGGTTGGAACTGTGAATGGATATTCATGGCACCTGAGACAGACTCTAACATCATTAAGGCTTATGCTGCTAAGAAGGCTCTGTACGATGCTCTCGTATTTGCTAAGGAAAATGGAATAGATACAGACGAGGCAAGTCTTGTATATACAAATGCTGAGTCTACAGTAGATGACATAAAGGCCGCTGCTGCAAAATTGAACCACGAAACATACTTGGCTATCAATACCAAGACAGTTGAAGGAGCTAGCGCAGAGAATGGCGTTGTTACCAAATTTGTTGTAAACGGTACATTCGATTCGAATACAAGCGGCTGGACTTGCACCGGTGGCTTCCAGAATCAGGCTCTTGCAAGCAACCAGAATGGTGCTTTCACAGTTCCCTTCTTCGAGAACTGGAATGGTTCTGCTAAGGCAAACAAGATGTACCAGACCATCGAGAATGTTCCCAACGGTACATACAAGCTGAACATCGCTGCATTCGTGAACACATTGGCAGATCCCAACGAGAGCCAGTATGTATTCGCAAACAATGATAAGAAGTATCTGACCGCTGGTGAGCCTACCGCTTATGAGGTTTGGACTGTTGTTACAGACAACACCATCGAGGTTGGTCTGGAGCAGACAACTGCTACTGCAAACTGGATGGGTATCGACAACGTAGTTCTGACTTACTATGGTGAAGGTGATGTTATCGAGGCTGCTAAGGCAGGTTCTGTACTGGCAGACTACGAAGCCGCTAATGGCAAGCCCATGGAGGCTACTCTTGCTGAAGCTCTGACTGGTGCTAAGAATACATACGATGCTGACAAGAGCGATGAAAACCTCGCAGCTCTGAAGACTGCTGTTGAGGCTGCTACAGCTTCTGTAAAGGCTTACGAGAATGCCAAGAATGCTCTCGAAGGAGCTGCTGCACTGTTGGCTACTACCAACGTTTACACAGCAGACGCATTGGCTGCATTCAATGCCATTTACGATCAGAACAAGTATAATGAAGGAACGCTGACCACAGCCGAAGCTTCGGCTATGCAGAATCCTGTTCTTCTCACAGGATGGCAGCATGACAATGCTATGGTTGCTGACGACCTTCTGCTCTCTGCTTGGACAATCAACGACGTTCAGGCTAAGGACTTCGACACAGCTCTCTATATTAACACATGGAGTAAGGAAGGCGAAACTGACGGCACAGAGTTCAAGGTTCCGTTCTTCGAGTACTGGACAGGCGATGCCAACAGCCTTGGTGAGAATAAGATCACAGCAACTTTGACAGGTCTGGAGGAAGGCCGTTATGAGGTTGAGGCTTGGATTCGTGTTCATGCTAAGAGCGGTGCTGCAGCTAAGGAAGCTACAGGTATCACAGCTAATGTAAACGATGGTGAGGCTGTTGACGTAACTGAAGGTCCTGTTGTAGAAGGCACACAGTTCAGTCTTGCTAAGTTCACTGCTACTGGTCTTGTAGGTAATGACGGTATTCTGAAATTCAACTTGAACATTGCTGCTGACAACAACATCAGCTGGCTGTCGTTCAAGAACGTTAATTACAAGCAGACTGCTAACTCTACCGATCTCGCATACGAGCGCGCTAATGAAACTATGGTATCAGGTGAGACATATTTGGTTTCTACTGTTAAGGACGAAACGACATACTACCTGAAGAAGGATGGTTATCTGACAGCAAATCTGAACGAAGCTGGTCTGTTCGAAATTACTGCACGTAAGGGTGGTAACTTTAAGGAACAGGGTTGGTTTATCCCACAATTTACCAATGGTGGTGATGGTAGCAACAACTTCGGCGCTGAAGCTCAGAAGCATCTGATTGTTGGTAATCAGAATCGTGCTGACTTCGAAACTCAGGTTCTCTTCCTGAATACAGAAGGCAAGTATGCTATCCGTAGTACTAACGCTAACAGCTCTCAGTGGGGTGCAGGTGCATTCTGGACAGTCGTTGACGACAATGACGAAGACGGTCTGCCCAATGCTACTTATGTAATGAACGAAATACCTTATGTATGGGACATTACATCACTGGCAAGCGATTCTCGTTATGTTGCATATGGAAAGACTCAGGCTTGGCCTTCTAAGACCGTATTCGAGTGGACAAGTAATGCTAAGGAGGGTAGTGAGGGCTCTTATGAGGCTCTGAGCGACCGCACCTATACAACATATTTCCACTCTGCATACAACAATGCTCCCGATGCAGATCACTATCTGCAGGCAGAGCTGCCTGCTGCTACTGACAACATCTTCTTCTACTATAAGAAGCGTAGTCAGAACAACAACAACCGTCCGACTACTATTGAAATTTCTGCAAGTAAGGATGGTTCAGAGTTTGTTCCCGTTACAACTATCAGTGAAGGTCTGCCCACAGATGCTGCAGTTCTCGACTACACATCTGATAAGATCGAGCTGGGTGATGCTTACAACTTTGTTCGCTTCACTGTAACTGCTACAAACAATGGTGCTAAGGCTAATAATCACGTATTCTTTACATTCAGTGAGTTCTATGTTCTGAATGAGGCATTGAGCAACTATTGGAATATTGCTGACTGGACTGCGTTGTCAGCTGATGATGTTGATGCTATCAATAATCTTGATGCAGATCTTGAGGCAGCTTATCAGGCTCGCAAGAATGCTGCTGACATTGCTGCTCTGAAGGCACAGATTCTTGAGGTTACTACAGCTGGTAACAAATTCTCTCAGGCACAGAACGAAGAGAACATCTTCGCTCCTGAGGATATAGAGACTAATCTCGCTGCTATCACAACTCTGGAACAGGCTGAGACTGGCCTTGCTACTGTAAAGGGTATGGTTGTAGAATATGTTGGTAAGCTTGAACTCACAGAGGATGTAGATGTAACCAACTTGTTCATTGTCAATCCTACTCCTATTGCAAAGGGTGCTAACGCTGGTTGGGAAGGTGATGGTGCTGGTAACGCTTCTAATGGTGTTGCAGAGTACTGGAACCAGGCAGCCGCAGGTTTCTATCAGACAATTACCCTGCCTGCCGGTGATTACAAACTCACCGTAGTTGCTCTCCAGCGTGAGAACAGAAAGGGCTTCGTATATGCTGGTGATAATCAAACCGCAATCGTTGGTGTTAACAGCGATACTGCTAACGGACGTGATACTGCTGCTGCATGGTTCGCTGCCGGTAATGGTAAGAACGAGGTTAACTTCACAATGGAAGAAACAGGCAACATCAAGATCGGTCTGCAGGCTGATGGTTCAACAGCTGACTACTGGACAGTATGGCAGAGCTTCAAGCTCGAAAAGCTTGCTCCTAAGGCTACAACCTATGCTATCAACTTCGCTGCTGATATTGCTAATGGTTCTATTGAGGCTAAGATTGATGGTGCTGTTGTTACAGAGGCTGAGGCTGGTGCTACAGTAACTTTGGTTGCAACTCCCGCCGAAGGCTACGAACTCGACGCTCTAACAGTTCTTGGTGGTAACGGTAATGTAATAGAGGTTTCAGAAGGCAATACATTCGAAATGCCCGCCTTTGCCGTAATGGTGAACGCTACCTTCAAGGCTGTCGAAGAGGAAGAGCCAGTAATTGCTGCTACTCTTGTTCACACAGCTTCTTCATCTTGCGGTGGTGATGCAGATGTTTATACAAGCACTGTAGACGCAGAAACCGAGCATGTTAACAATTCTGCTTTCAATGCTACATGGCAGGGTGCTGCATACGCTGAGTTCGACTTCGCAAGTCTTCCAAAGAATGCGACAGTAACGAAGGCAACCTTCACCTTCACAGGTATTGGTGAATCTCGTAAGGCACGCGATTGCGGTGTATTTGTTGTTAATGCCGATGAAGTTCTTGACTATGCAGCAATGGCTGAAGGCAATGCAAAGGTTAACCTTGCTGCAACAAATATCACTACTGTTTCGTTCCCACAGAGCGCAAGTGAAACCTTCAACATTGATGTTCTTGATCAGGTTAAGGCTCTTGCTGCAGCAGGACAGAAGTACGTAATCTTCAAGATGACAGGTAATTCCGGTGGTGGTGATGTAGCTGGTAAGGCTTCTGAGAATGCTCCTAAGCTCGTTATCGAGTACGCTCCCGGTGCTCCCGAGATTGCAAATGCAAGCTTCGAGGCAGATGGTGAGAAGGCCGCTTCTAACGGTGCTCTCGAGCTGACAGGCTGGACATTCGCAGGCGTAGGTACTCAGTTCAACAATACCGAACTCCGTCCTGCAGGTTCTGCAAGCACAACTTCTCAGTTCGGTACATCTGATCCGAGCGACGGTGAATACTCACTCTTCTTCCGTCAGGGATGGAATGATAAAGGAAATGTATTCACTATTACATCAGATGCTCTTGCTAAAATGCCCGCTGGCGACTATATCTTGTCAGTTGACTACAAGCAGCACTATAGCTATGACAAAGACAATCAGGCTAACCAGAATACTAAGGTTGGTATCGCTCTTATGGATGGTGAAGTAGCTCTCGTATCTGAAAAATCACCAGCTGCTTCTGGAACTAAGGGCGGTGACGTTAATACCTACTTCAACGATGCAGAGTGGAGCACATTGGAAGCTCCCTTTACCATTGAGAAGGCCGTTACTGGTGCTAAGATTGTAATCTCGTTGAATTCTTATGGTGCTCGTCGTTCAGACTTCTTCATCGACAACGTACAGCTCACATTGGTTCCCGGTATCGATGTTGCTAAGATAGAACTCCAGAAGGCAATCGAGGCAGCTCAGGCCGAGCTTGCTAAGTACACTGTCGGTGACGGTCTGTTCATGTATCCCGAAAGCGAGGTTGCTCCTCTGACGCGTGCTATTGCTACAGCTCAGGGTGCTTACAATGCTGAGGATGCTACAAAGGAAAGCATAGAAACAGCAACTGCCACCCTCAATGCTGCCGTTGAGACCTTCGCTCCTGCTATTACAGCTCCCGCTGCTGACAAGGCTTATGCTATTACTAACGTAACAGCTCCTGGTAAACTCTGCATTGCAAATTCGAAGATTACAATCGCCGATGATGCTGCTGTTTACTTCACAGCTGTAGAGGGTGGCTTCGTCCTCTCTAATGTAGAAGGAGAATATGTCGCAATGACGAGTGGTTCTACCTGGTCAATGACTACCACCACGGACATTGCTACTGCATACGTCTTGACAGTTCTCCCAGTTGAGGGCGGCTATACACTCAATGGTAGTAATGGCATCATGGGTCTCGACTATGGTGTTAAGGCTCCAGATAATGAAGACAAGACCGTTTACGCAAACAAGAGCATAGCTTACAATGGTGTTTGGACAATTGCCGAATACGTTGCTCCTACAACCTATGCAATCAACATTGAAGAGGCTGAGAACGGTAAGGTTGAGTCTGACAAGGCAACTGCAGCAGAAGGTGAAACTGTTACTCTGACAGCTACTCCAGACGAGGGCTACATACCTAATGACATCACTATCACCTATGGTGAGGACAATAAGGAGATAGTGCCTGAAATCAATGAGGAGACTCTCACAGCTACCTTCGTAATGCCTGCTGGTGATGTCACGATTGTTATGACCTTCAAGGTGGAGAGCGGTACTGGTATTAACGGTATTGCTGCTGACCAGAAGGAAGTCATCTTCGACATGAACGGACGTCGCGTAAGCCGTACAGCTAAGGGCGTTCTCATCGTCAATGGCAAAAAGGTCGTGCGTAAGTGAGTGAAGAACCGAGCTTGCTCGAGTTATTCCGAACGGGAACGAGCTCGAGCGCAGCTCAAGGTCGTTCGTAAGTAAACGAAAAACTCTCTAATAACCAAGGGGTCGTGGCAATCGCTACGACCCCTTGTCTTTTGTGCTTCAGGATGGGCTTGTAATTATCATAAACAAAAAACCCAGCGAATTGCTGGGTTTTGCGCTTCAGGATGGGCTTGAACCAACGACCCCCTGATTAACAGTCAGGTGCTCTAACCAACTGAGCTACTGAAGCAGGTTCTTTGCTTTTGCGAGTGCAAAGGTACAACAAAAAATTAAAAGTGAAAAATTAAAAGTAAAAAAATTTATGTATCTTTGCAAAAAATATGCAAATGGATAGGATAATCGGTATAGGAAACGCATTGGTAGATGTGTTGGTTCGACTGGAGGATGAACGTACTTTGGCAGACCTTATGCTGCCAAAAGGTGGTATGGTGCTTATCGATGATGAGCAGCAAAACGCTTTGTCTGAACGTATTCAAGCCCTGAAGCCAGCTATGGCTACTGGAGGTAGTGCCGGCAATGCTATGTTGGCTTTGGCTAATATGGGAGCGAAGCCAGGTTTCATAGGTCGTGTGGCTGATGACGATATGGGACGTTTCTTCCGTCAGAACTGTGCTGACTGTGGTATTGAGGCCCGACTGCTTACTGCAGAAGGACACAGTGGTGTTGCCAATACCTTTATTACTCCGGATGCCGAACGCACTTTTGCCACTTACTTAGGTGTTGCTGGAGGACTGTCGGCATGTGATATTACCCCTGAACTGTTCAGCGGTTACCAGTTGTTGCATATCGAAGGATATTTGGTGCAGGATAATGCACTGATAGAAAAGGTATGCCGTACGGCTAAAGAGATGGGGCTGCGCACAAGTATTGACTTAGCCAGTTACAATGTAGTGAAGGACAACCTTTCTGTTCTTCGTGACTTAGTTGCAAAATACATTGATATAGTCTTTGCCAACGAGGAGGAGAGTGCAGCGTTCACAGGTAAACAGCCAGAGGAATCACTACGCGAGATCGCCTCGATGACTGAGGTGGCTGTGGTGAAACTTGGAAAGCGAGGAGCTTTGGCAATGTGTAACGGACAGGTGGCACAGGTGGCAGGACGCAGTCAGCAGGTTGTAGATACTACTGCTGCTGGCGACTTCTTTGCAGGAGGCTTCCTCTATGCCTATACTCACGATGCATCGTTGAAGAGTTGCCTGGAGATGGGTTCGCTGTTGGCAGGTAACATAATCCAGGTTGTAGGAACTCGACTGCCCGAAACTCAGTGGCAGGATATTCGTCGAAAGGCTGGGGAGATATTAAATGATAAATACTAAATAATAGATATTAAATAATAAATAATTGATAATAGATAATAAATGATGAAACGCTTTGTTTTTGCTTTTCTCATTCTTTCATTTTCTCATTCTCTCAATATCTTTGCTCAGCCAAAGGAGAGTCACAATGCTACAATAGCACATCATCTGGAGCTGTTCGATGATATCTATCGCCAACTCGACCTTCACTATGTTGATACGCTTTCAGCCGATACTACGATAGGTTGGGCTATAAAGTCTATGCTCTCACACGTTGACCCGTTCACTCAGTACTATCCAGAGGATAATGACGAACTGCGCCAGATGGCTACTGGCAAATATGCCGGAGTGGGTAGTCTTATCCGTTACAACCGTAAGGAGGAGCGTGCAATGTTTATTGAGCCCTATGAGGGAACTCCAAGTCAGAGAGCTGGACTGAGGGCTGGCGACGTGATAATGTCGATTAACGGAGTTGATGTCAAAAAGAAAATGACCGATGAAGTCAGCAATATGCTGCGTGGAGAGGGCGGTACTGCTTTGGAAGTGGTGGTGAAGCGACAAGGTGAAGCTCAGCCGCTGACATTCCGCCTGAAACGTGAGACAATACAGTTGCCTACTATATCTTATTATGGTATTGTGGGCGAGAACACGGGATATATCTATCTGGGAAACTTCGCGGAAGGTTCGGCTCGCGAGATGCGACATGCTATTACTGACTTGAAGACTCAGGGAATGCAGAAACTTGTTCTCGACCTTCGCGACAATCCCGGTGGAGCAATCGATGAGGCTGTTAATATCGTCAACCTGTTTGTCGGTAAGGGAGAGAAGGTGGTTTATACAAAAGGCAAGATTCCATCGTCGAATCGCGACTATTTTACTACCAGCGAACCTCTTGACACCATAACCCCTATTGTGGTGCTGGTGAACGAGAACTCGGCTTCGGCTGCCGAGATACTGAGCGGCTCGTTGCAGGATATGGACCGTGCGGTAGTTATGGGCACTCGCACCTATGGTAAAGGACTTGTGCAGGCAATACACGAGGTTAGCGGACGAGGTCATTTGAAGATAACCATATCTCGCTATTACATTCCTTCTGGCAGATGCATACAGGCTTACGACTATCGTCATCTGACCGCAGACGGACGAGTGGGAACCGTGCCCGATTCGCTCACCAATGTGTTCTATACTCGCGGAGGACGTGAGGTTAGAGACGGAGGAGGCATAAAGCCCGATGTTGAGGCCCGTCCCGACAGTCTTTCCTCGCTTGTCTATGATGTGGTGCAGAGCGATGAAATGCTGGGCTATGTGGTGCAATATTATCAGAAGCATCCAACGATAGCTGCGGCAGGAGATTTCCAGTTGTCCGACGATGAATATGAGGAGTTTGTAAGTTGGATGGTGAAGAGCGGTTTCGAAAGCCATCGCCGCACTGACGATGTGCTGAAGCTGTTGCGTGAGGCAGCTCGTCTGGAAGGCATCTATGACAGAGCCAACGAAGCCTTTGACCAGTTGGCTGACAAACTCAAGACCGACCTTGGAGAGGAACTGCGCCGTCTGCGTGATGCAGTACGCCCCTATGTGGAGGATGATATTGTGTGTATGTATCACTATCAGCGCGGACGTGCCCAGCATATGTTGCGCAGCGACAAGGTCTTCGATAAGGCTGTGGACTTGCTGAATGATAAGGAAGCATATAATAAGGTATTAGGAAAATGAGAAGACGTAGAAACATCCGTACAGCCAATCGCGGTTTCCTGATGGGGATTGCCTCACTTGCCATTATGGTTATGCTTATGGTGGGCTTCTTCCTCTATTGGGCTATGCCGTAGGGTTATATAACCTATCGACGGAGATAATATTAACCTATGGCCATAGATAATATTAACTTATGCGCATAGATAATATTAACCTATTTTAGAGGGTATATATAACAAAAGCCAAGATATATTTGGTGTATTGCTCGAATTTTACTAATTTTGCAGCGTTGAAAGTGAGGAGCCCGAAAGAGTTCCTCACTTCACGTTAAAAAAAGTAATACAAATGATTGACAAAAATCTTGTAGAGAGTGTTGTTAACGAGTGGCTCGAAGGCAAGGACTACTTCCTGGTTGATGTTACTGTCAGTGCCGACGACTGCATTGTGGTTACTATCGACCATGCCGAGGGCGTATGGATTGAGGACTGTGCCGAATTGAGCCGTTTCATCGAGTCGAAGCTCAATCGCGAAGACGAGGACTACGAACTGGAAGTGGGCAGTGCCGGACTTGGACAGCCTTTCCGCGTACGTCAGCAGTATGAAATCCACATCGGTGAGATGGTGGAAACACAAACTCGCGACGGACACAAGTATCAGGGAACACTCTTGGAAGTTGGTGAAAACGGTTTCACTATGGAAGTGGAACAGAAGGTTAAGCCGGAAGGTGCAAAGCGTCCTCGCAAGGAGATGGTGGCTATGCACTTCACCTTCGAGGAAGTTGCCTTCACGAAATACCTGATAAAGGTAAAGTAAGAAGTAAAAATTAAAAAGTAAAATATAAAGATGGCTACAAAAGCAAAAGCATCAGAAGGAGTAAATCTGATTGAATCCTTCGCAGAATTTAAGGAAATGAAGAACATCGACCGCGCCACATTGGTGAGCGTGCTCGAGGAGTGCTTCCGTAGTGTTATTGCCAAGACTTATGGTTCGGATGACAACTACGACGTGATTGTAAATCCCGACAAGGGTGACTTTGAAATCTATCACAACCGTACCGTTGTGGAAGACGGACAGGTGACAGACCCACAGCGCGAAATCAGTCTGAGCGATGCTCGTAAGATTGAGGATGACTATGAGGTAGGCGAGGAAGTGAGCCAGCAGGTTGACTTCAGTTCGTTTGGTCGCCGTAGCATCCTGACTCTGCGCCAGACACTTGCAAGCCGTATTCTGGAACTGGAGCACGATACCTTGTACAACCAATATAAGGACCGTGTGGGTGAAATTGTTAGCGGCGAGGTCTATCAGGTTTGGAAGCGCGAACTACTGCTTCTCGACGATGAGGGCAACGAACTGTTGCTTCCCAAGCAGGAACAGATTCCTGGCGACTTCTTCCGCAAGGGCGAGACCGTAAGAGCCTGCATCCTGCGCGTTGACAACGCTAATGGTAATCCCAAGATTATCCTCAGCCGTACATGTCCCGACTTCCTGCGCCGACTGATGGAAGCCGAGGTGCCTGAAATCAACGACGGACTCATAACCATTCATCGCGTAGCCCGCATTCCTGGCGAGCGTGCCAAGGTGGCTGTAGAGAGCTACGACGAGCGTATCGATCCAGTTGGAGCCTGCGTAGGTGTTAAGGGTAGTCGTGTTCACGGTATCGTTCGTGAACTGCGTGGTGAGAACATCGATGTGCTCAACTTCACTCAGAATCCACAACTCTTCATCACTCGTGCTCTTAGTCCTGCTAATGTCAACAGTGTAGAACTGGACGAGGAAGCCAAGAAGGCCGAAGTGTTCCTCAATCCCGATCAGGTAAGTCTGGCTATCGGTAAGGGCGGTGCCAACATCAAGCTCGCTTCTATGCTTACAGGTTACACCATCGATGTATTCCGCGAACTTAACGAGGAAGAGGAAGAAGACGTTGCTTTGGACGAATTCAGCGATGAAATCGAACCTTGGGTAATCGAGGAACTCAAGAAGATAGGCCTGACCACCGCTCAGCAAGTGCTGCGTGCACCTCGCGAGATGATTATCAAGGAGGCCGACCTGGAAGAGGAGACAGTGGACGAGACACTGCGCATCCTCGCTGCCGAGTTCGAAGACGAAGAAGAAGCGTCAGATAAAGATTAAAGATAAAAGTGAGAGAATCATTTTTAATTTTTAATTTATAATTTAAGACGATGAGTGTAAGACTAAATAAAGCAACCAAAGAATGTAATGTAGGACTGCAGACAGCTGTCGAGTTCCTGCAAAAGAAGGGCTTTGCCGATGTGGAGGCTAATCCCAATAGTCGCATTACCGACGAACAGTACAATATGTTGCTCGAGGAGTTCAGTCCTGATAAGGGTCTGCGCAAGGAAGTAACCGAGATGCAGCAGCAGCGACAAACCACTAAGGAGAAGGAAAAGGCTGCACGTCGTGAAGAGGTAATGGCTGAAACCACAAAGGTTAATGTAACAGGTCCGAAGGTGCTGGGCAAGATTGACTTGAACAAGCCCAAGGCCGAACCGAAACCTGAGCCGAAACCTGAGCCAAAACCAGAACCCAAGCCCGAGCCCAAGCCCGAGCCAAAGGCTGAACCAGTTGTGGAGAAGCCCGTAGAAGAGAAACCTGTTGAGAAGAAATCTGAACCAGTTGTCGAACAGCCAGTTCAGCAGCCTGCTGTGGAAGAAGCGAAGCCGGCAGAAGCTCCTGTTAAGCCCGCTACTTCCAAGAAGAAGGAAAAGGCTCCTATCGGTGATGTTTCTGAAGACGGCGTATTCCGTTTGAAGAAGGATACCACAGCAGCTCCAACCCTTACCGTGCTGGGACATGTTGACCTTTCAGCTATGAACCAGAGCACTCGTCCCAAGAAAAAGTCGAAGGAGGAGAAGCGTAAGGAGCGTGAAGAGAAACAGGGCGACCGCAAGAAGCGTGCACGCATTGGTCAGCAGCGCGTAGATGTTAATGCCGTTGCCAGCCAGCAGTCGCAGCAGTCCAACAATAACCAGAACCGTAATAAGCAACAGAACAACCAGCAGCAACAGCAGCAGGGTGGTAAGAAGAAAAAGAAGAACCAGCCGAAGCAGAGCGTGCTGCCACAGGAAGTCAGCGACGAGGAAGTTGCAAAGCAGGTTCGCGAGACTCTGGCTCGCCTGACCAGCAAGGACAACAAGCTGGGCAAGGGTGCCAAGTATCGTCGTGAGAAGCGCGATGCCATCCGTCAGGGAATGGAGGAGGAACTGGAACAGCAGGCAGCAGAAAGCAAGGTGCTGAAGTTGACAGAGTTCGTTACTGCCAACGAATTGGCAACGATGATGAACGTGCCTGTTACCCAGATTATCGGTACATGCATGAGCATAGGTATTATGGTAAGCATCAACCAGCGTATGGACGCTGAAACCATCAACCTCATTGCCGAGGAATACGGATATACAACAGAATATGTAAGTGCAGAAGTAAGCGAGGCTGTAGTGGAAGAGGAGGACAGCGAAGAAGACCTGCAACCACGTGCTCCCATCGTTACTGTGATGGGTCATGTCGATCACGGTAAGACCTCTCTGCTCGACTACATTCGTCAGACCAACGTAATTGCCGGTGAGGCCGGTGGTATTACTCAGCACATCGGTGCCTACAACGTGAAGTTGGAAGACGGTCGTCACGTAACATTCCTCGACACCCCTGGTCACGAGGCATTTACCGCTATGCGTGCACGTGGTGCTCAGGTTACCGATATTGCCATCATCATAGTAGCTGCCGACGACGACATCATGCCGCAGACCAAGGAAGCCATCAATCATGCTATGGCTGCAAATGTTCCCATAGTGTTTGCCATCAATAAGATTGATAAGCCCTCTGCTAATCCTGATAAGATTAAGGAAGGTCTGGCGAATATGAACTTCCTCGTTGAGGACTGGGGTGGTAAGTACCAGAGCCAGGACATCAGTGCAAAGAAGGGTATTGGTGTTAAGGAACTGCTTGAGAAGGTTCTTTTGGAAGCCGAGATGCTCGATTTGAAGGCTAATCCCAACCGCAAAGGTACTGGTACCGTCATTGAATCTTCTCTTGATAAGGGTCGTGGATATGTGGCTACAGTACTCTGCAGCAATGGTACACTTCATGTGGGCGATATAATGCTGGCTGGTACCACCTATGGTCGTGTTAAGGCAATGTTCAACGAACGTGGACAGCGTGTAAAGGAAATCGGTCCTTCTCAAGCTGCTACCATACTGGGTCTTAACGGAGCACCTACGGCTGGTGATGCTTTCCATGTAATGGACAGCGATCAGGAAGCTCGCGAGATTGCTACAAAACGTGAGCAACTGGCTCGCGAACAGGGCTTGCGTACAATGAAGCGTGTTGACTTGAATGAAATCGGTCGTCGTATCGCTCTCGGAAACTTCAAGGAACTTAACATCATCGTCAAGGGTGACGTGGATGGTTCTATCGAGGCTTTAAGCGACTCGTTGCTGAAGCTCTCTACGGAGAAGATTCAGGTCAATGTCATTCAGAAGAGTGTAGGTCAGATTAGTGAAAATGATGTAAACCTGGCAGCTGCATCCGATGCCATCATCGTTGCCTTCCAGGTTCGTCCTTCAGCTGCTGCCCGCAAGTTGGCAGAGCAGGAAGGTGTGGATATTCGCACCTACAGTGTCATCTACGATGCTATTGAGGAGGTTCGCGACGCAATGGAGGGTATGCTTTCGCCTGAGATCAAGGAGGAGGTTACAGCCCAGGTCGAAGTTCGTCAGGTTTACCATATCTCGAAGGTCGGAACCGTTGCCGGTGCCTATGTTATCGAGGGTAAGGTTAGTCGTACGAACAAGGCCCGTGTCATACGCGATGGTATCGTTGTCCATACTGGTGAAATCAATGCTTTGAAGCGTTTCAAGGATGATGTGAAGGAGGTTACCACCAATTTCGAATGCGGTATCTCACTTGTCAACTACAACGATCTGCGTGAGGGTGACATTCTTGAGACCTTCCAGGAAATCGAGATTAAAGCAAAGTTGTGATAGTAGAACTTTTATGTCTGGCGATATTGCTCTACGGAGCATGGCGTGGATGGAGGAATGGCCTTGTTAAGGAGGTCATTTCCTTCACAGGCATATTTATCGGTTTCTACATTGCATATCGTATGTACCAGCAGTCCCAAGTGGGAGTGCTGGGCTTTCTTTTGATATGGATATGCATACCTTTAGCTTTAGGCTTGGTGGCATGGTTGATAACAAAGTTACTCGACGAGATACTGATTATAGGAACGATGAATAAAATGTTGGGCGCTGCAGCCGGATTCATAAAGTTTGCCTTTCTATTAGGATGTGTAATTCTTGCCATCGATTATGTACGCGAGGTAAAGCATAAAATAGACCAGAGTCCTGTGGTAAAAGTACTTGAGTCTGTACCAAACTTGTTGTTCCCAGATATTAATAACGAGGAGCATGGAGAAGAATAACGAGCAAACGCTTATACAGGAGATTGCTGACAAGAAGTACGAGTACGGCTTCACGACGGACGTTAAGACCGACATTATAGAAAAGGGTCTTAATGAAGATGTTGTAAGGCTTATTTCCTATAAGAAAGGAGAGCCAGAGTGGCTTCTCGACTTCCGTTTGAAGGCGTTCCGTTATTGGCAGACTCTAAAAGAACCCACTTGGGGACACCTCAACATGCCAGAAATAGACTATCAGGACATCTCTTATTACGCCGACCCTACTGCAAAGTCTCCCGTCGGAGGGAAACAAGGAGATATAGATCCTGAACTGATGAAAACCTTCGATAAATTGGGCATTCCTTTGGAGGAACGTATGGCATTGAGTGGTATGGCAGTAGATGCTGTTATGGACTCAGTATCTGTTAAAACCACTTTCCGCGAGCGCCTGAAAGAGATGGGAATCATCTTCTGCAGTATCAGTGAGGCAGTACGCGAACATCCAGACCTTGTACGTCAGTATTTGGGTTCCGTTGTTCCTTATCGCGACAATTTCTTTGCTGCACTCAATTCGGCAGTATTCTCGGATGGCTCTTTCGTATATATTCCTAAGGGTGTGCGTTGTCCGATGGAACTGAGTACATACTTCCGCATCAATGCCCGTGGAACAGGTCAGTTCGAACGTACACTCATAGTATGTGACGATGATGCCTATGTATCTTATCTCGAAGGGTGTACAGCACCTATGCGCGACGAGAATCAACTTCATGCAGCCATAGTGGAGATAGTGGTCATGGAGAATGCAGAAGTGAAGTATTCTACTGTACAGAATTGGTACCCTGGTGACAAGGAAGGTAAAGGCGGAGTGCTGAATCTGGTAACGAAACGCGGACATCTGCGTGGACGGAACAGCCGACTCTCATGGACACAGGTGGAAACGGGTAGTGCTATAACTTGGAAATACCCCAGTTGTGTACTCTCAGGTGATGGCAGTCAAGCCGAATTCTATAGCGTAGCTCTTACCAACAACTTTCAGCAGGCTGATACTGGTACGAAAATGATACATCTGGGTAAGAACACCAAGAGTACTATAATAAGTAAAGGTATCAGTGCAGGACGCAGTCAGAATGCTTATCGAGGACTGGTGAAGGTTGGCAAACATGCCGACGGAGCCCGTAACTATTCCTCATGCGACTCGTTGTTGCTTGGCGACAAGTGCGGAGCTCATACATTCCCTTATATGGACGTGCAGAATCCAACAGCGGTAGTGGAGCACGAAGCCACAACGAGCAAGATATCCGAAGACCAGCTCTTTTACTGCAATCAACGTGGAATTCCCCTTGAAGATGCTGTGGGACTTATCGTCAATGGATATGCAAAAGACGTTCTGAACAAGTTACCTATGGAATTTGCAGCAGAAGCCCAAAAACTACTTGGTGTCAGCCTTGAAGGGGCCGTAGGCTAATTTTTAATTCTTAACTCTTAATTCTTAATTAGTCAGTATAACAATGCTTGAGATAAGAGATTTACATGCCAGCATTAATGGCAAGGAAATATTAAAGGGAATAAACCTTACTGTCAACGACGGTGAGGTACATGCCTTGATGGGACAGAACGGAGCAGGTAAGTCTACCCTGTCGAATATAATTGTGGGGCATCCTGCTTATGAAGTGACACAAGGCAGCATCATGTTCAACGGACAGGACCTTCTGGCTATGGCTCCAGAGGAACGTGCCCATGCCGGCATATTCCTGTCGTTTCAACAGCCAGTAGAGATTCCAGGTGTGTCTATGAACAACTTCATGCGTGCAGCTCTGAATGCCAAGCGAAAGGCTCAGGGTCTGGAACCTATACCTGCTACAGAGTTTCTGAAACTGATGCGTGAGCGTCGTAGGATTGTGGAACTTGACAGTAAACTTGCCAACCGCAGTGTGAACGAAGGGTTCTCAGGTGGTGAGAAGAAACGTAATGAAATCTTCCAGATGGCTATGCTGGAGCCAACATTCACCATTCTCGACGAAACGGATTCAGGTCTTGATGTTGATGCCTTGCGCATTGTAGCTGAAGGATTTAACAAGTTGCGTAAGCCTGAAACCTCGGCTCTTGTAATTACTCACTATCAACGCTTGCTCGACTATCTTAAGCCCGATATCATCCATGTGCTCATAAATGGTCAGATTGTTCATACTGGTGGTCCAGAGGTGGCAACGATGATTGAGAATGAGGGCTTCGACCAATTTGTAAAAGAATCATGATAGCCGAGAAGCAATATATTGAACTATATGAGCAGTGTCGCGGAATGATAAACGAGCATTCAGCAGCCCTGCTTAATGAACCTCGCGAACAGGCTTATAATGATTTCTGCCATCTGGGTTTTCCAACACAGAAGTTAGAGCGATACAAATATACGAATGTGGCTGAGGCTTTTGCTCCAGATTATGGTTTGAACCTTCAACACATAGATATTCCCGTTAATCCTTATGAAGTGTTCCGTTGTGATGTTCCCAATCTGAGCACTTCGCTATACTTTGTAGTCAACGACCGCTTCTATGATAAGGTGCTGCCTAAGGCTTCGTTACCTGATGGTGTATTGGTGATGTCCCTTGCTGAGGCGGCTATAAAATATCCCCATTTAATCGAGGGAAGATACGGTCGTTTGGCACGTAGTAGCAAGGATGGCCTGAATGCCTTAAATACGATGTTCTGTCAGGATGGCCTCTTTATTTATGTTCCCAGGAACACTATTGTTGAGCGTCCTCTACAGATAATAAACATACTGCGGGCAGATGTCGATTTGATGGTAAATCGTCGTGTCCTTATCGTGGTGGAGAATGGTGCAGACGTTAAATTATTATTCTGCGATCATGCCATTGACGACCACCAGTTCTTGGCGACTCAAGTCAGTGAGGTCTATGTTGGCGAAAATGCTCATCTGGAACTGTATGAACTGGAGGAGACACATGTAAAGAGCCATCGTTTTGCAAACATGTATGTAGATCAGCAGCGTTCCAGCACTACAACTATCGATAATCTGACGTTGCATAACGGAATGACTCGCAATCGTACGGATGTTACCCTCAGTGGCGAATATGCCGAAACAAAGATGTATGGTTGTGTGGTCGCTGACAAACAGCAGCATGTAGATAATAATACTCTTATCGACCATCGTGTACCCAATTGTCAGAGTACCGAACTATATAAATATGTTCTTGACGGCGAGGCATTGGGTGCTTTTGCAGGACGTGTTCTCGTCCGTGAGGGAGCCCAGAAGACAACTTCTCAGGAAACGAATGCCAATCTTGTTGCAACGGATACGGCGCGCATGTACACTCAGCCTATGCTCGAAATCTATGCCGATGATGTTAAGTGCTCGCATGGTAGTACGGTTGGTCAACTCAATGAACAGGCTCTGTTCTATATGCGTCAGCGCGGTATTCCTCTCGATGAGGCTCGAATGTTACTGAAGTTCGCTTTCGTTGGCGAGGTTCTCGACAGCATACGTCTCGAACCCCTCCGCGACCGTCTCCACTACCTCGTGGAAAAGCGTTTCCGTGGTCAAACGATGGAGCAGCGAGAGCAATGCCAAATTCATTCGAGCATTGCCGAGTCGCGAGAGAGGAAGACCGAAGGTCAACTCTCTAAGTGCGAAGGCTGTAAACTCTGTAAATAAAATACCCCTACCCCTTCCCCTCCCCGAGGGGAGGGAATATACACGGGCATAAAGGTAATAGCATGATGAAGAAAAATATAATCAGCAGTTATGACTACTCCTCCCCCTCGGGGGAGGTAGGGAGAGGGGTCTCCATTCGAAACGACTTCCCCATCCTGTCTCGTAAGATATACGACAAATATCCGCTCGTTTATCTCGATAATGCTGCTACGACGCAGAAACCGTACCAGGTGGTTGAGTCTATGGTAGAGGAGTATTATAATGTGAATGCCAACGTGCATCGTGGTGTGCATTTCCTTTCTCAACAGGCAACCGACCTCCATGAGGGCGCTCGCGAAACTGTACGTCGTTTCCTGAATGCCCGTAGTACGAGTGAGATAGTCTTTACACGTGGTACCACAGAGAGTATCAATCTGGTGGCTTCTTGTTTCGGTCAGGCATTTATGAAGGAGGGCGACGAAGTCCTTATCACAGAGATGGAGCACCACAGCAACATCGTCTCGTGGCAGTTACTCCAACAGCGGCAGGGCATTAAGATTCGCGTTCTTCCTATAACTGACGAAGGCACTGTATGTCTCGATTTCATCGATAGTTACTTCAACGAGCGGACAAAGATTGTCAGCATCACCCACGTCAGCAACGTCTTGGGTACTATAAACCCAGTAAAGGAAATCATTCGCATTGCACATTCTCATGGGGTTCCAGTACTTGTTGACGGAGCACAGAGCACTCCTCATTTCAAGGTTGACGTTCAGGACCTCGATTGTGATTTTTTTGCTTTCAGTGGTCATAAGATTTACGGTCCTACAGGTATAGGTGTTCTCTATGGCAAGGAAGAGTGGCTCGACCGCATTCCCCCTTACATGGGTGGTGGCGAAATGATTAAGACAGTATCGTTTGAGCATACAACCTTCAACCAACTTCCCTATAAATTTGAAGCCGGCACGCCCGATTATGTTGCCAGCACAGGTCTTGCTCGCGCCCTCGACTACGTCAGTTCTGTAGGTTTCGAATTTATCGAAGCACACGAGAAGGACCTCACAGCCTACGCTATGCATCGCATGATGGAAATTCCAGGCATGAAGATTTATGGTCCTAAGGATATCAACCAGCACGATGCTGTAATTAGTTTCCAGGTTGGGGATATTCATCACCTCGATATGGGTACTTTGCTCGACCGTTTGGGCATTGCAGTTCGTACTGGACATCATTGTGCCGAACCGCTTATGCACCGCTTGGGTATAGAAGGCACCTGCCGTGCTTCGTTTGCTTTATATAATACGCGCGAGGAAGTTGATGCCCTCGTGGCAGGTATTCAGCGAATACAACAAATGTTCTAAAGCCTACTCCTGCCCTCCCAAAGGGAGGGAGATAAAGATGTTGAAACCATATTTACATAAGGAATTGATAGAAGCCGGTTGTGATGAGGCTGGCCGTGGTTGCTTGGCAGGTCCAGTATATGCCGCTGCTGTCATATTGCCTTCGGATTTCACTAACGACTTGCTTAACGATAGTAAGCAACTCTCCGAGAAACAGCGTTATCAGCTACGCGATGTAATTGAACGCGAGGCGGTGGCTTGGGCAGTGGGTGTAGTTACTAATGAGGAGATAGATAAAATTAATATCCTGCGAGCCAGCATATTGGCAATGCATCGTGCTGTGGCTCAACTGAAGGTGCGTCCTCAGCATCTGCTCATCGATGGCAATCGTTTCTCTCCCTATGAGGATATTCCCCATACTACTGTGGTTAAGGGTGATGCCACGTATATGAGCATTGCTGCTGCAAGTATATTAGCAAAGACCTACCGCGACGATTTTATGCTTAAGATACATCAGGAGTTTCCACAATATCATTGGGATAGTAATAAAGGGTACCCTGCTCCCATTCATCGAGAAGCCATTCGCCAGTATGGAACTACGCCATACCATCGTATGACATTCAATCTTCTTGGTACAAAACAATTAGAATTGGATTTTGGGGAATGAGAAAGGGTATAAAAAAAAGAAGGTTGTCTCACGACAACCAATCTTTCATTAACCTTAAATCTAATACCATGAAAAACACTGATGCAAAGGTACGGGTTTTTTCAACAATGACAAGAGATAGTAAGAATTTTATATAAAAAAGTGCCTCTTTCTTGATATATATCAATTTTGGGGTGGTAAAAATAACAAATTATGAGTAAAGATACGTTGATAGTAGTTTCTGGAGGAATGGATTCCACAACCATGTTGTATGAATATGCAGATCAGATAGCTTTGGCCGTAACATTCGATTACGGAGCAAATCATGGTCCCAAGGAAATACCTATGGCACAGATGCATTGCAAGCGTTTGGGAATCGAGCATATAGTGATAAAGATGGACTTTATGCAACAACATTTCCAATCCTCTCTATTGAGCGGTGCCGAAAATATTCCAGAAGGAAGCTACGACGATGAGAATATGCGTTCTACAGTAGTTCCATTCCGCAATGGTATTATGCTCAGTATTGCCTGTGGCTTGGCAGAGAGTCGTGGTCTGAAACGACTGATGATAGCCAACCACGCTGGCGACCATGCCATATATCCCGACTGCCGTCCTGCTTTCGTGCAGGCTATGAGTCAGGCAACACAGGAAGGAACCTACGACCGTATATGCATTGAAGCCCCATATACTAACCTTACCAAAGGCGAGATAGCCGCTCATGGTAAGCAGTTAGGTCTTGATTACAGTGAGACATGGAGTTGCTATAAGGGTGGAGAAAAGCATTGTGGCAAGTGCGGCACCTGTGTCGAACGTCGTGAAGCTCTTGCTGAGGCAGGCATTCCTGACCCAACTATCTACGAATCTTAAATAATAAGGAATTATTCAGCGAAGGCTTTAGCCTCTGCCTCGGCGATGATTTCTTCACGGCTCTTGGCGCGCATCGTTATATCGGAGAAATCAATATCGTCAGAGTCTTCGCTATTGGCATTTTGCTTTTCCTCTGCGCTAACGGGTGCAATATCCTCGTATCGCTGCATTTGCTGTTCCTTGGGGGCAGTTATTGAGAATGCAAAATCGCGGTCTTGATGCAATCGTTCAAGGGCCTGACAGGCAGCTTTCTGTTGGCTTTCCTTTTTCGAGTAGCCCTTGCCAATTCCGCATTCCACACCAGCTACTGTCACCTTGCTAAAAAAGACTGGAGTGGCATCGTTTTCCTTGCTCTCTTCTGAAATGAACTCTACAGCTACATGATGGCGTTGTCCCCATTCGATGAGTTTGCTCTTGTAGTTGATTTCATTTGCGGCCTTGTCAATGTTGACAAGCTCTGCCATTATCTTATCGCGTACGAAGCGTACACAATGCCCATAGCCACGGTCGAGGTATATAGCACCGATGAGTGCCTCAAAGGCATTACCTGTGACGTAGTTGTTATGGGTTTTCTGCTTGAAATTTGTTATTATCAGGCGGTCAAATCCCGTATCCTTTGCCAGTTTGTTTAGCGACTGGCGACGTACGATATTACTGCGTGCGTTGGTAAGGAATCCCTCTGGCTTTTGAGGGAAGTGTCGAAATACTATGTGTCCTACTACAGCTCCCAGTATTGCATCGCCAAGAAATTCCAGACGCTCGTTGTCTACACGTTTACCCTCTTCGCGTATGGCAACAGAACGGTGTCGCATTGCAATTTTGTAGGGACGGATGTCGTGTGGATAGAAGCCCAGTATTTCGCGAAGAGAACGATAAAGCTCCCTATCCTTGAGGAAGGGGAGCTTTATGTGTATCCAAAGGTCTATAATATTCATGACCTCAATCAGCGTACTTCTTGAAGATAGCGCAGGCGTTGTGACCGCCGAAGCCGAAGGTGTTGCTGAGTGCTGCACGTACGGTGCGCTTCTGAGCCTTGTTGAAGGTGAAGTTCAGCTTGTAGTCGATTTCAGGGTCTTCGTCTCCGTCCTCGTGGTTGATGGTTGGAGGTACGATATCGTTCTCGACGCTGAGAATGCTGAACATAGCCTCGATGGCACCGGCAGCACCAAGCAGGTGACCAGTCATAGACTTAGTAGAACTGATGTTCAGTTCATAGGCATGGTCGCCGAATACGTCCTTGATGGCCTTAACCTCGCTGATGTCGCCAACTGGAGTTGATGTACCGTGAACATTGATGTAGTCAATATCCTCTGGCTTCATCTCTGCATCTTCCAGAGCATTGCGCATTACGAGTTTGGCACCCAGACCTTCAGGATGAGAGGCTGTGATGTGGTGAGCGTCGGCACTCATGCCACAACCTGCAACCTCGGCATAGATATGTGCGCCACGAGCCTTGGCGTGTTCCAGCTCTTCCAGAATCAGTACTGCGCTACCCTCTGCCATGATGAATCCATCGCGACTGGCACTGAAAGGACGGCTTGCCTTTTCAGGTTCATCGTTACGGGTTGAGAGGGCGTGCATAGCATTGAAACCGCCAACACCGCCTTCGTAGATGGCAGCCTCGGCACCGCCTGTAACCATAACTTCTGCCTTACCCAAACGAATCAGGTTGAAAGCATCGGCAATGGCGTTGGTAGAGCTGGCACATGCGCTCGAAGTGATGTAGTTGGGACCGTGGAAGCCGTACTTCATACTAATCTGTCCGGCTGCAATGTCGGCAATCATCTTGGGGATGAAGAAGGGACTGTACTTGGGACCCAGTGTTTCATGGGTACGTTCATAGTTCCATTCCTCTTCCTCGAAGGTATGCATACCGCCGATACCCACGCCCAGCACTACGCCGACGCGTGTCAAATCGGTCTGCTCGATATCGAGTTTGCTATTTTCTACAGCCATCTGTGCTGCTGCCATAGCAAATTGGCAATAGGGGTCCATCTTTCTGGCCTCCTTGCGGTCTATATAGTCTGCTGCGTTGAAGTCTTTAACCTCGCAGGCAAATGTTGTCTTGAATCCGGTTGCGTCGAAGTGAGTGATGGGGGCAGCGCCGCTCTTGCCGGCAACAATGTTCTTCCATGTCTCTTCTACGTTGTTTCCCAATGGTGTTACTGCTCCGAGACCGGTAACTACTACTCTTTTAAGTTGCATATTATAAGTTTAGGATTGAAAATTGAAGATTGTAGATAAAAAGGGAGTTAAAAGGCGGATAATACCCTTTTAACTCCCTTTCAATTCTTTTTTTGTTTAGGCTTGAGCCTCTTCGATGAACTTGATAGCGTCACCAACGGTGGCAATCTTCTCAGCAGCATCGTCGGGGATAGTGATGTTGAAAGCCTTCTCCAGCTCCATGATCAGTTCAACAGTGTCCAGAGAATCGGCACCCAGATCCTGAGTGAAGTTTGCTTCAGCAACAACTTCGCTTTCGTCTACGCCCAATTTATCAACGATGATAGCCTTAACTTTTGCTTCAATATCAGCCATAATGATAAAAATTAAATTTGATTAAGTTATTAAAATTCTAATTTATCTCTCTCTAATTCGGGTGCAAAGATACTACATCTCAGCCGAATTACCAAATAATTACCTAAAAAACAGCCATTTATTGCACATTGAATGGGGTGGTGTGCAATAAGTTGTAGCCTATTCGCGTCGTAGAGGATAGTTACCACGCAGTTTTTCAAACGTTTCAGGGTGCATTTTCAACCGTTCCGAGTCCTCCATTGGGCTGTATCTCAGTCCAGTCCTCTCCGCCTTAGCTTCCGGTGGACAGATGTTATTTACATTTGCCATTATCCCTTTGCCATTATCCCTTTGCCCTTTGCCCTTAGCCCTTAGCCATTCTGCAAGCGCAGCGAGCGACATCCGTGTGGCATTCGCCTTACCATCTGCCGAATATCCTGCGATGTGTGGTGTGGCGATGAAAGCACGGCGAAGCAATGTGGGGTTGATGTCTGGTTCTCCCTCCCAAGTGTCAATGATTGCTTGTCGCACCATTCCCTTGTCCATAGCCTCTAATAGAGCCTTTTCGTCCACCACCCCTCCGCGTGCAGCATTTATGATGACGGGTTGTCGCTTTAGGCTGTTCAGGAATCTTTCGTCTATGAGATGCCATGTCGGATATTCCCCGTCTTTTGTCAGAGGTGTGTGCAGCGTGATGATGTCGCACTCCTCCTGCAATGTTTCGAGTGAAGAATAAAAACTCTCAACTCTACACTCTAAACTCTCAACTTTCTCAAGCGGAGGGTCATTGAGGAGTATGCGCTTGACATAGGGACGCAGGGCGTTGTAAACGGCTTTGCCCACATGACCATAACCAATGATTCCCACTGTCGTCTCGCCAAGTCGTATCATTCCAGCCCGTTCAGCCTCCAACAGGGCATTGCGCACATATTGTCCCACGCTGGTGGCATTGCAGCCTGGACAATTCGTCCACTGTATGCCGACTTCATCGAGGTATTTTGTATCAAGATGGTCATAGCCAATGGTGGCAGTAGCAATGAAACGCACGTTGCTGCCTTCCAATAGCTGACGATTGCACGGGGTACGAGTGCGTACGATAAGCGCATCTGCATCCTTCACCTGAGTCGGACCTATGGCAGCACCTGGCAGATACACCACCTCATCGACCAGCTTTTCCACTTCGCCGCGAATGAAAGGAATCTTATCGTCTATTACAACTTTCATACGCATTCTCAAAATCATCTATCACCTCGTCGCAGAGCAATTCAATTATTTCCCTTGGGTTCGATGTCGCCAGTCCAACCACGTAGGCTCCACTATCACGACCAGAGCGCAGTCCGTTCAAGCTATCCTCGAACACTACGCAGTTCTTTATGTCCACTCTCAACGCCTCTGCAGCCCTCAGATAGCATTGTGGCGATGGCTTGCTCTCAGTGAAATCCTCGGCAGTAAGTATTCTGTCGAACATTGTTCTCAGTTCTGGTCTGCTTCGGAACACACTCTCCATCTTTGGTACGTTCGAACTGGTGACTATCGCTGTCGGAATGCCTTCGCTGCGCAACTTTTCCGCGTATGCACACACGCCTTTAATATAAGGATACTGCATTTGAGCCTCGAACAAATCGAGCCGTCGCGTCACCTCCGCCTGTTCCTCTGGCGAGTGAATCCAGGCATCGAAAATCTGTCTCAGCGTCTGTCCCTTTATGCGTTTACAGAAATCGGGCACATCGGGACGGAATTCGTGCCCCATAGCACCCCAGAATTCGGTGTATTGGCTCTCTGTGTCCAGAACCACTCCGTCCAGGTCGAACAGCGCCGCTGCTATGTGTTCAGGTCTTTCTCTTTTCATACTTGTGTGCAAAGTTACGAATTATTTATGATATGTTCTGAAATGCTAAAAAACTTTTGGCATTTCGCTTACTTAATCGTACCTTTGACCTTCGGTCTAAGATACTGACGCTCGATAAAGCAAAATTAAAAAAGAAGAGCTTTTTATTTTGCTTTTATCCTCACTTAATCGTATCTTTGACCTTCGATCTAAGATACTGACGCTCGATAAAGCAAAATTAAAAAAGAAGAGCTTTTTATTTTGCTTTTATCCTCACTTAATCGTATCTTTGTCGGCGCAAAAATGAAATAGAATGAAAAGATTACTGATAGAGACATACGGATGCCAGATGAATGTAGCCGACAGTGAGGTGGTGGCTTCAGTTATGCAGATGGCGGGTTACGAGTTGTGTGAAAAGGAGGACGAGGCAGATGCCGTGTTCCTAAACACCTGTTCTGTGCGCGACAATGCCGAGCAGAAGATACTCTCGCGTCTGGAATACTACCACTCAGTACAGCGTCGCCGTCAGAAGCGACTTATACTGGGCGTGCTTGGATGTATGGCAGAACGCGTAAAAGACGAACTGCTTAACAAGTACGGAGTTGACCTCGTTGCCGGTCCCGATTCATATATGTCGCTGCCCGACCTCATTGCTCAGGTGGAACTGGGACAGAAGGCTATCGATGTGGAACTATCGCTGACGGAAACCTATCGCGATGTTGTGCCGCAGCGCATCTGCGGACCTCATATCGGTGGATTCGTGAGCATTATGCGTGGCTGCAACAATTTCTGTCACTACTGCATTGTTCCATACACCCGTGGACGTGAGCGTAGCCGTGATGTAGAAAGCATCCTGCGTGAGGTGCGCGACCTTCGCGACCGTGGTTATAAGGAAGTTACCTTGCTGGGGCAGAATGTCAACAGCTACAATGCCCTTCCTTCAGGAGAGGGACTGGCAGTAGGCTTCCCTGAGTTGTTGCGACTTGTGGCACAGGCAGTTCCAGAAATGAGGGTCAGGTTCACTACAAGTCATCCCAAGGATATGAGCGACGAGACACTTCGGGTTATTGCCGAAGAGCCGAATGTATGCCGCCACATACACCTGCCAGTACAGAGCGGAAGCAACGAGGTACTGAAGCGCATGAATCGCAAATACACCCGCGAATGGTACCTCGACCGCGTTGCTGCCATTCGTCGCATAGTGCCCGATTGTGGCCTTTCCACCGATATTTTTGCTGGTTACTGCGGTGAGACGGAAGACGACCATCAACTGTCTCTCTCATTGATGCGAGAGTGCCAGTACGATTCAGCTTTTATGTTCAAATATTCCGAACGTCCAGGAACTTACGCCAGCAAACACCTTGCCGACGATGTGCCAGAGGATGTAAAGGTACGCCGACTCAACGAACTCATTGCCCTGCAAAACCAGCTCTCTGCCGAAAGCAATCAGCGATGCATCGGAAAGGAATACGATGTTCTGCTCGAGGGCGTGAGCAAACGTTCGCGCGAACAACTGTTTGGACGCACCGAGCAGAACAAGGTAGTGATTGTTGACCGCGAAGGTCTGCACATCGGCCAGACCGTTCGAGTGCGCATCACCGAAGCCTCCAGCGCCACCCTAAAGGGCATCCGCGTGTGAGGCGCAGGTGGGGCAGAGGCCCTTTACCATGTAATTTATTGAAGTCATTTGGAATCCCTCGGGCAAATCGACCTGGGGGATTCGTGTGTTGTGCAGGCAGTATGTGCGGTGGCAGTGTTCGCAGTAGAAGTGGATGTGGCGGTCGTCGTGTTCGTGATGGTCGTCGCTGGTGCAGATTTCGTAGCGCAGGGAACCGCTGCCGTCCTCGATGTCGTGGACAAGATGGTGCTGGAGCAGGAGTGTGAGGGCACGGAAGATGGTGCTGCGTTCGGCAGTAGGCATTCGGTCCTCGAGTTCGCGAAGCGACAACGGACGACGGGCCTTCTCCAGTTCTACGTACACCAATAGCCTCATGGCAGTGAGCTTCACGCCACGATGCTCCAGCCTCTCCTCAATCTCCCTATTCGTCATTAGTTTAATATTTAAAGGAACTGCCACCAGAGAATTCGCGCAGCAGTGATGTTGGCGGAACCTGACGTGCAGGAACGGGAATGAAGTAGCGCAGGAACTTGCGCAGGCGACTTGCCTCGCTGTATTCCTCCTCGCGTTCGTCAACCTGTTCCAGAATTGGCATCACCTGTTCGCGAATGACGTTGAGCTCGTAGAGCAGAGCCGAGTTGAAGGTGGCATCGGCAGACTCCTGGAAGGGCATAATCCAACGTTCCTCGCCTCGTGTCACGGAGGGATAGCGCTTGATGGTGTCCTGCGCCGTGTAACCACGATAGCGACAGTCGCGCAGCAGTCGGCGCAGCAGTCGGATGTCCTCGGTGGGCACGAAGTTATGGTCGTCGAGGGCTATGGTGGTGAGTGCCGACACGTAGATGCGGTATTTCTGTGATTCTGGAATCTGTTTCGACAGGATGGGGTTGAGGGCATGGTTGCCTTCAAGAATGATGACATCGTCGGGACCAATCTTGAGTTTCTTGCCTTCGAACTTACGCTCACCGCTCACGAAGTCGTAGCGTGGCAGTTCCACCTCTTCGCCATCGAGAAGCTGGTTCATCTGCTTGTTGAAGAAGGCTGTGTCCAGTGCATCGATGTGTTCGAAGTCGTATTCACCGTTCTCATCCTTGGGACTGTCAACACGATTCACGAAGTAGTTGTCGGTGCTGAGGGTATGGGGATGAAGTCCGCACGCCATGAGCTGTATGGCTATGCGCTTGCTGGTGGTGGTCTTACCACTACTGCTGGGACCTGCTATCAGCACCAGTTTCGACTTTCGTTCAACGATTTCATCGGTGATTTTGTTGAGTTTGCGCTCCTGCAGAGCCTCTGCCACGTTGATGAGTTCCGACATATGTCCGGAACGTATGGCGGCGTTTACCTCACCGGCATTGCGAACACCCATGATGTGACGCCAGCGGTGGTATTCGCGGAACACTCCCAGTTTCTTTTCCTGTGGCTCTATGGCTTCGAGCTCGGCAGGATTCTTGCGCGATGGAACACGCAGTAGCATACCCTCGTCGAGCGGTACGAGGTCGAAGAGGTTGAGTTTGCCAGTACTTGTGAGCAGACAACTGTAGAAGAAATCGATGGTGTCGCCAAGCTGGTAGTAGTAGGCATAGAGATTGCCCTGACTTTCCAACAGCTGAGCCTTGCTCTCCATGCCGCGCTGACGGAATATCTGTATGGCTTCCTCGATGGGACATTGGATGCGGTGGATGGGCATATCGTCATCAATGATCTGCTGCATGCGCTGGCGCAACTGTGCCACATCGTCTGCCTCTATGGGACGACCGATGTATAGCTCGCAGTAGAAGCCGCGACATACGGGTGCACCTATGATGAGGCGTCCTTGGGGGAAAATGTCCTCAACGGATTTCACCAGCACGAAGAACAGGGTGTGGGTGTAGGTGCGCATTCCATTGATGCTGGTCAAATCGAGCAGCTCTACGTCCTTGCTGTTGTAGAAGCGGTAGTTCATGCCCTGCACCTTGTTGTTTATGCTTGCGCACACAGGTCCGAATTTCATTTCCAGTCCTGAATGTTCGTAAACTTCATTAACGGTGCATCCCAGTGGCATTGGGAATGTCTTACCCGTGTTCTTGCAGCGAATCTTTATGATGTTGGCCATTGAATTGGTTAAGGGTTAAGGATTATTTGATGAGGACTTTTTTACCATTTACGATATATAGGCCCTTTTTTAGAGGTGAGGGGTGAGAGGTGAGAGGTGAGAGGACACGACGACCTGACAGGTCATACACCTCATTTCTCATTTTCTCATTTTCTGAAACTCTCATTTCCTCAATGCCTGTGATATCGTCCTGACTGACGTTGCCGTAGTAGTAGAGGCGGAAGTTGTCGAAGCAGGTCCAATAGGATGTCGGAGCTTTTGTGGCCTTTATGCCCACCTTCAGCGTAGCCTTGCTGGTTTGGGTGACCATGACGCTGTTTTCATACCATCCGGCATCGAACCACTTGCTGGCTGCCAGCATATTGTTGGGGATGTACTTGCCGCTTTTGTTGTAGGTGGCTCCACCCAGTGCTTTAGACTGAGCATCGGCCCAGATGTTCTTTATCAGTTGCTTGTTGGTGGCGCTCTTTATATATATGAATGCATTCACACTGTCCTTTTCCTCGACAACAAAAGCATTGTAGGTGTTTGCTGCTGTGCCTGGACGCTGGAAGGCCTGTACACGCAGTTCAAAGGTGCCGATGGGCATCTTTTCGGCTGTACTTTGATTGAAGTCGAAGGTCTGCTCGAAGAACTCGCCGCACGAGTAGTTGTTGGTGGCAGCGGTGCTCCATCCGTTTGTTCCGTCGAGTCCTGGATTGTTGAGAGCGAATGTGATGTCGAAGGGCTTACTCATGTCAGTAGCATTCACTTCGCCAATGAAAGTCAGCATTCCAGCCTTCAGTTGGTCGGCAGCCGTAATCACCTCGCCTGGTGTGGTGTATGCACTCTTGGCTTCTGTGATGGTGGTGATGAGGTTTCCGAGTTCACTGTCGATGGCTGTAATGTCGCCTCCCTCTTTCTGTGCCTTATGTGGTGTGTCAAGCATGGCACTGGCTTCAGTAAGCGTTTTCTCCAGTTGTGGCATCACTACGGGGGTTGCAGCAGTATCGTATGCACTTCTTTCGGCTTCGGTCAGGAACAGCCAGCGCTGGTTTGTGGTAGCGTTGGAGAAGTCGAGGGATGCAGAGGCAGCCTTTGCACCGTTCTGTTTCAGGGTATTTGTTCCCTTGTTATAGACAATCCAATATCCAGTGCCATTATAGTCGCCCATTTTTGTTGCTGCGCGTGCAGGCAGCAGGTGGAACTTGTCGGTTGATGCGGGCGTGGTGCGAGTTACGCCCTTGAATCCGCTGCTGTATGTCAGGTAGCGTCCTGTGCCGACATTACGGAAAATGTAGTACGAAGTCTTGGGGTCGTAGGTTATGTTCCATGCAAACATATCGTCGTTGGTGGCATCGTATGTGCTGATTGACAGTGCACCTGTGCTGGACATTGTCAGATAGCCTGTTGACTCCGCTTCGTCATTCTTGATGTAATACTTCTGGTTGTCATCCTGTCTGAACACGTATGCCGGAGTGGCAAAGCCCACATTGGAGGTGCAAATCAGTCCGTCCTGATGCAGGGCGTGCGTGATAAGAATGTTGCTGTAATACAACAATGTATTTTCAGGATTGTAGGCATCTTCGTGCGCACCATTGATGCCGTATGCCAACTTCACTTGGTCGGTCGGAGTTCCCCACATGTGAGTATTGTCGCCAGTTACGGAAATAGCGTTGTTGTTCTCCAAGAAGCGTATCATCTGGTTGGCACGCGGACCGAGCCAGATTCCACGACTGGTTTCTGCACGCAGGTTGGAGTTGTTGTACCACTCGCCAGTGGTTCCTACACCCACACCATGATTGGTTTCATGCAGGATAGTACCAGTTTGTTGGTATGAAGTGGTTTGACTTACGTTCATCCAACCGCCATAGCTACATTCTGCCGTACCGCCGCCTGCTCCAGAGCCTGGTACGTAGTGTACCCGTAAGTTGAAGTCGCGGATGTTTGTCAGGTTGTTATACATCCACTTACACTCGTTCACAGCGGATTCAATGCGGAAGTCCTCCTGCTCTGTGCCACCGTTATAGTCTTCGTAGGATGTAGATACACTTCCCTTGGGCAGCGTAGCCATCTTCACCACTTCACCATAACCAACCTTATAGTCCTTGGTCATGGCATAGGCACGAACGTAATAGATGGTGGCAGGCTGCATGTGCTCCATCACGTAGATGTTGCCATTGTTCGAGAAGTAGCGGGTGGAACGGTTGTCGAGGACAGTTGGTTCGGGCTCAGTGCTCCAGCAGAAACCACGTTCGCTGGCAGTGCCTTTTACGGTCAGACGACCCAGTGCTATTGTGGAACCTGCAGCAATGAATTCATTGGTGGTGACTGTGGGGGCAGTGCCTGTGGCGTTCTGCACGCGATAGTTCAGAGTGGCGCTTTCCAATGCCTTTGCCACTGCCTGATAGTCGCCCTCGGCAGTCAGCAGGGCTTTTGCGTCGTCGATGGCAGTCTGCAACGCTGGAGCTGTAACTCCGTCGCCAATCACGCCTTCAGCCTCTGTGATGAGCTTCTGCAGTTCGAGATTCACGCTGTCCTTTACTATTCCATTAGAATAGAGTTTGAAGTTATCGATACATGCCCAGTTTCCAGTACATGTCTTCAACTTAAATCCAATCACTGTCTGACCAGTTAGCACGGTGAATACAACGCTGTATTGTCCGTAGGCCGATACTTCGGTCTGTTCGTCACCTGCAAAGATGAAGGCTCCCGTTTGTGCAACCTCGCTTGATTGCTGTATGTTCTGGGCGTTGACGGTCAGGGTGTATGTTCCTGCTGGCAGTCCCACGAGAGTCTGCTTCATGCCAGTGTTCGTGCCAAGACTGTTGCCTTTCGAAACCCACTTCTCCATGAATACCATACCGTCTTGTCCGGCAAAGTTCTTCGAGGTATTGAACGTAAAGCTACCGGCGTTATCCCATCCTGCAAAGCGTGCTTCGAAGTTGGGGTTTTCGATGTACTTCGTCGTCACGTTGGTCTGCGCAAAGCAAATTGAAGATTGAAGATTGAAAATTGAAAAAATGGCAAATGCTGCCAGCGCGATTCTTCTCATGATATTTTTTTCTTAATTCTTAACTCTTAATTCTTAATTTTTAATTTTCTGTATGAACTCTTCCATTCCCTCGCTTGCACCCTTCATGATATGGTGAACAGGCAGAAGAGAGTTCCACTGCACAGGTTTGGGGTCGATGAGGTATATCGGACAGCCTTCTGGCACATAGTGAATGAGTCCTGCGGCAGGGTAAACATTCAGACTGGTGCCAATGATAAGGTAGATGTCAGCCTTCGATGACATTTCCGCTGCCGCCTCAATGTTGGGCACCGCTTCGCCAAACCATACGATGAATGGGCGCAACTGACTGCCGTCCTTTGCCCTGTCGCCAATCTTCACCTCGCAGTTTTCGGGTGAAAGAGTTTCGATGAAACGGGGATTATTGGGGTCGTAACTGCTGCACACTTTCATCAGTTCTCCATGCAAGTGGCATACCTTCGTGGAACCGGCGCGCTCGTGCAGGTTGTCAACGTTTTGGGTGATTATCTGCACGTCGAAGTCCTTTTCCAGTTCTGCCAACAGTTTGTGTCCCTTGCAGGGTTCCACGTTCTGCAACTCGCGTCGTCTGGTGTTGTAGAACTCTGTCACGAGTTGTGGATTGCGTGCCCAACCCTCTGGTGTTGCCACGTCTTCAACGTTGTAGGTGTCCCACAAGCCTCCGCTGTCGCGGAAAGTGCTGATGCCGCTTTCGGCACTCATGCCAGCACCTGTCAGTACAACCAGCTTTTTCATATCATTCGGCTATTATTGCGTGCAAACTTACAAAAAAACGAGTGAAGTGCCAAATATATAAATATTTTTGAGTATTTTTGCCGCAAATAATATAATTAATGTATCGCACATGAAGACTTTTCGCCACTTTCTTTCATTGTTTTTGATGTTAGTATCAGTCACGAACCTCTTTGCTGCCGGTTACGATGCTCCCAAGAAGGCAAAGAGCACCGATATGACGTATTACATTACTAATCCCTCGTTCGAAACGGGTGATGAAACAGGATGGGAACTTATCGGCAAAGACCAGAATGGCAACGACGAGTTCCGTACGCGTGGCGATTATGATATGTCGAACAAGGATGGCGGCTATCTCATGAATGCCTATCAGTGGTGGGCAGAGGAACTGGCTGTCAGCCAGACCATTACCAACCTGCCAAGTGGCATATATGTGCTGTCGGCAGTTGTTGCTACATGGGAGGGACGTGTTGTTACTTTCTCTGGTAATGATGTTGCGGTCAACGTTGATGGTCAGGGCGATCAAGTGGGCATACCCGTATCGTTGGTGGTACGTATCGGCAGCGAACGTCAGCTTACAATCCGCTGTGGCAGTACTGGCCGTTGGTGGGAGGCAGGCCGTGAGGGCGAGACACAGACTTTCTTCAAGCTCGATAATGTGAAGTTAAGCCGCGAGCAGACGATTGGCGAACAGGCAGTGAAACTGCCCAACGACGACAAGACAATACTCTCGACAGAAAAGTGGTATAAGTACACTTTGCCCTATCCTGGCGACTACTGGGTTGTAGGTAATCTGACGGGACTGCAATACACGTTTGATGCTGATTTGTTGGATAGCGAAGCGAATATATTGGATGCGGAAAGACAGATTAAGCTGGCAGGACATAATGTTTATCTGCGCACATCAAGCAAGAATACTACAGTACGTCTCGCGTCGGCTAACACAATGGCAACCAACACCTTCACGGCTTGTGCCCTGAATGTTGACGGACTGCCCAATAAATTAGATTTTGGAATATTTGGTTCTATAAACCTAAACGAAGACGGTCCTGGTCAGGATGGGACGCTGAAAATCAGTCAGTATCTTGCCGGAAAGAACTACGACATCATTGGCTGCTCCGAGGACTTCAACTACAACAACGCCCTGATGTCATCGCTCTGGGACAACTATAGTAGCGGAAGCATCCGTGCTAGGTTAATTGCCCAAGATCTTGATTATTGGAAGTTGATACAGGGAAAGATTCGTGTTGACACCGATGGTTTGAATCTCATTTGGAAGAATGGCAAGATTGCAGCCACCAACGAGAGCTGGACAAAGTGGGACACCACTGAGGATACGGATGGTAACCAGTATGTCAAAAAAGGATTCCGCCACTACGATCTCAGGGTTGACGATGCTGTAGATATCGATGCCTATATCCTCCACATGGATGCTGGCGACACTAATGCTACTTGGTCGCGCGAGGCACAGTGGCGTCAGCTTTGCGATGCTATCAACAATTCTGACCACAGCAAACCCAAGCTCGTCATTGGTGACACCAACAGCCGTTGGACTCGCGAGGACATTATCTCCAACTTCATGAATCGCCTGTCGTCCGATTTCTCTATGGGCGATGCATGGGTAGAGTTCGGTCGCAACGGAGTATATCCAACTACGGATATGGAAAACATGACTGATGGTTCAGACCCAACCGACTATTCGCGCTATGAGATTGTGGATAAAATCATATACATCAACCCCTCTACCGCGTACTCAGTACAACTCCAGCCTATGTCGTTCCTCATCGAGCAGGACTACACCTATGGCAATATGGAGGGAACGGACAACGAGACTCCTCTGGGCGACCACAAGCCTACGGTTTCCAAGATTCGTTGCTCATACTCGTCAGGAATTGCTCCTTTGGCAGTATCGCTTTCCGAGTACGACAGCAACGAAAAGACTCTTACAAATGCTCTTGGAGCAATATCTGATATCACACTTCGTTCCTTTGCTTTTCTCCACAACGATGTATGGCGTCCTCTGTGCCTGCCCTTCAATGTCGACGACCTTACTGGCACTCCGTTCGAGGGGGCAATACTGAAGGAACTGGATGTATTGGGCGAGTACGATACTCATTACACTGGTATCGAGGGCAATACCCTCTACCTCTTCTTTAAGGATGCCACGAAGATTGTTGCCGGTCGTCCCTATCTCATAAAGTGGGAGAGCGGTGATAATACTATTGGTCCTGTATTTAAGAATGTATATCCCGTCATCGAGACTAGTAAGATTGATGCAACAGACGGTAGCGTTTCCATGATTGGCAGTTTCTCGCCCGTATCGTTCGATGCCAACGACGCCAGCATTATCTATCTCGATACCAAAGGCAATCCTGTTCAGCCCACCAAGCGGACCTCCCTCACTTCCTGCCGTGCATATTTCAAGCTTGCTGAGAATATCGCGCCTGAGAAAATTGTTCTCGGTTTCTCCGGTTATACCGATGGAATCGGAGAAATTGAAAATGAGAAAATGAGAAATTCAGAGAATGAGGTGTACGACTTGTCAGGTCGTAAGATTGTAAATGGTCAAATTGTCAAATTGAATAAGGGAGTTTACATCCGCAATGGCAAGGCGGTTGTGATTAAGTAATCGATTTTATCGAGTGATATGAATCCAGTCGAGGTCCAACCATCCTCGGCTGGATTTTCTGTTGTGGCATTCGCTAACAAAACCGAATTTGGCACCAATCCATTTCCCTTCGCGCATCGTAAACGATTCACCTGCTGGCTTGAACCGCTTGCCGTCGAGACTATAGCTGAAGGAACAGATGCCTTTTTTTACTGTCATACGCAGATAAAGGTCGAGATAGATGGCAGGAGCATAGGGAATCGTATCATGGTCAGTAGGTTGAAGTTTCTCCAATGTTTGCTGTATTTCGGGCTGACCCTCGTCAGCTCCCATGCATGTGTGACGCTGCAATAAGAATTTGTCGCCTTGACTACAAATGACAAGAGCCGAATAATCACATCCCATCATTATCAATCCACCATATTGTTCATCCTCTTTCGCTGCAAAGCGAACCTTGGCTGTAACTGTGAAACACGGAGCCGTAGGCTTCTGAAGCAGCAGGTTAGGAACATCCCATAGACTTCGGAAGTTCTCTGGCTGGTCTATAGTATAAAGACGATAGAAACCATTAGCGGTCGGCTGACCATAGAATTGGTTATAGTTGGCGTGCCATTGCCATTGCAGACCCAATCCATCGTTGAATTCATCACTTTCCTGCGGATTTACAATACTTTTGTTGGAAGACTTGGGCTTGCGATATTTTGTATAAGGCTCGCCGTCGTTCCCCATCATTGGCCAACCAGTTGACCAATCTATAGGTTGCAGATAGACCACGCGACCATAGGTTCCTTTGTCGTTGAAATGTAGGAACCAGTCCTCATTGAAGGCCGTATGAATCCATGCTCCTTGATGAGGTCCGTTGATGTCTGTCTTTCCCTGCCACATAACCCGTTTCCATTCGTATGGACCGTATGGTGAACGGGAGCGCATTGCTAGTTGCCAGCCCATAGCGACTCCCCCGGCAGGACACATTATCCAGTACCATCCATCGCGTTTGTAGAATTTCGGTCCTTCAGTAGTATGGTTCTCTTGTCCTCCATCGAATACTATACGAGGCTGTGAGATGACACGACTACCATCGGAACTCAGTTCTCGCACAGAGAGTACGGAATTAAAGCCCGCCCGTGAGTTGGCCCAACCGTTTACCAGATAGCAGTGTCCGTCGTCATCCCATAGTGGACACGGGTCAATCATGCCCTTCCCTTCAATAACACATATAGGCTTTGACCACTCACCAGTAAGTTTCTCGGCTCTCCCTCCAATAGGGGGAGCGGGGAGAGAGGCTTTCACCATGAATATTCCCAAATCAGGGTCGCCCCAGTATATATATAAGGAATCATTGTGATGTCGGATTGACGGAGCCCAAACACCCTTTCCGTGCTGAGGCTTGTCAAATATGTCCTTTGGTTCCTGTTCTTGTAGCGCGTGTCCGATTATTTCCCAATTTACGAGGTCGCGCGAATGCAGAATGGGTAAGCCTGGGATACAGTTAAATGATGAGGCTGTCAGATAATAGTCCTCACCAACGGCACACACATCAGGGTCGCTATAGTCGGCGTAGAGCACAGGGTTCGTGTAGATGCCGTCACCATTATCTGGACACCATACTTGCGAAGATTGTCCCCATGATAATGTGGATATGAAAAAAGAGATTAGTGATAATATCTTCCTCATTCCTTTAATCGTAATAAAGCTTCTAAATAGTAGTAATCTGCATATATGATGCTCGCATCTATCTCAGAACCAGCAGGGTGGTGACCTGTGGAGTGCATGAGGAACGCAACATTCTTTTCACGGCTCTGATAGCGGTCACTGCTTAGGTCGCACAGCATTTGTTCTGCTTTAGAACGATATTCCTTACTCTTCTCGCCGTCAACGTACTTACGGAGTTCTAACAAGGCAGAAGCCACTACACAAGCAGCCGAAGCATCTTTGGGGGCCTCAAGTCCGCGTGGGTCATCCATGTCCCAAAGAGGAACCATATCGTCGCTTGTCTCGTGGAGGCGTTGCAGATAGATGTCCGTCACCTTTTGTGCAAACTCAAGGAAGCGTGCGTCCTTAGAGTAACGATACACCATCGTGTAGCCATATATTGCCCACGACTGTCCACGGCTCCACATAGAGGAGTCGGCGTAACCCTGATGCGTAAATCCTTTGATAAAGTGTCCGTCCAGAGTGTCGTAGAGTGCCACGTGGTAGCACGAACCATCCTCGCGGAACTGGTTGTTCATAGTGGTCTCTGCATGCGATATAGCTATATGATATAACTTTTCACTTTTCATTTCCCTTGCTGCCCAAAACAGGAGTTCCAGATTCATCATGTTGTCCATGATTGTATTGTGACCGCCAAAGTCTTTTACGTGGCGCGGCCAAGAGAGTATTGTACCAACTGTGGGATTGAAGAGTGTGGCCAGCGACTCGGCTGCTCTTAGAGCAATCTCGCGATAATGCTCTTTATGCGTTACTTCATATCCTTTCATAAATGAGTTTATGGTTATGAAGCCGAGATCGTGGTCATACACTGGAGCTTCCACAACTGGTATCAGTGCCTCCGTATATCCTTCTGCTGCTTCCCAAACATCCTCGTTATGGTTGTGGGAAAAAGTCATCCATAGAATACCTGGCCAAAACCCAGAACACCATTCTTCGGAACAAGCCTTTCTACAGTTCCATACTGAATCTTGCTCAAGAATATTGCGTGGCATCATGGTGAAGTCGTAGGCATCAGTACTGTCGCGTAGTGACGTTAATGCACGATTCACCTGATCTGAACAATAGTCGAGTGCTTCATCAACGCAGAAATCGGAGCTTTGTTGCTGTTGGCAACTCATTAAAAAGCAGAGCATAATGCTCCAAAGAAACTTTTTCATCAATATAATTTTTTATCTAATACGAATCAAAACGAAAAAATACTTAGAATTTGTGTAAGATAAGACGAAATGCGTAATTTTGCCATAAGAATCGTATGATAAGGAAAATATTCAAAACAATGGGACGCTTTTTATTGACGTTATCTATTATTATTTGTTATTTCCAATTTGGCTTTGCCCAGCAAAGTACCTATAAGATGGCAGGTCCTTACGAGGTGGTTGCCCGCGATGGACAATATGCCCGTACGAAGGGAGGTAGCGAACGCGATATGTGGCAGGCTTGGCAGAGTGCCAAGACTGGTGACACAGAGACGGCGCTTGAAATCATCAATGCCTACGCCACTACGTTGCAACGCTTCGATGGTCACGATGCTCCGCTATGCACGATACAGGCTTATTGGCTGCTTAGGGCAATGGATATTTTGAAGAATTCACAATTAGAATCGTGGAAGGTGATGGTAAGGAGAGCGATACTGCCAGTATTGGATAAGTTTGAGGCCGACAGTCCGTATGCCAACGGCAACTGGGGACACATCGTCAACCGTTGTCGCATGGCTGCAGCAATATTCCTCAGCGATAAAGAACTATACCAGCATGCCATAGATGTTTATCTATATGCCAACGATAATGGTTCTTTACCTAATTATGTTGGTAAGACTGGACAGTGTCAGGAAACTGGTCGCGACCAAGGACATGCTCAGCTTGGTCTTGGCGCCATGTGTGAGATATGCGAGATGGCATGGGAACAAGGCGATGACCTGTGGGGAGCCTTGGACAACCGTCTGTTGAAAGGTATGGAATATACCGCAAAGTATAATCTGGGATATGATGTTCCTTTTGAGACATGGAAGGACTGCACAGGACTCTATAACGATTGGACGGAACCTGGCTCGATGGGACGCGGACGCATACGCTGCATCTATGATATGCCTTATCAGCATTATGTTGGACGCAAAGGCTTGAAGATGCCCTATACAAAGAAACTGCTCGACCTGCAGAAGAAAGCAGAGAAACGAGGCGAAATCAAACATAACCCCGAGGCCGACCAATTCAGCGTGAAAGGGGTGGCAGAGGGGCAGAAACTGCACAGCATAACAACTTACGCAGCTCCAGAAGGCGCTCCGCTGAAGCATGACTACGATGTTTTCATACAGCCACGCGGCAGAAAGGAGTGGACAAAGATAGACACCTACATGGCAAAGGCCAATAGTCCCACTGACGACGGAGGTCATAAGGTGACGGAATATTCCTACTGTATGTTCGACTTCACGGGCGATGTGTTCGTAAAGGTTATAAGCAAGAACAAGAAGTTCAAGACAGCGAGAATAAGGCCAGATTATCGCGGTACCATTGCCAACGTGCAGAACGATTCTACTGTTCAGTTCCTGCTTTTTCAACCAGAAAATGTCAGTGTAGAGTTAGATGGTGACATCGCTAATAATTTGCTGGTTTTTACTTCGAAACCGACCGTGAGCAAAGAAGAGGCTGAAGCGGAGGCCAAAGCACAAGGGCGTGAGTTCAAGTATTATGCTCCTGGATTCTACAAGCAGGACACCATTCATATAGCCTCAAATACTACTGTATATTTGGCTGGCGGTGCCTATCTGACCAGTACTTTTGCTATAGAGGATGCAGAGAACGTAAGCATCCAGGGCAGAGGCATTGCACGTCCGGAACGTGGTTACGAAGGTGCTCACGTGTATCGCTCGAAGAATGTGCTTATCGACGGACTGATACTCAACACTTGTCCTATCGGTGAGTCGCAGAATGTTACACTTCACGATGTACGTTCTCTATCGCATCCGCAATGGGGCGATGGACTGAATATCTTCGGCGGTTGCTCTGATATCCTATACAACCGTGTATTCTGCCGTAACAGCGACGATTGCACCACAGCGTACGCCACTCGAAAAGGCTTCAACGGCTCTGTTCGTAATGTTCATATGACAAATTCCACTCTATGGGCCGATGTGGCACACCCCATCATGATTGGTTTGCACGGCAATCCCGAAGTGGGTGATAGCATAGTAGGTCTGCGATACGATAACCTTGACATCATCTGTCAGGCAGAAAAGCAAATCGACTATCAGGGCTGTTTGGCAATCAACTGCGGCGATGGCAACTATGTCAAGGATATCATTTTCGACAATATTCGTATCGAAGGCATTCGCCAGGGCTGCATCACACAGGTAAAGGTGGGATGGAACCAGAAATACTGCACAGCAGCCGGAGGCGGTGTAGAGAATGTCATGTTCCGCAATGTCCGTTTGTATGGTAACCAGCCCCAGTTGTCGGTCATCACGGGCTACGACGAGCAACATAAAGTTAAGAATATCACCTTCGAAGGACTGAAAATCAATGGTCGTCCTGTCTATGACGACATGCCTGGTAAACCCCAATGGCATGCAACGAGCGACTATGTTCCCATGTTCGTAGGCTCGCATGTTGAAAATCTGAAGTTCAAAAAATAATCCTTATTATAATGAATATCACAACTGGCATTGTTCTATTAGCTTCCTCGTTGGTGGTCTCATCACCAAAGGGAACGAATAAGATTACCATCAATCAACAGTCCGATGAATTCGTCTATTCTGTTACTCGTAATGATAAGCAGATAGTGATAGATTCTCGCTTGGGACTGGACCTCGACAACCATACATGGGAAAGGGCTCTTGCTCGCAAGTATCGGCAATATGACTGCTGGATGAATGGCTTTACGGTGGATTCTGTCAGTCAGTCTGCGCATCAAGACATCGTTCAGAACCTCTGGGGTGAACAGGCTGAGGTACCCGACAATTACAATGCAGGCACTATATATCTGTCAAAGCACGATGGCAGCGATTATCGCATGAATATCGAAGTGCGCGCCTACGATGAAGGCGTTGCCTTCCGGTATTTCTTCCCAGAACATCCGATGGCTGTATTCCACAAGGTTACTGCCGACCTCACAGAATATACTTTTGCTGCTGGTACGAAGGTTTGGGCAGCAGAATGGGCACAAGCTCCATACGAACTGAAGGATGTCAACGATGTGAAAAATCCTATTGAGCGTGTTGTAACTGTTGAGCTTCCTAACGGACTATATTGTGCTTTGGCCGATGCAGATGTGGATGATTGGTGCTTAGAGAAAAACATCGCTTCAACAACGAAGCCCAACACACTCGCCACTACAATGTATTCGCCCGTTGACATCGTTACCTATTATGCCACACCATGGAAGGTTATTCTCACCGGAGACAGCTATGGCGAACTGTTGAACCATCGCTACATCATCGATAACCTCAATCCACCGTGCCAGATTGCCGATGCAGCAGAGTGGGTGAAGCCAGGAACTATGATGCGTTGCACGACCCTTACCACGGAGGCTGCGCTTCGCAACATCGATTTTTGTGCTAAACATAATATGCGCTATATGATGTTTGACTGGAAATGGTACGAACCTTGTACCAGTCACGACGGAGATGCCACAAAGGTGATACCGCAGATAGATATGAAGCGGGTAGTGGAATACGGAAAAGAACATGGTGTGGGCATATGGCTATATGTCAACCAACATGCTCTTCAGAAACAGATGCGCGAGTTGTTCCCGCTTCTTCGTGAATGGGGAATCGTTGGCGTAAAGAGTGGTTTTGTGGAATACGCATCCCATCGTTGGGCGGTGTGGATACATGACCTCGTACGCTATGCTGCCGAAAACCACCTAATGGTTGACATTCACGATGAGTACCGTCCTACAGGGTTCTCGCGAACCTATCCGAATCTGCTGACACAGGAGGGTATTCGCGGCAACGAAGAGTTTCCCGATGCCACTCACAACACCGTGCTGCCGTTCACTCGCATGATTAACGGACCTGCAGATTACACAATCTGTTATTACGATAAACGTCTGAAAACGACACACGCACATCAACTTGCAGCTTCACTCATATACTATTCGCCATTTATAGCACTCTTTTGGTACGACAAGCCCGAGTTCTCCAATGATGAGCCAGAACTGAAATGGTTTGACAACCTGAAAACAACGTGGGATGAGAGCCGAGTAATAGAAGGTCAGCCTAGTTCCCACGTAGTAATTGCCCGTCGCAGTGGTGATGAATGGTTCGTAGGTGCTATGACAAATACCGAAGCCCGCACTATTTCCATTCCTACAGACTTCTTAATAGTAAAAGGTGAGAAATGGGAGGTCACTATCTATAATGATGACTCGACAATGGCTACAAAGACGAAAGTGAAAAGCGAAACGATAAAAATAAAAAGTGGTGGCAAGCCAATAGTATTACAACTGCAGCCTTCGGGTGGTGTAGCGTTACACTTTAAAAAAATTAAGAATTAAGTAATCGCGAAGCGCTTTCATAGCGAAGCGGAGAAAGAATAAAATGAAACCTTATAAATTTGAACCGTATCTGAAAACCACTCTGTGGGGAGGTTATCAGATTGCACCCTTCAAGGGTATCTTTACAGCACAGCCTAACATTGGTGAGAGTTGGGAAATCAGTGGTGTATCAGGTCATGAGAGTGTGGCAATAGATCGCGGCATTATCGATGATGTTGATGTGGGTTTGACTCTTACTCAGCTCATAGATAAGTACAAAGGTCTGCTTGTGGGTCAGAAAGTGTATAAGAAATACGGCAACAAGTTCCCATTGTTGGTGAAGTTCATCGACTCGCGTCAGGACCTCAGCGTACAGGTACACCCCGATGATAAACTGGCAATGGAACGCCATGGGTGTCAAGGAAAGACCGAAATGTGGTATGTTATTAAGAGTGATGTGGGCAGCAAAATTTATGCTGGTTTGAAGAAAAGCATCACTCCTGATGACTATGAACGTCTGGCTACAGCAGAACCTGAGAACGGACATTCGCCGATGCAAGACGTAATTGCAACACATGAGTCCCACGACGGCGACCTCTATTTTCTGCCTGCAGGACGTCTGCACGCCATTGGCGCAGGCAATTTCTTGGCAGAGATTCAGGAAACGAGTGACATCACCTACCGCGTTTATGACTTCGGTCGCAAGGATGCAAATGGTCAGCCGCGTGAACTGCATATTGAGCAGGCTCGCGATGCCATTGACTACCGTGTATGGCCTGAATACCGTAGCAGCTACGACTCTACGAAACCCATTTCCCAGTTGGTGAACTGTCCTCACTTCGTGGTTCATCGCGTAGTGGTGCAGGTGGCTTCACAGGTCGATTTCCATTGCGACTCGTTCGTAGTGGTAATGTGTCTTTGGGGTGAGGCCAACATCAATGGCATCAGCATTCGTCAGGGTGAGACCATTCTTGTACCTGCCAGTGAGAATGTACTTTATATATTTGGTAATGCATCGTTCCTAACAGCAACAATCGGATGAAACGCATCTTATTCCTTATATTATTAATATGCCAGCTTGACAATATTGGAGCCGTTGGGAAAAGCGGTATATACCAACACTCGGTGGCACTAACTGGCTATGTATCTGCCGAGACAGGCAAATCCCCGACAGCCTTTCTGTGGATTCCTGAAGGCTGTCAGACCGTAAAGGCAGTAATGCTTGCCCAGCAGAACATGACAGAAGAGATGCTTTATAAAATGCCATCTTTCCAGAAGCGAATGCAGGAAATGAACATTGCCCTGGTGTGGGTGGCACCGTGGTTCTCGCAGAATTGGGATGTCTCCACGGGCTGCCAACAGACCTTTGAAGAAATGATGGTGGGTCTGGCAGGACAGAGTGGACATCGGGAGTTGGAACGCTGCCCCGTGATTCCCTTTGGTCATTCTGCCCAAGCAACTTTTCCCTGGAACTTTGCTGCGTGGAATAATCAGCGTACTCTTTGTGTCATCAGTTTTCATGGTGATGCCCCACGCACCAATCTTTGTGGTTATGGAACAGCCAATGTGGAGTGGGGGCGTACACGCAATATCGACGGCATACCCGGTCTGATGATTGAGGGCGAATACGAATGGTGGGAAGCTCGTGTACGTCCAGCCCTCGCTTTCCGCATGATGTATCCCAATAGTTGCATTTCCTTCCTTGCCGACGCAGGAAGTGGGCATTTTGAGATTATGCCTGAAACAGCAGAGTACATAGCCCTGTTTATCAAAAAGACTATGGAACAGCGGTTACAAGCTGATGGCAGCCTTCGCAAAGTCAATCCACATGACGGTTGGTTAGCCTGTCGCTATAATCCTGACCTCCAACCTAATGATGGCGATGGAGCTAAGGATGATATCTTCAGCGTTGAGAGACGTCCCAAGGCTGCTCCGTATGCGCAGTATACAGGCGATTTGCACGATGCTTTTTGGTATTATGACCGCGAAATGGCAGAGTTGACCGAGGCTCGCTATGCTGAGACACGCGGCAAGCAAACGCGAGAGATAGGTGAAATCAAGACTCAATGGAGCGAAGATGGTAAGACGTTGACCATCACCGCCCCCACAGGTGTCCGCATCGAAGTCATCTGTGGCCCACTTCGCAAATCCACATCGCACCAGCCAATTTTCAATTCTCAATTTTCAATTCTCAATTTAGAAGTTTATCCCTACGAATGCGGATTGGACAATCCAAAGCGTTCCTTTACCGCTTGGCTCATTGCCATCCTCGATGGTGACAAAACCTATAAACGTGTTGTAAAACCTATAGAAATCAAAATACCACATTAAGGAAATGAAACGCCCATTCATTCTTCTCTGTTCCTTCTTCCTTCTGACATCGTCTATAGCACAGACGATCTGTCAGCCGTTCGCACTGAAGGATGTCAAATTGTTGCCATCGCGTTTCCAACGCAACATGCAACGCGACTCGGCTTGGATAGCATCGATACCCGTCAACTCGCTATTACATTCTTTCCGCAATACGGCAGGCGTATTCTCTTCGAAGGAAGGGGGCTATATGACGATGCAACACTTGGCTGGTTGGGAGTCGATGGACTGTGACCTTCGTGGACATACGACGGGCCATTTGTTGTCTGCAATGGCATATCTGCAGATGAAAGAAAAGGCCGATTCCATCGTTCAAGGACTGGCAGAGGTACAGCGTCAGTATGGCACGGGCTATCTCTCGGCATACGGCGAGGGACTTATTGACCGTAATATACAAGGCAAATCGGTATGGGCACCTTTCTATACACTCCATAAAATTCTGCAAGGACTGCTCGACCAATATACCATGTGTGGTAACGAGACTGCGCTCGAAGTTGCCAAAGGTATGGGCAATTGGGCGTACAACAAGCTGAAGCCACTCAGTGAGGAAACGCGAGTAAGGATGATACGTAATGAATTTGGTGGTTTCAATGAAGCCATGTACAACCTCTATGCCATCACCAAGGATGAACGTTATCTTTTGGTGGCTCGCTTCTTTTATCACAATGATAAGATAGACCCGTTGAAGGCCGGCAATAACGACTTGGGTACGAATCATGCAAATACGTTTATTCCTAAGCTCCTTGGTGAATGCAAGAACTATGAGTTGTTTGGGGATAAGACGAGTTGCAATGCTGCGGAGAATCTGTTTTGGACTTTAGTCAACGACCATGCCTTTGTCACTGGTGAGGTCTCTGACAAGGAACACCTGTTTAAACCTGAATCGCAATCGAAACACCTAACAGGTTACGATGGTGAGAACTGCTGCACCTACAACCTACTAAAACTTGCCGACCGTCTGTTCTGCTATCAGCCCGATAGCAAAATAGCCGACTACTACGAGCGTGCACTCTATAACCACATCCTGGGGCAGCAGGATACCCTTACCTCGATGGTATGCTACTTTACACCCTTAATGACAGGTGGATACCGACTTTACTCTACCCGCGACAGCAGTTTCTGGTGTTGCGTGGGCAGTGGCTTTGAGAGTCATGCCAAATACCAGTCAAGCATCTATTTCAAAAGCTCCCTCCCTATGGGGGAGGGCGGGGGGAGAGGCCCTCTTTATGTCAATCTCTTCATCCCATCCGAATTAAACTGGGATGGCACTATTGTCCGTCAGGAGACTACATTCCCAGAAAGTAACAAGACCACCCTCACGGTAAAACCATTAACCATGAACCCTGAACCATTAACCCTCAAAATTCGTTATCCCTACTGGGCTACATATATGAAGATTAACGGTCGTAAGGTAAAAGCGGACAAAGATGGCTATGTATTGGTAAAGAACGCCAAGCATGTAGAAGTCGAGTTTGGGATGACACTCCGTGAAGAACCTACGAAAGACGATCCCGCTCATGTTGCCCTTTTGCGTGGTCCTATCGTGATGGCAGGACGACTCGGAAAGGTAGATAACCCTTTTAGCGACCCCAAGAAGTATAACGATTACTACACCTTCGACTACGGCAAACATCCTGATGTGCCAATTGGTTCTCTCCCCCTTGAGCCTTTTTACAATATGCAGCATTGTCGTTACGTCGTCTATTGGAAGAAGTAATTTTTATTGCAAAAGCAAAGCTCCCCGCACCACCTTTGGTGCCGGGAGCTTTTTCATTCTTTCATTCCTTCATTCTTTCATTTTCTAAAGGAGGCCGAAGGCTGTGCTGGCCTGCACTGCTCCTGCGCCGCCGAATGCGGCTATGATGGCGGTCGCCAGTTTCCACAAGAACTTAATCAATTGTTTCTTTGCTTCTGGTTTCATGACATTTGTAAAGTTTAGAGTTTAACGTTTAGAGTTTAGAGTCAGTTGTGGAGTTTAAAGTCCCCCCTCCTCTCGGGAGGGGAAGGGGGTAGGCTTTCACTCAGTCTGGTCATCACCATCGCCGTCGCCGTCGCCACCCTCGGTGATACCAAGCTCGGCATTGATGGCCGCCTTCTCCTCCTTCTTGGCCTTAGCCTGCTGCTCGCGAGTGGTAACATAGTTAAATTCGGCATCACTTTTCAGATTATCGAATTCGGCTCCACGTTCCCAACGTACATTTACTCTTGTTATGTGATCCGATGGGTTGAAGTCTTCTGCGCTATCCACGCCCTCACTGCTAAGAGTGCAATAGAATGCACCCATTTCACCAAGTTGTACCTTGTTGCCTTCAAGCAGCTCCTCACGGACACAGTCGACAGCCTTTGTAAGTACTGCCACGATGATGTCGCGGGTGAATGGTGAGCCGTGCATCTGGATGTGCTTGGCCAACTTCATAATGTCAATCACTTGTCTTGCCTGTGCGTAGGCATAGACCTTCTTCTCACTGTTTTTTTCGACGGGGTTACTGCTTCTAGCCCCTAATGAATAATCAATCATAATAAATACATCTTTTAATTATTAATACTTAGTTTTAGAACCCTCCCAAATAGGTAATAATAACCTATCGTCATAGATAATATTAACCTATGGCCGGAGATAATAATAACCTATCGTCATAGGTTCTAGAACCTCCGTTGCGGTGTTCGCTTACCAGTCGTCACAAGTTGCTAAACCGCTGCCCGAGGGATGCGCAACCCTCGTCGTTTGGATTTCTGATGCAAAGTTATGGCAATGTTGAGATACCGCCAAAGGTTTTAGGAATTTGATATATAATGCTAAGTTGTTGATTTAGAACGAATAACGAAAGAGGTAAGGGCTGTATCGGAACGGAACAAGTCAACTTCGGAATGCTTCGTTGCAGACATTTGGTATACATATAAGCCAAGGTTACGAAAATCGGTTATATCCGTAACATTAACTATGACTTTTGGAACAAAAAAATGGATGAATCCCTATGGAATCCATCCAAAAGTCTGAAAAAAAGTTTTGTTGATTCTAAAGATTTATCGAGAAATGGACCTCACTTACGCACTTTTCTCTATAAATCCGTCTTGTGTGCGGTCTTCATTTTTGGGGGAGAAGAGAGGTGATATGACTTCACTAAAGCTTTGAGCCAAATCACTATCAGTCAACCTGAACGTTTCCTTCAACTCCTTGCGCTTTGCGCTAAGGGTGCTCCAACCTAGCGGCTTGAGTTTCCCCTTTGCCATATAATTGGGCACAAAGTATTGTTTATATAGTTGTATTTCCTGACTTTCAGGAACTTCGCACCATTTCAGGAACTCAACCAAGGTGTTGGAGTTGAGGCTCCCCTGCTGCCCCTCGACTTCAGGTATCTCGTCGAAATGCTCCACAACGTACCTTACCTTCAGTGCCTTCTCGCGATTGCCACGCCAGAAGTAAGCCTCCTTCTCGGTAAGGCCGTTATTGCGAGCCTCGCGGATGGTCTTGATAACCAGATACTGTGTCATCACCTGCTTGTTCACGCTATGATAACCTTCGCGCAGGAACTTCTCATCGTCGTCGGAACCAACTTTCTTCCTGCGCTCTTCCAGTTCGTTTATGGGTATTTCATGTTCTGGAGATATGAACACAGATGCGGCTCTCACGGCACCCAGGAGCTCATCGCAACTGTCCCTGTATATCTGACGAAGGAGCACCACGTCGTTGCGTGTTTTAGCCTCTTCTTCAATCATCAAATGACAAAGTGCCAGTATGGAAGACGAAGAGGCGAACATAGTCTCAATGGCATTGTACAAATCGCGTACTTCCTGTGGGAACGAATCCAGACCAAAGAAATCAGGTGTAAAGTTGTCATTGCCCAACGGAGATTTTTCGAATACGGACGGATTGTCCATACCCATTGGCAACTGTTTGCGGTCGGTGGGTGTCATTTGTCGGAACACCTCCTTCAGTCCGGCAATCGTGCTGCGAATCTTACCGAACATTTTCTCCGCAGTGTTGAAACATCTGTTGTTGTCGGTGGCAAACTGACGAATGAAATTTTCCGAAAACCTTGTCAGGGCATTTGCCTCCATGTTTATCCTGTGCTGACGCTCCTTTATGTATTCCGTCATCTGCATGATTTCATAGTGTGAGCGTTGCTTACTTCTAATACCCTCGATGAACCTGTCTTCCCTCAGTTCATCCAATGCATCAAGGACCATCAATAGTCCCGAATCGTCGTGTTCAACAATAGTACTGAATTTCATATTATTCTTTTCTTATAAGTACTACAAGTTCTATGCCAAAGGGGCCTCAATTCAATGATAATTTAATGATTATGACAATATTTAGTTTTTTATTTGAAAAAAAATCGCTTGTTGCGTAAATAGCCTTCTATGTTCGTATATATTATGAAGGTTAGTTAGTAAAGTTAGTTTTATCATTTAGTTTTTGTTAGTTTTTAAGGTCCGAAATGGCTTCCCGTGATGGGAAGCTATTTTGGTTTAACGATATTTTTACAGATAAGATAGACTTCCTTAAATATTTTTTTGTACATTTGCGGACATGAAGTGGTACTTTTTATATCTTTTCATAGTCCTGCTAACGCCCTTTTCGAAGGCTACTGCTATCGAAGAAGAGACTTTCGTAAACCTGTCTTTAGCCGACGGACTGGCTGGCGAGACAGTACGCAGCATCATGACCGACCACAATGGTATTGTGTGGATTGCAACCAGTAGCGGTGTTACCATCTTCGACGGCAAGAACTTGCAGAATTACCGCATTCTGAACAGCAGAGGTCATATGATGGAAATATATGACCTGTGTGAAACGCACGACGCTTCGGTGTATGCTGCTACCGAACAGGGACTATACAAGTTGAAACTTGCCACAGTCGGTTTTGAACACATCCTGCCAGAGGTGGAACACCCATTCTCGCTGATGGCCGTTGGAGATACCGTTTATATAGGTAGTGAGCAAGGCTTGCAGTATTGGGACGGACGTAAACTGCATCATCGCGACATTGGAGCCAGCCGTCAGGGACTGGATAATGTGGTACGCCAATACAGGAAGGATGCGAAAGGCCGTATATGGTTTTTAAGACGTCACGACCTAGGTTGCATAGACCTAAAGACGGGACGCATCAAGACCTACGATCTTATCAAGGCGATGGGTGGCAAACAGCCTCTTTCGCAGTTCGCTATTTACAATGATAAGTTTTTCATTGGCACACGTGGAGGAGGCTTGTATGTCTATGAGCCTGCGACTGGAGAGATACGTCATCAGGAGGATATCGGACAGCAAGTGACGGCGGTCAGCCTGAGTGCTGACGGATATGTGTGCGTAGCCACCGACGGTACTGGGGCTTTTCTCGTTGACCCTCAGACTGAAAATGTAGTAGAAAGCTATAATATGGGTTCGGGACAGTTGCCCACGAATGCTCTCTATAGTTTCTATCGTGATGCAAATGGTGTGAACTGGTTCGGAATGGTGCGTTGCGGACTGGCCTATAAGCCGCACAACAATCAGTTGTTCAAGGTATTTGAACCAGATGGAATGTCAACTCTTGGTATGAGTGTACGCAGCTTTTTTATCAGGGGCCATCAAATGGTATTGGGTTTGCAGGACGGAATGTGGTTTGTCGATGAAGAACGGCATATCAGGAGATTCTTCACAGCGCAGGAACTGGGGGGGCACATCGTGAACAATATCGTATGGTGGCAGGGACAATATTATATAGGTATGTATGACGGTGGTGTGCGTGTGCTGGATGCCGACAGGCAGACGCTGAGCCATCAGCCTTTCAGTTCGCTCTTGGAGAAACGATCGGTGGGCGATATGACGGTAGGCCCCGATAGCTGTCTGTGGGTGGGCTGTTCCGAAGGACTTTTCATAATAAGCAAAAAATCAGGAGATAATAGTGACGGATGGGAGGCGCGTCGTTTTTCAGAGCAAAATTCCCACATTGTCGGTGGCCTCATCATTGATATAACCTTCGACCGCGACGGGAATGCTTGGCTTGCAGGTGCCAGGGGCGTGTCGCTTTACAGTGCGGTCAGCCACGATGTGGTGCCGGCAAAGTATCCTGAGGGCTTCTGGAACGAGGAACCCAATATGCGTGGCTGTCTGGGTGCCGACGGTACGATATATATGCGCAACGGACCGCAATTGTTCTATACTCGCAACGGCATGAGTGACTTTGGCGAAATAAAGCTGCCCGTGATGCTGTCCGACAAATGGAGCCGTAGTATGGTTGATGACGGCAAGGGCCATCTGCTATTGGCTTCTGAACGTGGTTTGTTGCGCATCAATAACGATGGCAGCGGACTGATACAGATAGGAGTTGGCGAGGGGGTTCTTGGTGCTCAGATTAGCGACATCAAACTCGATGCCGACCAGCGGATGTGGGTAGCAACAACGGACGGGCTTTTCACAGCGATGCAGAAGGATTTTCAGAAGTGGCTTACCAGCCAGCAGTACAAGGTGGTGCTATATCCTGTGCGCAAGGGCAGCGACCTGTTGTCGCCGCGCGAGATGAGCATCCTGACAGAGCAACGTATTGCCAATCTCAGTTGGAACTTCGTTTCACAGCCATTTCAGGCAGAACCCATATTATTGGACTATGCCTCCCAGCGCGGACGTTTGTATGAGTACCGGGTGGATGGTGGCGAATGGCAGCAGATAGACAATGGCGTCCCCATCGATGTTCGTCACCTGATGTTGGGGACTCATGTGCTGACAGTCCGACTGATGGGGGCTGTGGGCACAGAAACAACCTATCAACTAAGAGTAAATCCGTCGTTATGGGCACTCTTAGAGTTGATTCTTCTGATAGCTGCTATTGTTGCCTCGTGGCTATGGTGGCGCTATAGGAAATATACCCGCTTGGTAATCTCGGAACACCAACTTACGGAACAGGCTTTAATCGATGAAATGGAGGATATTTCACCTAAATACCAAAAAGTAAAACTCGATGAGGAAGAATGTGCCGACATAGTTTCCCGCATGAAAGAATACATCGAACGGGAGAAAGTGTATGTCAATGCCGACTTGAAGATGAAGGATTTGGCAGATGTGCTTCACCTCTCCGCACCCAAGCTTAGCCAGGTTTTCAATCTGTACCTCAACGAGAATTATTACGATTTCATTAACAGATATCGGCTCGATGAGTTTAAGCGTCTTATCGACCTTGGTGAGTATCGTCGCTACACCATTATAGCCCTTTCCGAACAGTGCGGTTTCAAGAAATCGAACTTCTTTTCTACCTTCCGGAAAGTGGAGGGAATAACACCTTCCGAATACCTTAAAAAACACGGTGTAAAGGCGCGGTAAAGAGCAAAATACCTATTCTTTAGTATTACTAAATTAGTTGGACTGATATGTAACATACTGATTGTCAGTCCGATGAATCATTTGGACTATTTGCTAAACAATTTGTACGCATGATGTACGGAATTATTTGGCAGCGTGCGGCGTTTTTTGGAATTTTGCCACAGAAAACCTTAAAAACCGTATTATGGAAACAATCGTTACAACCCATGAGGAATCGAACCGACAGATTATCGGTAGGATTTATCAAAAGGTGAACCGTGAGATTTACGCCATCTTCCGTCAGGTGTGCATACCTGAAGATATATGTGAAGATTTGGTGCAGGATGTGTTCATGAAGATACTTGGTCTGGACATCATCCTCGAGGACCAGCTCAAGGGACTGGCTGTGCAAATTGCTTACCAGAATCGTACCGACTATCTGCGACATCTGGCCTTCGTACACAAGGTACAGAACGATTGTTATTGGCGCATAGAACAGACATGTACCAATAGCGATGCTGAGGTCAACGACATCCTTCAGGTGGAGATGAGTGTTGTCAGCCGTATGTCGAAACAGGATGCTAAGGTCTATCAAATGGTTCGTTTCGAAGGAAAGACTGCCGACGAAATCGTGCTTGATTGCGGTTTGTCGAAACGTGCCGTCGAGTCGCGTATCTATCGCACTCGTCAGCAAGTGCGCGAGGCCGTTCGCCGTGCCGTAGGATTCTGAATTAATTAAGAATTAAGAATTGGATTAACAAACTAATAAACTAATTTATATAACAATGAAACAAAAATTACTAAAAACAATGGTGCTCGCCCTGATGATTGTGGGGGGAGCAAGTTCCGCGTGGGGTAAGGTCATCTATCCTTCAAAGATGAACAATTTCCGCACAAACTCAGCAACAACGCCTACGGCATGGACTGGTGGTGATTGGGGAAGCCCAATTACAAAAAAGGATGGTGCTTCGCTTACTCAGGTAGAGGTCAACACCCAGGCCGCAACTATTTGGGTATTAGAACAGTTTGTTATACCCAATATTGATAAGGTCACAAACATTACAATTACACAGAAAAAAGTTAGCAATTCAAATGGTGCTATTTGGTATTTCCCATACGATTATCCTACTTCAAATGCCTATGATGCAACATACGTAGATAATGTAAAAACTGTTTTAGGTGTATATCCAGGTGCAGAATATACCAATGAACCCATCGTTGATAATGTGAGCAGCGCCACAGTCAGCTTAGGTGATATTGATGTCATCAAGTCAACTTACGCTTCTTATATCACAGATAATACTTTGACTCTGAATCTACTACTGACGACAAAAACTGGTGCAAAAGGTAATGGTAAGTTTTATACCCAGAACGAGGAGAATGGTGGTAATCGTCCGTATATCACTGTGACGTATGCAGTATATAATGCTACCACTGGAACGAATTATAATACCCTAAATGAAGCTATCGCTGCCGCAAGCACTAGTTCCGATATCTATTTATATGATGACTGTACGGTGACTGATCGTGCTGCCACAGCTGCAAGAGGCATTACTCTGAATATCATTCCTCAAAATGATGTAACTATTACTGCACCAAGTCTCGTACGTGAAAAAATGTGGGTGCTGGGTAACCAAAGTGGGACAACGCTGAATATTGGTAGTGATAGTCACACCATCACATTCCAAAGCACAGGTTCTTCTCGTGTCATTCTGAATAATGTTTGTGCTGCAGAAGCGGGTACCATGAATCTGACGAATGTGGTGTTCGACAATATAGAATTCAGTGGTGAAGCTTCAAATAAAATAGGCAAAGCCGTTTATTACAAGTCTGGTGCAACAGGTACGCTGAGAAACGTGGCCTTTAAAAACTGTAAGATTTCAACAATCTCAGGTAAGGAAGATTTTACTCCAAAGGCGATTATTTACACCGAAGCTAACGACAGACTTTTCCTTGACAAATCATTGAATTTCGACAGCGATTGCTCAACCCCACATATTTATGCTAAAGGTCGCATGAGAATGACAGAGGCTGATAGAGAATCATTTACATATGATGAGCCTATTCAAATTCTGTGGGATGGTAGCTCAAATATAGGAACAAATGTGATAATGAGAATATCAGGTACCTACAAGGATGCGTTCCAACTGGCTAATGGTAATTGTATGTCGTTAGATATTAACAAAAACAATTGGACTGATTTGTATATAACACAGACGTATCCTCTCAATGTAAGCACTTATGAGGCTGCTACTTTAGTTTTGCCTTTTGAGTCAACTATACCTGATGGAGTAGAAGCATATACGCTTAATTATAATGGTGGTGAAACTGTAACAGCCACTCCTGTAACTACAACTCTTCCCGCTAATACGCCAGTATTAATCAATGCTTCTGAAGGTGTATATACTTTTAAGACTACGGCCACCGAAGGAGCAGTAGCTACAGGTTCTGACCCTGTAACTATAGGTGCCCTGACTGGTGTTTACACAGAAACCACGGTTCCAGAAAGTTCATATATTCTTTGGGCAAATGCAGAGAACCCCATTGGCTTCTATCAGGTTGACGGTTTGACCAACAAGGTGGCTGCCTATCGCGCCTACCTGACGGCAGAAGGTACAGGAGTCAAGGCCCTGACTGTCGACTACGATGGCAGCGAAACGGGCATCAGCGAGACCATGAAAAACACAGAGAATGAGAAAAAGAACAATGCCGTATTCGACCTGAGTGGTCGCCGCGTGGTGAAGCCCACAAAGGGTCTGTATATTGTGAATGGTAAAAAGATTGTTATTAAATAAGGAATAAGGAGGACAAGGAAATGAAAAAAACATATATACAGCCCACAACGGTGATTGTAAAAACCATGTCGCACAGCATCATTGCTGCTAGTCCTACTGGTAGTAAGGTATATGACGAAGGTCTTAGTGGCAGCGAGTATGGTCTCGCTCGCGAGGACAATGCCTGGGACATCTGGGGCAACAATGCCGACGATTTCGAAGAGTAATGTTAGTTAAAGGTTAGTTAGTTATTAGTGTGAGAGGCGTAGTCGCGATGACAACGCCTCTTTCTTTCACAAGTTCCATTCGCCACAGATTCCTTCATGGGCATTGGATTACATCTATTGTCGTATTCGAACTTGAGTAGTAAAAGCAAAAAATGCAGAAAAGTGTATATGGAATGCGCAAAATGATGGACGGATACGTATTATATGTATAATGTCAGAGTATTGTAGTAAATAGTAATTAACATAAAAATGTATCACAGATGAAAAAACTCTACACAATTGTGGTTGGCTTGATGGCAGTGCTGTCGACATCGGCCCAAACTTGGAACTTGGTGGAAATGACCGATGATGAATTTGCCCAGGGCGGTACGTCGGTATGGTCGTTCGAAAAGTTTGCTTGCTCAACAGGTGAATATAGCAAGTTTACAACATTTGACGAGAAAAGCACAGTAAACTATGTGGACCTCTATCAACCGGAACGTGTTGGTGGTGTTAGTCTCCTTAATAATCTCGAAGATGTGGAGATAAGTGGTGAATTCACCTGGCCTGCTTCTGAAGACATTCGCAAAGCTTGGTACGACACAGAATGGACAAATCCCACGCGCACGGATGCTAATAATAAGTTTGTGTACGTGAGCCGCTTGCCTCAATTGGACAATGCTTTTGAGCTGTGCGGAAACCAGTCATACACAGCAACTGTGACGTTCACGGCTCCTGACGATGGTTACTATCGTGTTGTTGGTAGTGTAATCCGTCAGGATGGTGCCAACCTGAAGGCTATAGAGGTGGTTCCGCGTTTCCGTCCTGCAGGAAGTAATCAAGTGGCACCTACCGTTAATCTCGGTTTCACCTTCCCATTCGGTGAGGGTGGTGAATACATAGATGGTGTCACTGATTTCCGATTGGCCGACGGTGGCGAACAGCGTTACACGGCACAGGAGGCCAGCGAGTTCAGCTTTGCCTTCCACGCCAAGGCTGGCGACAAGGTGGCTATGGAGGTAAGCTACGCAGGGCTCACACCCTCGAACTGGCCGCGCGACTACTATCCCCGTTCGTTCTATCGTGAACTGGAGGTTGTGTCTGTTGACGAAGCTACCGCCTCTGCCGAAGAGAATTATGCTGACCCCTACGATAAGGGTGTCATAGGCGTGATTATGGACAAACTGAACGAATATTTCGATAAGATGCAGAGCGAAATCCATCCGGGTACGGCTCCTGGTAATGCTCCTGTAAAGGATTGGACGGAGTTCTCAAATCTTTTGTCACAATACTATGGTTGGCTCGACAACGGTACTATCAACAGTACCAATGGCGACCAATATCTTGAACAACTCGAAGAGGCTTGGCAGAAGCTGGCGGAATCGGTGATTCTGTTTGATTTGTCTGCTGAAGGTAATTTCCGTCTGTTCTCATATGAAACCGACGAGGAAGGTAAATATGTGGTGACCAATAACTCAGAGGCTATGGATGCAAACGATGATGCTCCTTGGGGTTTCTATGGTCGTGTTACCGGAACAGGTACATTCGAGAAACTGGAAAACCACGACACAAGCAATACGTCTGGTAAAGTGGCATGGTACAAGGGTAGTAACGAATGGTTCTACATCACCGATGGAGGTGAACTTCACCCCCTCACCAACCGTGCTCCTGGCATCATGTTTACTGCAATAGAGGAAGGCGTTCATCGCTTGGATCTCACGCTCTATCGACCCAATCCTAATCCTAAACTTGAGAATCCCCTATACGTGCGTTGGTTCCATATCTACGGTGATGCAGAAGTAGCAAAAACTGAGGATGCAGTGCTTTCTGCCCAGTATGGCTCTGTGGCTAATGATGGCGAAGGTGGTAAAAAGCCCGTTAAAACGGCCTTATATGCTTATTTAAAGGAAGGCGACCGCCTATTCTTTGAAGTGGACTGCTATACCACAAATCGTAACTCCAGTGCCGGTACTCAGATTCTAAATCTTACCGCCGTAACTCACAGGACCGATGAAGAAGCCCTGACTGAAGAGGATGCGAAGAAATCGGGGCTTGTCTACATCAACCCCTATGCTACTGGTGACTGCACAGTGCTGAAGGCTGAGGTAGAGGCTGCAGAACAACTATTGACCACCACTATTGCAGGAACAGTTCCTGGTCAGTATCCCGAAGAGGCCCGTACGGCTCTTAATAATGTTCTTACCGAGGCTCGTGCTTACATTGAGCGTGAGGGCGACCCAACACTCACTCAGGGCATGGTTGACGCTATGGTAGTGATAGTACAGAAAGCTGTTGAGGATTATATGCTGGCTCGTGTCCCCGTAATACTACAGCCTGAGGGCGAGTTCGCACTGCAAATCGCCGGCACCGACACCTATTTGGTGAAGAAGAATCAGGGCAACGGCAACTACTTCTATGCAGATGTTACCAATGTCGAGGGTATTGCCAAGGATATTGAGAGAAACAACACCCGTGAGGACCAGTATTCATGGACCTATACTTTCACTCCTATAGAGGGTACAAAAAGTGTGAATATTACAACGAGCGAAGGCTATATGTCAAACGACGGTTACATCGTAAAGACTGAAATCTTAGATGATATGCCCAGCTTTACACTCGTGAAGGAAGAACCCGACAGCGAAACCTTTGCAATACGACGCGACAGCGATGGTAAATATTGGAGCAACAAGGTAAACTGGAAGTCTCCTTACAACCTCATTGAAACAAGTAGCGAACCTCAGTATATCTGGCGTTTGAGCACAAACAAGTACACCGCAATCGAGAAAATGAGAAATTCAGAAAATGAGAAAACGAGAAATGAGGCTGTGTATGACCTGAGTGGTCGTCGCATCTCTATGTCCTCTTTCTCCTCTGTGCCCTCTGTGCTCCCGAAGGGATTGTATATCAAGAACGGAAAAAAATTCATTGTTAAATAAGTTTATGAATTAGTTTTAGTAATAGGTACGATTCTCAACTGCGCCTTCGGCGCTCCTCCTCATGAACAAGAAACTGCTACTCACTTTCATCCTCCTACTCACCATTTCCGGCCTCAGCGCCCGCACATTCCGTCATCCCGGTCTGCTGCATAGCAGCGAGGCCATTGAGCGCACGCGCCAATGGGTGAAGCACGAAAACCCCGTTGCAATGGGTTCGTACCGTAAACTCATTGCCGACCCTAAGGCATCGGCATCCTATCAGATGGCTGGCCCCTTCGACATCATCGCCCGCGATGGGCAGCATGGCAGGACGAAAGGGCCGAGCGAGAACGACTTCCTCGCTGCCTACTACAACGCACTCCGTTACGTTATCACGGGCGAGGAGGCACATGCAGCAACAGCCATGAAGATCATTCGCGCCTATGCCAACCGCCTACAAGCCATCGACGGCCACGACGGTCCGCTCTGCGCCGGTCTGCAAGGTTTTATACTTGTGAATGCCTGCGAACTGTTGCGCTACGAATACCCTGCCTGGACGAAGGACGACACGCGCTCCACCGAAAGCATGTTGCGACGGGCCTTCCTGCCTGTGCTCAACGAGTTCGACCGCCTTTCGCCTTATGCCAACGGCAACTGGGGAGCCGCGGTGAACAAGATGCGTCTGGCACTGGCGGTGTACACGAACGATGCGAAGCAGTATGCCCGCGCCATCGGCTACTACCGACACGGGGCCGACAACGGATCGCTGCCGAACTACCTCGCCGCCAGCGGACAATGTCAGGAGTCGGGACGCGACCAGGCTCACGTGATGCTCGGACTGGGACAGCTCGCCGAGACGTGCGAGGTAGCGTGGAACCAAGGCGACGACCTCTATGGCGACCTCGACAACCGACTGCTGGCAGGCTATGAATACACGTCGCGTGCAAACCTCGGACTCGACGTGCCGTTCGCCACATGGAAAGACCTCACCGGGAAATACAGCAACTGGAACGTGCTCGCCGAGGGTGCGCTGGGACAGTGGCGGGCGGTCTTCGAAATTGCCTATAACCACTACGTTGGCCGCCGCCATCTGGCGATGCCCGCCACGAGTCTGGCGCTGGGCCACTACGTACGTCCCGAGGGGGCAGGCTTCACCTGCGACAACCCAGGCTTCGGCTCGCTGCTGTTCTATCAGGGCACGGAGGTGGACGCGTTCACTGCTGTTCCGACTCCTATTACTTATAAGGTGAACAAGCGCCGGCCTTACAACGTTTCGACGGAACCCGTCATCAAGCTGGAGAATGCTCCTCGGCTGAGCCTCGTGCGCACCGTAGACTGCTGGCCCGAATACTGGGACTTGCTGCCCGTGCGGCAGGATGGCAACGTCTACGAATACGAACCGCAGGGAGCACGTTCGCGCAACGGCTACACATTTGCCGAAGGCGAGGTGGCGACCACCTTCCTGGTGCGCGAGCAGGCCGGGCTACCTGCCTTCGTCGACGGTGGAGCATCACGGCCCGTGCTACCACCTTTTAGTGTGAGCCCACTGCCCGAGAAGGACGGCCCTGCCCTTTCAGCCGACTATCACGTAGAGATTCGGCGCGCCGCAGCCAACGCTGACGAGTGGACGACGGTTCCGGTGTTGCGTTGCAACGTCGATACACGCCGTGTGCAGCAAGCGGCGTTTGCCGAGTTCGACATGTCGGAGCCCGTCGTCGTTCGCATCACCAGCCACCGACCGGAGCAGGCTGCCGCCGTCGACGTGCGTCCACACTCGCGACAGCTGCAGGCCGAGCGCCTCAACGACAGCACCGTGCTACTGCGCCTCGACCGACCGGAATACCTCAGCGTGGAATTTGGCGGCGACCGCCTGCACAACCTGCATGTGCTGGCAAACGCACCTCTCACCGAGCACCACTCACCAGCTGAGCCGAAGGCCATCGACTGGGTGGCTCCGAACTCGCAGGACGTGTTCGTGGAGGGCGCCCGCCTCATCTACTTCGGTCCGGGCGTGCACAAGCCAAAGGACCTGCCCAGCGAGGAAATCAAGATTCCATCGAACTGTACCGTCTACTTGGCTCCTGGCGCCGTTGTGAAAGCCCGGCTCATCGTCGACCGGGCGGAGAACGTGCGCATCGTCGGTCGCGGCATCATAGACCATCCGCTGCGAGGCATCGAAATCACATATTCGAAGAACGTGCTCGTCGACGGTATTACCATCCTGAACCCCGCCCACTACACCGTGTTCGGAGGACAGAGTGAGAACATCACCATTCGCAACATCAAGTCGTTCTCGGCACGTTCGTGGAGCGACGGCATCGACCTGATGTGCTGCCGCCACGTGCGTGTAGAAAACTGTTTCCTGCGCACCAGCGACGACTGCATAGCACTCTACAACCACCGCTGGTGGTACTGGGGCGGCTCGGAGGACTTCGACATCTCGCGCTGCATCTTCTGGCCGGATGTCGCCCACCCGGTGAACATAGGCTCACACGGCGACGACCGCGCCCCGAAGGGTGAGCTGCTCAGCGGCGTGCGCATCCACGACTGCGACATCCTCTACGGTCGCGAGCAGGGACTGCTGGCCATCCAGTGTGGCGACCAAAACACCATTCAAGACGTGCGGTTCGACAGCATTCGCATCGAGGGCGTGCAGCGAGGCCGTATCTTCGACCTGCGTGTGTTGTTCAGCGAGAAGTACAACCGCGCGCCGGGAGAGCTCATCGACGACATTCACTTCGACCATATCACCGTAGATGCCGACACCCCCGACGAGAACCTGATGCCCTCGCGTGTCGACGACTACGACCCCGCCCGCCGCGTCCGCAACTTCACCATCGGCGACGTGCGCATCGGCTCCCGACACTTCGACCCCGAACGCGACATCGTTCGCACGATGACACATGACAGTATTTTTGAAAATAAATAAAACCATCATGAAACAACTGCTCCTCACCCTCGCCCTGCTGGCCGTACAACTCGCCAGCGCCCAAACCGCCGACTACGACACCAACCGCGGGTTCATTCATCCCGGCGGGCTCCACACACAGGCCGACTTCGACCGCGTGAAGGCACAACTCGAAGCCGGCAACCCCACCGTGAAGGAAGCCTATAGGGTGCTCACCTCGGCTGCTTACTCACAGTCGGGCGTGCAGACAAATCCCGTGGAGGTCATCGTACGCGGAGGCGGTTCGGGCGAAAACTACATGAACGCCTGCCGCGGAGCCGCTATGGCTTATCAGAACGCGCTGCGCTGGAAGATAGCCGGCACGAAGGCGAACGCCAATGCCGCCGTACGCATCCTCATGGCGTGGGCGAACACCACGAAGGACATCAGTGGCGACTCGAACTATGCTCTCGCCAGCGGCCTCTATGGCTATCAGTTTGCGCAGGCTGCCGAGCTCATGCGCGACTACGAAGGTTGGGAACGGGAGGACTTCGAACTGTTCAAGCGCTGGATGCTGCAAGTGTGGTATTCGAAAGCGCTGGGCTTCTTGCGTGGCCGTAACGGCACGTGGGAGAATCAAGGCAAATGGTGGCAGGCACCAGGACACTATTGGTCGAACTGGGGTCTGTGCAATGCGCTCTGCGTGGCGATGATTGGCATCCTCTGCGACGATGTGTTCATCTATAACCAGGCGATGTCGTACTTCAAATACGACCAATGTGGCACGTTCCGCGAGAACCGTACCGACGTACCCATCAAGAACGATGGTCTCACGGAGTTTCTGGGAAATCTCGTCGTGACGATGGTCAACAGCGACCTTGAGACAGGTGCCTATGGCTATCTCGGGCAGATGAACGAGAGCGGACGCGACACGGGCCACTCGGCAATGGCACTCGGACTCGCGGTGGACTTGGCAAAGGTGGGATGGAATCAGGGCGACGACCTTTTTGCCTATATGAACCACCGACTGGCAGCCGGCATCGAATATGTGGCGGCACAGACACAGAGCGTTGCCAACCTGCCCTGGACGAACTATCAGTATGGCAGCAGCGGCTATTACTATACCGACTCGCGTGCTTGGACAATGACGGAGCCTGCTATGGGTGCACAGATGCGTCCCTATTGGGGCACAGTCATCGGTATCTATGAGGGTGTGAAGGGTGTTACCATGCCATTCGCTGAGCAGGCTTACACGAACATGGGCATTGACGGTGGTGGCGAAGGTTCAACAAGTGGTGGCTATGACCATTTAGGTTTTTCCGTATTGATGAACACTCGCGATGTACAACTCTGTCCAGCTAATCAGGTACCTACAGAACTGACCCCGAAAATGGAGTACAGCGGCACCTTAAGTACCAGCCTAATACCCTCGCTTACACAAGAAAAAACGCGCAAACTTATAGATGGAAAAATCGTTTATCATAATGAATTGGGCGGTCTGGTGAACCGTTACGACCAGATTGGTGGTGCTGTTCCCAATGGCGGTACTCTCACCCTGTCGCCACAATTGCCAGATGATGAACAGGACACTGGAAACTGGAGTTGGAATACGGGCGAGCAGACTCGCGAAATTACCGTTTCCACCGATAAAAGTTACATTTACCGCGTAACCTACACCAACAGTCGTGGTGTTGAAAGTCAACTGTGTTTCCCCATTGCTTGTGAAGGCGACGGAACGGCCATGCCCTTAAATCCTGAAATTACTGTTGGCGATGTCACATACAAAACCGATACATTGTGTGTACTTTATGGCACAACTGTAAAACTTCAGGCTAAGCCCATAGTGGGAGGCGGTAAATACAAATGGTCGACCACAGGCGCTGGAGAATCGAAGACGTTGTCGAAACTGAAAGAGCCGACCACAATATCAGTTACTTATACTCATACAAACGGTGTAAAGAGTGAGCAGACATTTCGCTTAGGTGTGTGCTATGTAGAGCCTTACATTACGCTCGACGGAGCAGAGAACGAAGGTAGTGAACTGGTGTGCGACGCAGGTAGCAACGTGACTCTGGGAGTGAGATTGCCAAGTGGTGTTGACGCCAATAGCGTCACCTGGAGCAATGGAACCACAGGAACAACATTGGCGTTTGATGACATTACTACAACGACTGAGGTTTCGGCCAGTTTTGTGGTTGACGGACATGAGGTGGAGCAACGTTTCATAGTGTTTGTTCGCGAAACGGACAAAAGCCGAATGGTGGAGCCCGGCTATTACGTGCTGCAACACGTTGCTACGGGCCGACTGATGACTGCTCATGCAAAAGGAGACCTCGTTACATTCGAGGATGGTGATGTTGAATCGCCTGCACACGGGCAGCTATGGTACGTCAACCGGCAGACTACTCCCAAGTACAGGATTATGGCTTTGCCCGATAGCTTATATATCAATTCGAGTGCTAAAATGGCTATTTCATCGACGTATGCATTCAGTCTTTGGGGTGCTGAAGGTAGCGACCGACTTGCGCTCTATTCAGGTTCCACAGCTTCTGTGATGAAGTTCTGGGATATTGATACCACGGGTAATGTGGTGCTTTCCACTGGTCTCAGTGTGGAAACCTTTCCTTTTCGACTGATTACCTCTGCTTTTGTGGATGGAATCGGAGAAGTTGAAAATGAGAAAATGAGAAATTCAGAGAATGAGGTGTATGACTTATCAGGCCGTAAAATTGTAAATAGTCAAATTGTCAAATTGAATAAGGGCGTTTACATCCGTGGCGGGAAAACGGTTGTGATTAAGTAATTACGAGAACGAAGCCGCCGCGAGCACGGCAGTGTACGCTCTTGGGTAGGGGAGCGGAGGTGTGCAGTTTCCAAGCACGGTCTTCGTCGGCATCGAGGAAACAGTCGGCCTTGCGTCCTTTGCCTACGATGGACGGCAGTCGGCTGAGGTCGAAGTCGTAAGCCTGTTCCGTTCCGTTTATACCAGCCACGAACCACTTGCTGCCACTTCTGCGAGCAATTACCACACTTTCACCAGGATAACCGCTGACGAATCGTGTCTCGTCCCATGCAGCAGGCAACTGACCGAAGAAATCCTGTACGGCCTGTGGTTGGCTGAGGAAACTTTCAGGACGGTCGGCAAGGTGTTGCAGAGCACTCTCGAAGAGCACCGTCAATGCCAGTTCGTGAGCATGGGTGGTGATGTGGGGATGCTGCGAATCGCTGAATGCACAGGGTGTGTAATCCATGGGACCGATGATGTTGCGAGTGAAGGGCAGAGTGGCGTTGTGGGCGGCTGCGCGTGGGGTGAACTTCGGTCCGTTGTTGTACCATTCGGCTCCATACACTCCTTCGGTGGAAAGGAGGTTGGGGTAGGTTCGCTGCCAACCGCGAGGTACCGTTGCTCCATGGAAATTGATGAGCAGATGGTGGCGTGCGGCGCTCTCCAAAAGGTCGATGCAATAGTTCATGGTGGGTTGCGAGTCGCCGTCGAAGAAATCTATCTTCACACCTGCCACTCCGATACTTTCACACCATGCAAACTCCCGTTCGCGGTCATCGGGCTTGTTCAACTTATATTTCGGACCTGGGGCTCCGTTTATCCAACCTGTTGTGGAGTTGTACCAAATCATTGGCTTCACGCCTTGTGACAGAGCATAGCGTACGGCATCTTCCACCGTCTTTCCGTCCTTCATCTCGTCCCATTCGGCATCGATGAGCACGTAGGGCAGGTGCAGTTTGGCTGCCATATCCACGTATTTCTTAATTATGTTGTAGTCGTTGCTGCCGTGATTGTAGGCCCAATAGACCCAAGAAACCACGCCTGGCTGAATCCATTTGGTATCATCCAGTTTGCAAGGTTCTGACACATCGGTAACCAGCGTGCTCTCCACAATGTCGGCAAGCGAACCCACTATTGCCAGTCGCCAAGGAGATTGCCACTGGACTGTGATGTTCAGCTCGTTCTTGTCGGGCACTACGCGGAAAAATTCACCATCGGCATGCATGCTGGCAGCACTCTGCTGACGTCCGATGTTGGCTTCAGTAAGCAGGACGAAGGTTCCGTTTGCAGGTTCCAGCAGCGAAGGGAATGCCCAACGACCTTTCTCGCAACTTGTGGTCAAAGGATAAAAACCCTCGTATCCATCGCTCCATTTCATCATCCAACGGCGTGTGCCGTCTGCAATGCGATATGTGGTTTGCTCTTCTGGCAGACGTTGCTCTTTCAGGTCCTGTAACTCGTAGCGGAAGGCCATTCCATCGTCGAAAAGACGCAGTCGCATCGTTACTCCTTCTGCCAATCGTAGGATGTATTCGTTGGCTTTGTTGGCAATGTGGCTCTTCTTGCCTGCCAACATATAGTACTCCTCCTTTATTGTGGTTTGACTCTCTATGGTTTTGATGCCCTGTGCCGCAGTTTTATCGTTGAAGCCCACCACTGGAATGTCGAGTACCTGCCTGCCTTTGTACGACAGTTGCATACCCTGTCCTACGGTTTTCAGCTTCAGCTGTCCGTTGGGCGATTTCATCTTCTTTGCAGCCACAGGCAAGGCTGCCAATAGCATGAATAAGCAAATTAGTCCTTTACGAATCATGTTTTTTGTCCGATTATCATGTTTTACCTCGCAAAATTACCACTAAATATTGTCAAATCATAAGGAAAGGAAAGAAAATGCAACCTTTTTATCACGTTTTACATTATTAATTATTATATTTGCCGCCCGTATATTGTAAATGCGTGAAATAGAACAAAACAATTAACAAATAATTATTAATTTTTATGAAAAAGAATTTTAAACAATGCAAGACAAAGTTCTTGCTCTTTTTCCTCCTTGCCCTCTTCGCAGGAGGACTCAGTCCAGCGTGGGCAGATGAACTGACCATATACAGCGATGCGGACTATTCTAGTGATCAGGTTCCTTTTGACGGCTATAATGCAGACGCAGTACAGCATGATCAGTTGATTTTTCCAGCAACAGTTCTTACTGAACTGCAAGGAAAGGCTATTAAATCGATGAAGTTCTATTATAAGAAAAATGAAACTTCAGGAACAAATGTCGGTAATTGGATTATTTCATTAGGAATAACAGAAGCCACGACTTTGACGGCTCTTGATGCGACAACAACATTATCACAAGTCTATTCAGGAGCTATAACTCCCAACACCTCAGATTTAACAATCACTATCACTTTTGATAGCGAGTTTGAATATACTGGAGGTAATATTTTGGTTGATTTAAATCACCCTGTAAAAAGTGGTTATAAGAAGTTCACTTTTTGGTGTGTAAATCAAACACCTTCAACACCATCATTCTCCAGAGGCGGAGCAAAAACATATTTGCCAAAGACAACATTTACATATGAAAGTATTACTCCTTACAAGAAGCCTGCAACGTTGACATATGCCTCTGTTACGAGCAATTCGGCAGTTGTTAATTGGACTGCAGGTAGCGGCGATAGCAGTGAGACTGGTTGGGATTTGGAATACAAGGCATCCGCAAGTGATACATGGACAGAGGTTCATGGGCTGGGTGCTTCAACATTGACATATTCTTTAACATCACTGGAAGCCAACACTTCTTACGATGTTCGTGTAAAAGCTATTTATAGCGGTGGAGAAAGCGATTGGAAAACCGTTACTTTTAAAACAGAGAAAGTCTCTACTCCAGCTACAGGCTTTACTGATAATTTTGAGACCGATAAAGGTTGGGAGTTGATAAATGGAACACAGACTAACAAATGGGTGCTTGGCTCTGCTACAAATAATGGTGGAAGTAATGCCCTATATATCTCTAATGATGGCGGTACAACAAATGCTTATAGTCATAGTGCATCTATGACTTTTGTAACTAAGCTTTTTGCTTTTGAAGCAGGTGACTTCACAATCGCCTATGATTGGAAAGCAAATGGTGAATCTACCTATGACTACTTACGAGTTGCTTTGATACCGGCTTCGGAAGAATTGACTGCAGGAACAACACCGTCAAGCTTTGCAGCGGCAACTCTTCCCACAGGCTGGAAAGCCCTTGATGGTGGAAGTAAGCTTAATTTACAGAGCGATTGGCAAAATAAATCTGTCGATATAACTATTGAGAGTGCAGGGTCATATCAGGTTGTGTTCGCATGGAAGAATGATGGAAGCGGTGGAACAACAACCCCAGCAGCAGCAATCGATAACTTCAAGATTATTGGAGCGGCTCCTGTTTTGGAACTGGGTGGTGATGTAGTAGGCACAGCTCTCGCCTTTGGCAGTGTTGCTGAAACAACGAATAAGACAATCCGCATTACCAACTCTGGTAAAGTGGCAATGGAGAATATTTCACTTACTGAAACTTCTGATGCCGATAATGTATTTGCATATGCAGCTCTGCCAAAGACCACTTTGGCTGCAAACGAATACATGGATGTAACTGCAACATTCTCTGGTTCTTCTGCCAAGGACTACACAGGAACATTCCGTGTTAGTGCTGACGACTGTGACCCAATTGACGTCACGGTTACTGCTACATTCTCTAACTCTCCAGCAGAAATGGCTGTTACATTGGGCGAGGAAGCTGTCGGCGAAACCGTTGCATTCGGCAATGTTGGCAAACAGATCGTGAAGACCTTTACCGTTACTAATGACGGTGATCAGACGCTGAATATTACTAGCATTGTTTCAAACAACACAACAGACTTCACGGTTTCTCCTGCAAGTCTTGAGGTAGTTGGTCATTCTTCAGAAACTTTCACTGTAACTTTCGTTTATGATGCCGAGGCTCTCGATGCAGAGAAGACAGCTACCATCACCGTTACTGCAAGTAATGAAGGAGTGGATGCTAAGAGCTTCACCGTAACAGGTACTCGCATTGAGCAGTGGAGTGAGGACTTTAGTGGTGGTTCACTGCCTGATGGATGGGAAATTACCAACGGTACTTATTGGAAGGTTCAAGACAATATGCTGAAGGGTTCTTACTCTTATGGCAATTACGACCTTATTACACCTTCGCTGATTGTGGAAGAAGGCCAAACACTGACCTTCGACTATCGTATGACCAGTACTTACCGTTCATTGGATATTCAGTATTCAAAGGATAATGGCGCATGGACAAATCTTGCTACAATCAGTTACAGTGGCTTGACACAGAACCAGTGGTACACCTATACCATTGAAGGCTTAGCTGCTGGAAAGTACAAGTTCCGCTTTGGCGATAGCCAGTACGACCTTGATAACTTTGAGGGATTCAAGCGTAACATGAACGATCCGAAGATGGGTACTTATACAGATGTTGATTGCACAGTGGCTGCTGCTGCAAGTGTGACTAAGGACTTTGGATTTGTGACAGAGGACGCTGTTCAAACATATTACATCAAGAACGATGGTACAGGCACGCTGACACTTGACCAAGATGATGTTCCTGCTGGTTTCTCTGCCGTACTTGGTAAGACTACACTCGCAAAGGATGAAAGCACAACACTGACTATCACCTTCGGACAAATCTCTGGTGGTTATCGTGGTGGTAACATTGTAGTCAATGGTAGCGACGGTAGCTCATTCACAGTAGCCGTTAGCGGTGTGATGATTGATGAGAACAAGCTGAACCTCAATTTTGCAACAGACAATATTCCATCCACTTGGACAGCCAATGATTGGATGAAGGATGCTTCTGGCTACATTAAGACTGGTCAGTATGGATATAGCAACACTTCTATGGTGACCTCCACATTGACTGCAGTAGCAGGAGAACAATTGGTCATTGTTGCTAAGAATGGTAGCACTTCTAGTTCTTATACTTTTGGTGTTAAGTACAAGCAAGTTGGTGCTGAGGAATGGAGTGACCTTATCACTGCTACAAATATTGGTTCATCGTGGACAACCCTGACAGCTACTATTGCTGAGGCTGGTAACTATCAACTGCAATTTAACGGCTATTATGCCAACATACAGCGTATCTATGGTCTCACGGAACCAAGCGAACCTGTGATGGCTGTCTATGATGATGAGGTTTTGGTTGGTACAAGCTATGACTTCGGAAATGTTTCAGACGAGGCTGATGCTACTTGGACACTGACCGTTAAGAATGAAGGTAAGGCCACGCTGACAGGTCTGGCTGCTGATATCACAGGCGACAATGCTGATCACTACAGCGTTCAGGTTTCTGCTACCGATGTTGCAGTTGATGCATCTACTACCATTATTGTAAAGCAGTTGAAGGATAACGTTGGTTCACACAATGCAACATTGACCATCTCTGCTACAGGTCTTGACAGCAAGGTTATTACGCTGAGTGGTTTCACATACGACCATGAAAAGCTATTCGTGGACTTCGAGAACAATGCTCTGCCTACAGGATGGACAGCTAATAGTTGGACGGTTGCTACAACTTCCGGAAACAAACATGCACGTGCTGGATTTACAGCTTCGTCGTTGATTACAACTCCTTTGGCGGTGGATGCTAAAGAGACTCTTGTCTTTAAGGCAAAGCGTCAGTATAGTAATTCAGCTCCTACATTCCAGATTCGTTATACATGTGATGGCGGTGTAAATTGGACAGACTATATAGACTATTCTTCAGAGGTGACATCTGGTGACTTCACAAATATCGAGTTAAGCGGTATTCCTGAAGGAACAGCGATTGTTGAAATCTACGGTAGATATGTTGATATAGATGATATTTACGGCTTCGCTCCTACTACAGCACCTGTACTGGCCCTGACTGAGAGTGCTGTAGCGGTAGCTAATGGCGATATGAAGGACTTCGGTAACCTGACAGAGGACGGAGTTGCTACATATACTCTGACAAACAACGGAAATGGCGACTTGGTATCGGTTGTTTCTACAACAGGTGTTGCCACAGCTGTTATCTCTGGCGAGGGCGAAGGTATCACACTTGCTAAGGTTAACGACTCTGAGACCTATAACAAGGTGACGTTGGCTCCTGGAAAGAGCGCTACCATCACACTTTCTGTTCCTGTAGGTGCTCCTTATGGTAACCAAAAGGGCGAGATGACCATTACTTCTGATGGTTGGGTAGGCGATATGTATGTTAACTACACAGCAAACACTATTGACCCAACTGCTCTGTACGAAGACTTTGCTGGTAATGCCAAGCCTGCAGGTTGGTATGTGGATAATGGCGGTTGGACATTTACTACAGGAACAGCTCATGTCTATGCAGGTGTTACCAAAACTATGGTTACCGAGCAATATGAGGCAGAGGCTGCGTCTGGCAAGAACGTGCTGAGTTTTGATGCTAAGTTGCAAAGCAATTATGCAGACGGAGAATTGAAGGTTTATACATCTTCTGACCGTAAGACTTGGACTTTGAGAAAGACTATAGCTCTTACCAATGACATACAAGCAGTTGCACTTGATGCTCTTGCTGATGGTAATTACTATGTGAAGTTCGTGAGTCTGAATGCTTCTATCGACAATTTGGCTGGTTTGAAGAAGTTGTCAGCTCCTGCTCACGACCTTTATGTAACTGCAACAACATTCCCTGCTACTACACTCGTTCCAAATACGGTTGCAGGCGTGAATGCTACAGCTACCGTTGCCAGCCTGCGTGCTGATGAAACAGATGTTTATGCAAAACTGTTCTTCGACGAAGAAGTTGTTGCAACTGCTGAATCAAAGGCTATCGATTTGAATAGCACTGCTACATTCACTCTCACTGGCAACGTTCCTGAGACTGAAAAGACCTACGCTGCCAAGATTGTAGTTTACTACAGCGACAACAGCGTAGCCTTTGAGACTCTGACAACAAACGTTGAGGTAGCTCACACTCGCACTCTGGCTATTACCGAGTTTACTCGTACTGACGGTGATGGTGCCCTGGATGCCAATGCAAGCAATCAGATTAGCCCATCGTTCAGTGTAACTGTAGAGAATACAGGTTCTACCTCTGGTACACCTGTTGTTAAGATTTATCAGGGCGAAACTGTTGTAGCTACTGCTACTGCCAATGCTGCTGTTGCTCCTGAGGGTACAAAGACAATAGAACTGACGGCTACTAACATGTCGGCTGGCGAAGGTGGCGTTCTTGAGTTCACCGCTAAGGCTTTCTGGACTGCTGAAGGTGAGGCTCTGGCAACTTCTGCATCTAATGTAAGTATCAATGTTAATGCTGCAGCTCCTCTGTTCGTCCTCTATCAGGATGCAACACCTGTTGACAATGGTGATGATGTAGAGTTCGGACTGGTGAAGACAGGTGAAATTCCTACTTATTCTTACACCATCAGAAACGAGGGTACTGCAAATATGGAACTCGTGAGCATCGTTGCTCCTACAGGTTTCACTGCTACTCCTGCCATCACAGACGATAACAAGAACATTGCTGTAAATGGCACTCTCGCAATAACTGTAACAATGCAAGCCGAGCAGGGTAAGAAGAGTGGTAACCTCGTCATTACCTATAAGGTTGATGCTATGACTAACAACACCTTCACTTTGGCACTGAGCGGTCGCAGCATTGCTGCTGATACATGGACGGAAGACTTCGAAGGTGGTTCGATACCTGAAAACTGGACAAACAACAATGGTTGGACTATTGGTGAAGCAGATGGTAACCAGTATGCCACACGTACTGGTTGGGACGTGTTGTCAATAATGACTCCACGCTTGGCTGCTACAGAAGGTGAAGAACTGACATTCGATGTATTGTCTGTAGGTAGTACCTTCTCTTACGCTTACTCTACAGATAAGGCACATTGGAGCGATGAGGTTGTAGTAAATGCTGCCGGTGAGCAGACCTTTACGGCTCCTGCCGATGGCAACTATTACCTGAGATTTACCACTCGCAATGGTCGTTTGGATAACCTCGTTGGTTTCCGTCTCAATCCTCTCAACCTGATATTGGATGAGGCTTCAAACAACAGCTTTGCCGCTGCAAACTATGACAAGATTACCCTGAACCGTACGTTCATTGCAGGATGGAACACGGTTTGCCTGCCGTTCGCATTTATTCAAGAAAGCGATATTGAGGAGTTCTTCGGAGAAGGTGCTAAGGTTTACTATCTCTCGAGTCATAATGGTACTGAGTTCTTCTTCGATAGAACTTCTGGAATGGAAGCCGGTTACCCATACCTCGTTTATGTTCCTGAGGCTATCACTGAGCCTAAGGTTATGCATAATGTTGACATTCCTAATACCGCTACAGAGGCACATTATAGGGATCATACCTCTAATGGTAGCACAATTTACTTCCGTGGTACATACAGTCCTATCATTGCTGGTGGTTGGACAAAGGATAATGCTAAGGACAAGATCTACGTCCTGACTCCAGAGGCTAAGATTGCCAAGGCTGGTGCTTCAGCTACATCAAAGGGATTCCGTGGTTACTTCGACACTCCTGCAACTATGGAGGTTAAGGGAATTGTGTTCGATGATATAGAGACAGGCATCATTTCAATTGAAAATGGAGAGTTGACAATTGAAAATGGAGCTATCTATAACCTTGCCGGTCAGCGTATCAATCGTGCTCAGAAGGGCGTGAACATTGTGAATGGAAAGAAGATGTTGGTTAAATAATGGATAGATATGACTATGAAAAAGATATATAAGAAGCCTGTTTCAATGGTAATCCTGCTTCAGAGTTCTACAATGTTGATGGCGCAATCCTTGACTGGACAAGAGACCTCTGAGAATCCTCATGTCAACCTCATAGAGGAAGAGTACAACGGTGAGGCTTGTGTAAGAGAAGATACTTACTATGGCTCGTTCGCTTGGGAGGACTATGACTATGATTACGAGGACGAATACTAAACGATTGTAAGTCATACTACACGATAGCGATAGGCGGGTACTTCGGTGCTCGCCTATCGTTGTATTATAAAAAATGGCGTGTGTTTTGTCATAAATGAAGCAGTTTGTTTGGCTGCATGGAGATTTTATCGTAACTTCGTAGCCGAAAATAACAAATAACCTAATTTTAAACCACTATGGACGACTATCCGGCGGAGAATACGGATTAAGTGGACAATTGGACGATTTTACGATTGGACAATTGCCCAGACGAGATTTAATGTAATTGTGAAATTGTAAAATTGTCGAATTACAATGCTGACATTTTGGAACACGAATCGTGGTCTGTGTACCATCGAACAATGGGAGCCCAATTGCTGGGTTCAGGTGACTTGTCCCTCTCAGGAGGATGTTGATTTCCTGCAAAACGAACTTCACGTTCCCGACTATTATATATCTGATATCGCGGATACGGACGAGCGCGCGCGTTATGATATAGATGAAGGATGGGTGCTCATAATCCTGCGTATTCCTTATGTGAAGGAAGTGAAGTCGCGCACCCCATACACCACCATCCCTCTCGGTATCATACTGAAAGGTGATGTTTGCATCACGCTGTGCAACTTCGAGACGAATATGATGATAGACTTCGTGACCTATCAGCAGAAGCGCGGACTTGGATTCACGGATTCTGTGGATATGGTGTTCCGTCTGTTTCTCTCCAGTGCTGTGTGGTACCTGAAGCGACTGAAGCAGATTTCAGCACGCATAGAGCAGGCCAAACTGAACCTCGACCGTAATGTGGACAATGTAGACCTTATAGCTCTCTCGCGCCTGCAGGACAGCCTGACATACTTCGTGACTTCTATTCGTGGCAACGAGAACCTGCTGTCGAAGCTTAAGTTCAAACTGCCTGTCGATGAACTGGATGCCGATATGATTGAGGACGTAAACATTGAGATGAGTCAGGCACGTGAAACCACTAACATATACTCCAACATTCTGGAATCTACAATGGAGACATACGCCAGCATCATCAACAACAATATGTCGAAGGTGATGAAGATGCTGACCAGTATTTCCATTATCCTGATGTTCCCAACGTTGATAGCCAGTTTGTTCGGAATGAACCTCATCAACGGAATGGAGACTTGGAAGATGGGATTCCCCATAGCTTTGGCCCTTTGTGTGGTCACTACGGTGCTCTTCTTCTGGTATTTCAAGCGGAAATCGTGGTTCTAATTGTATTTTTATCGTGAAATATTAGCAAGTTAATGATTTTTTGCATTAATTTGTACCTCGTATGTGTATTTTGTAACCCGAATCATTACCTAAAAACAGTAGAATGATGGACTCTTTAGATCAGACCAAACAGAATGAGGCTGCCGAGGAATTAGTTCCTCAGGAAGCCGTAGTAAACACAGAGAATGTTCCCGTAGTAGAGGAGAAGAACCCTGAAACGGTTGAAACTCCTGAAACCCTTGAACCATCAGTAGAGGAGCCTCAGATACCTCTGATGAAGACAAAGGAGGAAGTGCTGGCTCGTGCTCAGGAAATTGCAGAGCAGGGTGAAGGAGGCAGTAAACAGGAACTGGAACTGCTGAAGCAGCTCTACTACAAGTATCATAAAGCCGATATGGTTGCCGCACAGCAAGCCTTCATCGAGGCAGGTGGTGATGCTGAGGCTTATCAACCCGAAATTGACCCAACGGAAGAACCTTTCAAGGAGGCAATGCAGCAGATTCGTCAGCGCCGTGCACAACTGATGGCAGAACAGGAACAGCAGCGTGCCGAAAACCTTGCAAAGAAGCAAGCCGTCATAGAGAATATAAAACTTCTGGCTACAACACCTGAGGAGGCTGGCAAGTCGTATGATGCATTTAAGAAGTTACAGGAGGAATGGCGCGAAATAGGTCCCGTTCCAGCAGAGAATGTATCGGAGATATGGAAGAACTACCAGCTCTATGTGGAGCAGTTCTACGATATGTTGAAGCTGAATATCCAGTTCCGTGAATACGACTTCCGCAAGAACCTTGAGGCAAAGACTCTGCTGTGCGAACAGGCAGAGAAGTTGGCAGAAGAACCCGATGTAGTGACTGCCATCAACCGTCTGCAGACCCTGCATCAGGAATGGAAGGAAATTGGTCCTGTTGCCAAGGAACTGCGCGAAGAGATTTGGAACCGCTTCAAGGAAGCCAGCACCGTTGTCCGCAAGCGTCATCAGGACTTCTTCGAGGCTCGTAAGGCCCGTGAGGAAGAGAACCTGCAGAAGAAGACCGAACTGTGCGAGCAGATTGAGTCTATCAATACTGAGGGACTGAAGACTTTTGCCGACTGGGATGCCAAGACAAAGGAAATCATCGAGCTGCAGGCTGCATGGAAGACCATAGGCTTTGCTCCACAGAAGGTGAACACACAGATATTCGAGCGCTTCCGTGCTGCTTGCGATAAGTTCTTTAGCGAGAAGGCTACATACTTCAAGACCGTCAAGGACGAACTGAATCAGAACCTTGCAAAGAAGAAGGAACTGGTGGAGAAAGCCGAGGAACTGAAGGACAGCACAGAATGGAAGAAGACTGCCGATGCAATGATAGAACTTCAGAAGCAGTGGAAGACCATAGGTGCAGTACCTCGTAAGGTGAGTGAGGAACTCTGGAAACGCTTCGTAGGTGCCTGTGACCATTTCTTCGAGGCAAAGAATGCTGCCAATGCCGAAGAGCGTGGAGAACAGCAGGAGAACCTGAAGAAGAAGCAGGACATCATAGAGCAGTTGAAAGCTTTATTGACTGATGCTGCCGAAGCTACAGGACAGAAGGTACGCGAACTGCAGCAGCAATGGAACGAGGTTGGCTTCGTTCCCATCCGCGACAAGGATAAGCTGTATAAGCAGTACCACGAGGTTGTGGATGAACTGTATAAGAAGCTGAATCTGAGTCAGGCTGAACGCCGTCTGAATAGTTTCAAGACGACCCTGAAGGTTAGTGCAGAGGCCGGTGCCAATACTCTGGCTCGCGAGCGCGAGCGCTTGGCTCGTGCCTACGACATCATGAAGGGCGAACTGCAGACTTATGAGAATAATATCGGCTTCCTCTCTGCAAGCAGCAAGAAGGGAAATTCACTCGTTCAGGAAATCCAAAAGAAAGTGGATAAGCTGAAGGGTGAGCTGGAACTGCTGAAACAGAAGATAAAGGCTGTAGAAACAGAAATGAAGAAGTCGCTCGATTGAGCGACTTCTTTTTTTTAAGTTGGGCTACCCGGACTCGAACCAGGAAAGGCAGGACCAGAATCTGCAGTGTTACCATTACACCATAGCCCAATCTTGTTTTGCGAGTGCAAAGGTAAGCACTTTTTCCGAATCATCAAAACTTTTAACTCATTTTTTAATTTTTAATTATTACTTTTTAATTTAATTGTATTATCTTTGCAGCCTGATACATTATTATAAAGAATGAAGGAAACAGATTTGTTGATAGACAAAATAGTGAAGGGCATGCAGGACAAGAAGGCCCATAACGTGGTGATAGTGAACCTTGAAGGTATTGATGACACCATCTGTAAGGCTTTCGTGATATGCACTGCCAACTCTCCATCCCACATGCAGGCGCTGGCCGACAGTATTACCGAAACCGTCCGTCGTGAGGCAAACAGCAAACCTATTGCCGTCAATGGATTGCGTCAGGGTGTGTGGGTGGCTATGGACTATGTAGATGTTATAGTACATATATTTCTCGATGAAACGCGTGATTTCTACGATCTCGAACATCTGTGGGCCGATGCCCAACTGACAGAGATTGCCGATATAATGTAATCCCTTCCCCAATCAGAACATAAGATGAGCAAACAGAATCCAAAGAAACCCATCAATAGAAAGAACAACAAGAAGGGCAAAAAACCACGTTTCAGTATCACGTGGCTCTACATCATCATAGCTGTGGTGCTGGGATGGATGTATTTTAACGGTGAAGGCGGTGTTGCCAGTGGCGAGGATATAAAGCAGGCAACTTACAGCGAATTCAAGCAATATGTTGACAAAGGCTATGCTTCACGCATCGAGGTAATGAAGGACCAAGGTTCGCTGCGTATGTATGTCAAGGGCGAACATATCCGCGATGTGTTCCCAAAGCATAAGAAGGGCAGTACAGTTGAGCCGTATGTCGTTGTGGAATTCGGTTCTGTTGATAAATTGGAAGATTTCATCGACCAAAAGCAACAGGAACAAAAGTTCCAGGGCGAACTGAAATATAAGGAACAGAGCAATACCTTCTGGCAGATACTCATCAACTTCGGTCCGTTCCTGCTGCTGATATTCTTCTGGTTCTTCATTATGAATCGCGTGGGAAGTGGAGGCGGTTCGGCTGGCGGTATGAACATTTTCAACGTGGGTCGTAGTCGTGCACAGAAGGTGGAGGTAGATGATGAGACCAAGGTAACCTTTGCCGATGTTGCAGGACAGGCAGGAGCTAAGCAGGAGGTGCAGGAGATTGTGGACTTCCTGAAGAACCCCAAGCGATATACCGAACTGGGAGGTAAGATTCCCAAGGGAGCTCTCCTTGTAGGTCCTCCAGGAACTGGTAAGACCTTGTTGGCAAAGGCTGTAGCCGGAGAGGCCGATGTACCTTTCTTCTCAATGTCAGGAAGCGACTTTGTGGAGATGTTCGTAGGTGTTGGTGCCAGTCGTGTTCGCGACCTGTTCCGTCAAGCCAAGGAGGCCAGTCCATGCATTATCTTCATCGATGAGATAGATGCTGTTGGTCGTGCCCGTGCCCGTAATACAATGATGGGTGGTAACGACGAACGTGAAAGCACTCTGAACCAGTTGCTGACGGAAATGGACGGTTTCGGAACAAACAGCGGTGTCATCATCCTTGCAGCAACAAACCGTGCCGACATTCTTGATAAGGCTTTGTTGCGTGCAGGTCGTTTCGACCGTCAGATTCATGTTGACCTGCCCGATGTCAATGAGCGTAAGGCAATCTTCAAGGTTCATCTACGTCCAATAAAGGTAGATAAAGACCTCGATATCGATTTCCTTGCACGTCAAACTCCAGGTTTCTCTGGTGCCGATATCGCCAATGTCTGCAACGAAGCAGCACTGATAGCAGCCCGTCATAATAAGAAGTCAGTATCAAAGGATGATTTCTTGGCAGCCGTTGACCGTATAATCGGAGGTCTTGAGAAGAAGACCAAGGTACTTACCGATGAGGAAAAGCGCACCATAGCCCTGCACGAGGCAGGTCATGCTACTATATCTTGGCATCTGCAGTATGCCAATCCTCTTGTTAAGGTAACCATTGTGCCACGCGGACGAGCTTTGGGTGCTGCATGGTATCTGCCTGAGGAGAGACAGATAACTACCAAGGAACAGATGCTCGATGAGATGTGTGCCCTCTTGGGTGGACGTGCTGCCGAAGAGTTGTTCACAGGACATATCTCCAGTGGTGCCATGAACGACTTGGAGCGTGTTACAAAACAGGCCTACGGCATGATAGCATATATGGGTATGAGCGATCGTCTGCCCAACCTCTGCTATTATAATAATGAAGAATATCAGTTCTCGAAACCTTACAGCGAGGAAACTGCCCGTCTTATCGATCAGGAGGTGCAGAAGATGATAGCAGAACAGTATGAGCGTGCCAAGACACTATTGCTTGAGAAACAGGCTGGTCATGCCCAATTGGCACAGATGCTGGTAGATCGTGAAGTAATATTTGCCGATGATGTTAAGGATATCTTTGGTCCGCGTCCTTGGACAAGTCGTTCCGATGAGATAATGGAAGACTCCGAAGAACCCGATGAAAACGAACAAAAAGAAGAAAACCATGACGGAGAAACAAACTAACCTGATAGTACGAAGCATAACAGGCATCGTATTTCTTGCCGTAATGATTTGCGGCATACTCAGTCTCAACACCTCACCTCTGGCCTTTGCGGCACTTTTTGCCTTGATAACAGGTCTTTCGGTGCGTGAATTCTGCGATATCGTCAGCGAGCGTCCCGATGTCACCGTCAATCCCTTCATCTGTTCTGTTTCCGGTGTCTGCCTCTTCTTGGCTGTATATGGTTACAGCATGGGGCTGGTAACTCACATGGGAGTGTTTGTTCCCTTTATCATCAGCATTATCTACTTGCTTATAAGCGAGTTGTATCTCCAGCGCGAGAGTCCTATCAACAACTGGGCTTACACCATGATGAGCCAGCTCTATGTAGCATTGCCCTTTGCTCTACTGCCCGTTCTGGCAACACTGACCACTGGCGAACATCTGTGGCTCTTCCCCTTGTCGGTATTCATATTCTTGTGGACCAGCGATACTGGAGCCTATTGCTTTGGTTCGCTGTTCGGTCGTCATCGTCTTTTTGAGCGCATTTCACCGAAGAAATCATGGGAAGGAAGTATTGGTGGCACTTTCGTAAGTCTGTTGGCATCAGTGGTGCTGTGGTACTTCTATGGCGTACTTACTCTTCCTCAGTGGCTCGGTTTCGCCATTGTTGTAGTGGTGTTCGGTACATGGGGCGACCTTGTTGAAAGTCTCCTCAAGCGTCAACTTGGTATTAAGGATAGTGGTAATATTCTTCCGGGTCATGGTGGAATGCTAGACCGATTCGACTCTTCGCTGTTGGCAATTCCTGCCTCTGTAGTTTACCTCTACACTCTCACCATCATCAACCTTTAATAGGCTTTACGATAGCGGTCGGCATCCTTGTCGTCGAGCATCGAGAGGTATGAGGTGAAGCGCGACTGAGCAATGCGTCCTTCCTCTACGGCCTGTAGCACGGCACAGTGTGGTTCGTGGGTATGGGTACAGTCCTGAAATCGGCATTCCTGTCCTATCTTGAATATTTCGCGGAAATAGTGTGATACTTCGGTGCGTTCAATGTCGAACGTGCCGAAGCCTTTTATGCCCGGGGTATCTATAACTCGTCCTCCGTTAGGCAGTGTGTGCATCTCGCTGAAAGTGGTAGTGTGCTGACCTGTATCATGACTCTCGCTGATAACCTCCGTGCGTGCCTCAAGTCCGGGCACCAAAGCATTCAGTAGCGTACTCTTTCCCACACCACTGTTGCCAGCCAATAGGGTAGTGCGATCGTGCAGCAGTTCTTCCAGTTGCTCCAACCCCTGTCCCATAAGCACCGAGCATTTCAGCGTTGTGTATTCCAGACTGTTATATAGTGATATTAGCTTTTCTGCCTGTTGGTTCTCTTCTTTGGTATAAAGGTCGGCCTTATTGAACAGTATTATCACCGGAATGCGGTATGCTTCTGCAGTAGCCAGAAAGCGGTCGATGAATGTGGTGCTTGTTTCTGGATGTGCGATAGTTACTACCAACAGCACTTGGTCAACATTTGCAGCCAATATATGACTCTGCTTAGAGAGATTCGAAGCCTTGCGTATGATGTAGTTCCGTCTGTCGCAAATCTCTGTAATAAACCCACCTTCAACATTCACCCTGTCCCCAACGGCAACGGGATTGGTGGAACGAATGCCACGCAGGCGGAAGTTGCCTTTCACCTGACACGAAAGAAGCCGGTCGTCGTCTGTCTGAACAACGTACCAGCTTCCAGCGTTTTTTATGATAGTTCCAACCATCGGCTAAAAGCCCTACACTGTCATGATTTCCTTTTCCTTGGCAGCGAGCAGGTCTTCTATCTTCTTTATGTATTTATCGTGCAACTTCTGCAGCTTGTCCTCAGCATCCTTTTCGGCATCTTCTGCCAGACCGTCCTTGATGGCCTTCTTCAGTTTGTCGATAATGTCACGACGACCGTTGCGGACACTCACCTTAGCCTGTTCCTCTTCCTTGCCGCACTGCTTTACCAACTGCTTACGACGCTCCTCGGTCAATGGCGGAATGTTAATGCGAATGATTTCACCGTTGTTTTCTGGCATGATACCAAGGTCACTGTCAATGATAGCCTTCTCAATGATGCGGAACATTGATTTATCCCAAGGCTTGATGGCAATGGTACGTGCATCGGGAGTGTTCACTGCAGCCACATTGTTCAGGGGTACCATAGAACCATAACTGTCCACGCGAATGTTGTCGAGCAACTTGATATTGGCCTTTCCGGCACGAATACGAGCCAAAGCATCTTCAAGATACATCACGGTTTCCTCAAAGCGCTCTTCAGCCTCGTTCAGTGTTTCTTTTACGTCTAACATAGCATTACATTTTAGTGTTATTTGTGCAAAAATACAAATAAATTAAGAATTAAGAATTAAGAATTAAGAATTATTTCGTAAATTTGTCGCGATATGGTGAAAAACACCAACTTAGACCAACGAATTCGTGACCTTGTCAACGGGATGGAGCCTATCACGTTGGCAGAAATGTCGGGCATCAAACTGATGAACCGCACAGATACTAAATTTGTCACCAATAAGAGCCACTTAGTGCGCCTGTTGGAACTGGCTTCCGACAAATACTATTCCCAATGGAAAAACGAAAGCATGGTGGCAGAATATATCACCACATATTGGGATACCGATGACCTCCGCTTCTATTTCGAGCATCACAACGGACATGCACCCCGACAGAAGGTTCGTGTGCGTACTTATGTCGGCAGCGACCTTACCTTTCTTGAGGTAAAGACAAAGAACAACCACGGTCGTACGAAGAAGAAACGCATAGAGGTGCCCGGTCAGGAAATCTCTGAAGTGCGTACCGAGGCCGATGAGTTCATCAGTCCTCTCGTTCATAGCACTCTCAACGACATACATCCTACTGTACAGAACCATTTCAATCGCATAACACTTGTCAACAAAGGCAAGACAGAACGCCTGACCATTGATTTCGATGTCCATTTCCATAACTTCGAGACGGGTGATGAGGCAGAGACTGGTGATTTGGTAATCATAGAACTGAAGCGAGACGGAAATGTCTATTCTCCCGTTCTCGATATGCTGCGTCAATTGCGCATCAAACCCTCCGGCTTCAGTAAGTATTGCATCGGTTCTGTCATGACCAACCGCCATCTCAAGCACAATATGTTCATGGAGAAGATGGTATGGATACGTAAACTCGTGGAAAAGAAAATAGAAATTTGAAAAGATATAGATTATGGAAACATTGCTTCAAGACCTTAACTACGCCTTTGGCGACACCATCGGTATAGTACTGATTGACCCCAAGGAGTTTATCTCGCTCATCATCCGTTTCGTGCTCAATTTCACAGTTGTGAGTGTCATCTCGCGTTGCTTCTACTATCCAAAGTCGAAGCGTCGCGACTATATGTTCATCTTCATCCTCATGTCCACCAGTATCTTCCTCCTTGTCAACCTTATGGGTGACGGAGCCATGAAGACTGGTGCTGCCTTGGGTCTGTTTGCCATCTTCGGTATCATCCGTTATCGTACCGAGGCGATTCCCATCCGTGAGATGACATATCTCTTTATGCTTGTGGCAGTCAGCGTGGTAAACGCTATGGGACAGGCAAAATATCACAGTCTCTCCGACCGTTGGGACGGTATGGGTCTCATCACCCTTCTGTTTGCCAACTGTGTCTTCATCCTCATGGCTTGGCTGTTCGAGTCAAGTAAGATTCTGTCCGACAGTTGCTCCAAGTACATCAAGTACGACAACGTAGCTCTTGTGGCTCCCGATAAGCGTGAGGAACTTAAGGCCGACCTTGAGAAGCGTACCGGTCTGAAGATTGTTCGCATAGAGGTGGGTATGATTGACTACTTGAAGGATGCCGTTCTCATTCGTATCTTCTACGATGAGGATGCCGACCGTGGTAGTTCTATAGCCGACATGATGAAAATGCCAAGATAAAATGAAACGCAAAGCCCTTCTCATCCTCTCATTTTCTCAATTCCTGATTCTCCCACATTCTTGGGCGACGGATAATACTGGTGGTGTATGGACGGAGGTCGGAGTCACCAAGTCACTGCCATATAATCTCAGTGTTGATGGTTCTGTGGGACATCGTACACTGGACTGGTTCGATTGGTCGAGCCGTACTGATGCCAGTATTGGGGCAGGGTATAAGGTAAACAAATACCTGAAGCTGGGTCTTGGTTATACCTTCATTGCCAAGCACAACCAGACAGAGACAAAGGACCATTTCAAGAAATCCACGGGAGCATGGAACGGGTATAATATTGATGCCGCCAACTGGGCTATGCGCCACCGTGTTTCCCTCGATGTAACAGGAACTTACAGGGTTCACAAGTTGGTGCGCTTCTCGTTGCGTGAGCGTTATCAATATACTTATCAGCAGGCACGAGACGTTGACCGCACCCAGTTTCGTGATACGGATTACGACAACCTCGTTGACCAGATAAATTTTACTACCGACCACAAGGATGCTAAGCATCGTCATCTCCTGCGTTCACGTCTGAAGATAAGTATTGATAAAAAAGGCTGGAAGTGGGAACCTTATGTCAGTGCCGAACTCCATAACGACTTTGCCAACCAGATGCACATCGACAAAGTGCGCTCTGCCATTGGTGTCGATTATTCTATAAAGAAAGGCCATAAGCTAGGCTTTGCGTATATATTCAATCACGAGAACGACGACGATGGCGACCAGAATATCCACGCCATTTCCATTGGTTATAACTTCAAATTCTGATAATATTATGAAACGTATTCACTTCGGCCTCCTGGCCACTTTGTTTCTCTGTGCTGTAGTTCTTGTATCTTGTGGCGACGACGATGATAATGGCGCTGTTTCTCAACCACGTGTTGTCACCATCATCTTCTCCGATGCATCAGCCACAGTCGATATTCCCAGTAGTCTTGCCTCAGAGGTTTCTGCCGAAGTGTCTGGAGCCTATGTCACCATAACCAATAATGGTGTTGGCGATGAAACCGAGTTCATTCTTTCTGGTTCCACTTCCGATGGCGGCTTCACTTACAATGGTCAATATAAGACCACTCTTCGTCTTAAGGATGTCAATATTACCAGTCAGCAGGGTGCAGCCCTTAACATACTGTGTGGTAAACGTATAGCCCTTGTTTTGGAGAATGGCACAGAGAACACTCTTGCCGACTTTGCATCCGGCACACAGAAGGCATGTCTCTATTGCAAAGGCCATCTTGAGATTGCTGGTGCTGGTACACTGAATGTTGCTGGTAACCTGTCGCACGCCATCAAGAGTAAGGAGTATATGCAGTTGAAGAAGACTGTAGGCACCATCAACATCACATCGGCTGAAGGCGATGCCATTAACGTAGGTCAGTACTTCCTACAGCAGGGTGGTGAAGTCAATATCATTAACACCACAAAGGGTGATGGTGTACAGGTGGAGATGCTTACTCTCGACGATGATATCACTCCTGACCCCGATAAGGAGAATAATGGCAAGGTGTTCATTCAAGGAGGCAAGCTGAACATCGTTGCCGCTAATATGGATAAAAAAGCCATAAAAGCCGATGAAATGGTAACAATTTCTGGTGGTGAACTTACTCTGGTCGCCTCTGGTGCAGGTTCTCGTGGCATACAGACTGATACCGATGTACTCATCAACGAAGAGAGCGGCACAACGTCCATCAACATCACTGTAACTGGTGGTCCGTGCACCGATCCCGATGATTCCGATGACCCTCATCGTGCTATGGGCATCAAGGCCGATGGTGATGTAACTATCAATGCCGGTACTGTAACAGTAACTGCCACAGGAAGTAAGGCTCGTACCATACGTGCTTTAACATACACTGTATCAGATAATGCAACCGTAACAACCAACCTTAATCCCAAAATTGGACAATAATAGTCTTAATTTGCTTTTTCTTTAGAAAAAATTAGGAACATCGGAATAAAATTCATAACTTTGTCGCCACAAGTTTCCGAAATAGTCAAGGAGTGATAACTTCCGAGAACGCCGCCTTTGGATTATCAGGGCAAGGAAATGAGCTATCGTCTATTGGGGAAATGGCGATGCCCGCTGCACAAAAAGTTGATGGTGCAGTGTCCCCCAATATTATTTTCGACTCAGACGTTCCCGATTACCTAAAACAATGGTTTCCAATGCGTATTGCCCACGGACGCCCCGAGCGTTTAATGGCAATCAAAGAGTTTCTCGACCAACATCAGGTGCAGAACTTCCTTCCCCTAACGCACCATCGTGTTAATGTTGATGGAAAGCAGAAACTGGTATTGGAACCAGCAGTAAACAACCTCATCTTCATCCGTTCCACTGAGGAACGCCTGACATTCATGAAGCGCCATCAGCGTATTCTTCTGCCGTTGCGTTATATGATGTGGCGACCTCAAAACGGGTTGATAGGTACCATCATCCGTGTTCCCGACCGTCAGATGGAGAGTTTCATCCGTGTTGCTTCCATCACCGACAATCGTGTGATGTTCCTTGGCGATAAGGACTTCTCGAAGAAGATAGGAACACGTGTTCGCATTACAGAAGGAGTATTCCAGGGAGTAGAAGGTGTAGTGTGTCGCGTCAAGAAAGACCGTCGTGTTGTAGTGAGCATTCAGGGTGTGGCCTCCGTCGCCATTTCCTACATCTCTCCCGCCTTCCTCGAAGAACTCCCCTCCTAACCCCTAACCTCCTAAACCGTAAACTCCTAAACCGTAAAAGTAAACCCATAACCCATAACCCATAACCCATCTTAACATGAAAATAGCAGTTGCAGGAACAGGCTACGTAGGCCTTTCAATAGCTACGCTCTTAGCGCAGAAAAATCAGGTAACGGCTGTTGATATCATTCCTGAGAAGGTGGAGAAAATCAATAATAAGATTTCCCCCATTCAGGATGAGTATATCGAGAAATATTTGAAGGAGAAGGAGTTGAATATCGTGGCAACGCTCGATGGCAAGGCTGCCTATAAAGATGCTGACTTCGTTGTTATAGCGGCTCCCACTAACTACGATTCTGTCAAGAACTTCTTCGACACACATCATATTGAGGATGTCATAGACCTCGTACTAAGCGTCAATCCCGATGCTGTAATGGTCATTAAATCCACCATTCCTGTAGGTTACACGGCCTCTGTCCGTGAGAAATATAGCTATCGCGAACGTTCGGCCGACGGCTCTTTCAAGGTCATCACCCCTAAGATTATCTTTGCTCCGGAGTTCCTTCGCGAATCCAAGGCTCTCTACGACAACCTTTATCCCAGCCGTATCATCGTTGGATATGATGAACCCGCTCTCGAAGAGGCTGCCCACACCTTTGCCTCCCTTCTCGTCGAAGGAGCCATCGGCCCCAGCAAGGATGCCCAGCCCACATCAGACATCAGCCTTCAGACATCAGCCATCGACAAGGGCATCCCTTGTCTCTTCATGGGCAGTACTGAGGCCGAGGCTGTGAAGCTCTTTGCTAACACCTACCTCGCCCTTCGTGTCAGCTATTTCAATGAACTCGATACCTATGCCGAGATGAAAGGCCTCGACACTCAGGCCATCATTGATGGCGTCTGTCTTGACCCCCGTATCGGAACACACTATAATAACCCGTCATTCGGTTATGGCGGCTACTGTCTACCCAAGGACACCAAGCAGCTTTTGGCCAACTACGCATCCGTGCCGCAGAACATGATGTCCGCCATTGTCGAGAGCAATCGTACCCGCAAGGACTTCATTGCCGACCAGGTACTTAGGAAGGCAGGTTACTACACCCAATCAAGCGAATTCAACTCTGCCACAGAAAAGGAATGCGTCATCGGTGTCTATCGCCTCACCATGAAGTCCAACTCCGACAACTTCCGTCAGAGTTCTATCCAAGGTGTAATGAAGCGCGTAAAGGCCAAGGGTGCCAAGGTAATCATCTATGAGCCTACCCTCGCTGATGGCACCACATTCTTCGGCAGCCTCGTTGTCAATGACCTCGCCAAGTTCAAGGCCCTCTCTCAGGCCATCATCGCCAACCGCTACGACTCCGTCCTCGACGATGTCTCCTCCAAGGTCTACACCCGCGACATCTTCAAGCGCGACTAACCAACTATCCTTCCATACACCCCGAGTTATTCAGGCACTACGGTTTATGGAGAGTTATGAGGTATAGTTCTCAAATGCTCTTATTCTTAATGGGAAATAACATTTACATAACGAGTCAAATATATGAAACAAACTTATGATATAAACAAGATTAAGGCCGTTGTAGAATACATTCTGCAGCAGATGGGGGTGGCTATTGACTATATTCACCTTTTTAAGGTGATGTATTTCGCACAGGAGGAACATCTTGCCCTCTATGGCGTGCCCATCATGTATGATACCTTTGTGGCTCGCAAGCATGGACCAGTAGCAACTTTGACATATAAAGTACTGCGAGTAGCTGAAGGAAAGGTAATAGAAGTGACTGATGATTTGAAAGCGTTTGCTTCAGACCTGACTCTTGGCCAAAGTGATGGTCATCAAGTTGTTAGTTTAGCAAGTGATGTTAAAGCAGATATGGATGAGTTGTCACGAAGCAATATCCGTATTCTTGACAAATGGATAACACATTGCAAGGAAATTGAGTCATTTGACTTGTCTGAGCTTTCTCATGATAATGCATGGCTAAAGGCTAAGCGTCAGACAGAGAAGACTGGAGAAGATACAAAGATCTCTCTTTATGATATGGCAGCCTCTGGTGGAGCTAGCAAGGATATGCTGCAGGTCGTTAAGGAACGTCAGATCAACCGCAAGGCTCTGTCATGGATTTAAGGGAGTTACAAGCCGAATACTTCCGCCAACAACGGCAGGTCACCGACGAACGGATAGCTGTAGGAGCTCTCATTCGTACCATGTTTTCTGAGGCCGATGGCCTTGTCTTTAAAAATGGGCGAACCGAAAAGCCCAAACGACTTGTGGTTATTGGAGTAGACCATGAACAAGCCCTGTGTTTTGGATCAGTACTAGTAAATACCAAACTCAACCCTAAGGCACAGTATTCCGTAGAATATCTCTCTGCTCAGTACGAGTTGAAACAGGAAAACTATCCTGAGTTTCTTGATTATAATAGTTTCGTTGACTGTGGCGAATTATTCTCTATACCTGTTGAACGACTCAAGCAAGGTGAATTCTTCGGATTTCTGACCGATGAAGACCGCAACGGAATCTTCGAACTCCTCGAGACCTCAGACATCTTCTCAACCAAACAGAAAAAACGATATGGCATTCGCCGTCGCTAACATCAACCATCTTACATCTAACCTCTTCCATTATGAGCGAGATTTCCGACGCGATACAAGCGAAGTGTCTAGCCTTAGGCGACCGAGTAATCAAACTTAATGATTACTTGCTGAGCCAAGCAGCTGTGGAGCATGAGAATTATAAGAAGGAGTTGAGGCAACGTAAGTCTGGACAGAAGACATCTTCCATCTTCCATCAGCCTTCTTCCATTCCACTTCATTTGCAGTCAGTCGCTGTACTCTGCAACCAATTGCTTCGTGCGGGCACGAGCATTGGTGCCAACAATGCTGAAGCATGTAACGCCATTAGCAAAGCAGATTTCAAGTCCAAAAGTTTTATTGCTCTTAAAGAAGCACGGGAATCTTTATATTGG
>CACZJU010000002.1 GCA_902781515.1 uncultured Bacteroidales bacterium | reverse complement strand
GCGCCGATGGTACTGCAACTGTGGGAGAGTAGGTAGCCGCCGTTTTTCAATGAAGAAGCCCTTCAGTCCAAAAGACTGGAGGGCTTTCTTCGTTTGGCAGGCCGCCTCCTCTCCCACAGTCCTGTGGGCCGAGAGTGGCCTTGCGTAACGAAGAGAAGCAAGTAATCGCCCTGCGCTTGCGTAACAAGGTGGAGCAAGAACTTATGACAACAAGACCTAGGTCTTATGGAGATAAGGTCTAGGTCTTATCGTGAAAGCCTCTGCGACCTTTCCAATTTGTCAGAAAAATACGCATTACGCAAAAACAGGTAACTTACTACCTTAACAGACGTTGAGCCCAGTATTCATCGGGCTTGGAATGGAGGTACGCTGACAGGTACCTGCTGACGAGGCCTTTATTCATCGGGGCTTAAAGACGGTAGAGGTACCTGGGTACCTGTTTTCACACATTTCTTCATTTTCAGGCATAAAGACCTCGTCAAAGGTTAACTTAATCTATTCCTACAGGTTAAGTTAACTTATTGCCAAAGGTTCTAGTACTTGTTTCACTAATTACTAGAACCTTGTGATAATACAGTATCAAAATTGAGTCCGTCGACACTGTTTTTCTCAGTTAGCCAATATATTTTTACAACTATCAGTTGTTTTTATCAAATTTTCGTCCTATCTTTGCAGCAGATAATACAAATATTGTATGACATTCGACAAGATTCTCGATAATAATACCCTGTGGGCAGTACGCTACGAAGGTGTAGCTGACAATGCCTTGAAAACGCTTTTCGACCAGTGGAGCGATCCAGAATGGCTGGTGGATTTCTTCTTGGCAAATATGGCTGATTTGGAGTCCTATTTTAAGATTACGGACATCAATCAGGCCATATACGATACCATTGACGATAACCAGCGCATACAGTGCCTGATTCTTGACATATCGCCAGAGGCAGACCTTGACAAAATTTTCCGTCCATTGGAGAATAGTCGTACGAGTGAAATGCTGTTGGGTAAGGAAAAGGCAAGAATCAAGAATCGTCCCCAGCACGCTTCGTGGCTTCGCATCTATGCCGTTAAGTTGGAACCTAGGTGCTATATTATTACGGGTGGCGCTATCAAACTGACACGAACAATGCAGGAACGTGAACATACATTGAACGAATTGAAAAAGATGGAGCAGGTTCGCAACTATCTGATTAGCAATCAGGCCATTGATGCTGACGGATTTGTGGATTTTCTGTCAGAACTGCAATAAAGAAAGGAGGACGTATGAACAAGAAAACACTTGATTTCCTCAAGGACCACCAGAGCGAGACACCATCAAGGTGGCGCGAGGAGGCAGAATGGAGACGCGACAATTGGTCGTGGCTGCAGCACTCCCAGAAAATTGCTGTAAAGGTTCTGTTACAGATGAAGCAGAAAGGACTTACGCAGAAGGTCCTCGCTGAACGTATGGGCTGCACCCAGCAATATGTATCGAAGATACTGAAAGGCAAGGAGAATATGTCACTCGATACACTCTCGAAATTGGAAAACGCTCTTGGCATCACCATCATAAACGATGAACGAGTGACACCTTATCCAAAAATGGAAGAGGAAACTGCAACAGACATGGTTGCAGAAGAAGTACTTGATTTATAAAATATTACTCGCAGCCCCATAAAGTGGATTCACATATTTAACCAACTTAAATCTCAGCCCGGTAAAATTACCCGAGCGCAAATTTGCGCCCGGCTACTTCGCCGAGGGAAAAATTTCCCTGGGCTATAACAAGAGCTGAAATTTCAGCCCTTGTCCCTTTGCCGTTTCAAAACAATCTGTAACTCTAACCTGCGGTTTTAGGTACTCACACTCAAAAAACTGCAAGTAAAACTTGCGTTTTTGTTCACTTAATCGTACCTTTGCCCCTGTATTCAGCGGAATACAACATATTTTTGCTCAAGGTCTCTGCCGAACTGCAACCTCGTACGAGATTAAAAATGAGCGAATCTACAATCTATTAGAGCTGCACTATCAGTGCAGGCTTCACCATAGGATTGTAGAGGTTGTTGCAGACCTGGCAGAGAGTATGGAGAGCCTGCGCTTTCTTTATATGATTGGAGAACCCTATATAGAGATATTTATATAAAGCAATATAACATAACCTTAAAATATAAAGTATTATGAAAAGGAAAATTCTGTTTTTATTGACAATCGTTGTGCAAATGGGAGCATTTTCGCAGGAGTATTTCCCAGAGGGGGCGAAATGGACTGAGATAAGGCTTGACACAACGAAGTATGACAGTTGGTACACTAAATCAGGAGATGATTGGGTTCCGAACTTCGAAACGGTGGAGTACAGTGTGAAGGGTGAATATACAGATAAAAACCTAAATAATTGGACATTCAAGAAAGTTTATACAAGTGGTGAAAACTGGACTGATTCGCTGACTCTGCTGTTAAGTGAGGGAGAGTATGGTGTGGACGTAACTGCTGCCGACTTCTATGATAATGTATTAACACTGTTTCCTACTACATTATATCAACTTCAATTGGAGGTTGGAATGATGCTGGAGTTTAGAGATATAGAACGCGCTAATTGCACGTGCATAATACCACCTGGTACATTTGACTTCGGTGAAGTAGAAGAGATTAAGGATGGGGACTTCGGAGGAAAAACATCTCTGAAATATGCGGATGTAAACGGTATTCGCATCGTTCAAGGAATAGGAGTAGTTAACTGGAACGATGGTGAATGCCTATTCGGTCCACTGAAGATTTATGATGCACTTCCAAAAACAGAGGTACGCCACTATCGCTCTATGCTTGTACGTTTCGAGCGCAATGGTGAAGTCCTGTATGACCAGTGGCCTGTGACTGATGGTATAAAATCCATTAATAATCCCAGTCATGTAGCCAACGATAATGCTTACGACATTTCAGGCCGCAAGGTTTCTGGCAAGCCCCATCACGGCCTCTTCATCAAAGACGGCAAAAAGGTCATTCAGCAAAATAATTATAGCAAGAAATTTTCATCAATAGAGACTAGCAATAAATAGTTTATCATATTTTGATTGCTTGAGTTTCGTACTTAAACCTTGAAGCGGTTTCGGCAGCATCGTAGCAATAGAGTAGCCGCATTGCGGGGATTCACGGAAAAAAAGAACCGCACCTGCCACTATCGAAGTGACAAGTGCGGTTTTTGATGTCAGCGCAAATTTGCGCTGACATTTTCTGAACGGATATTGGCAGCTATGGCTTGGAATAACCGCAGGATATCCAAAGATAATCGTTTTCACGGGGCGAGACAGTGTATTTGATTGTGCGATTGTCCACTTCGCTGCTCCCCTTTATAAACGTCTCATAATCGAGCGACGTTATATTCAGCGTGTTGTCATCTTGTTCAGCATGCCATTGTGCAAATCCGTAACTGCTGTTGGGATTGGTGAGGGCAGATTCTGTCTTGTAGTTCGGGATGTCTGTTGCCGTGAGTGTCCACATGGTGTATTCACCCCATGAGTAAGTATATTTATATTTTATTACCACGTCGTGGACAGCACCAAAATTGTTGTCGCGAGGTCCGTCGCAGGTGAACGAGATGCTTGCCTCCAGTTTGTCCCCATCACTGTAGTCAATGCTTTGTGAACCGGAAACGTTCATTCCTCCATATGCCGTTTCGGTGGATTTTACCTGAATGTTGTTGCCGTAATTACACCAATATAGTGTCCTGGCGTTTATCAAACCATCATAGATCATTGAGGCATCATAGCCGTTTTCGCTCTTCAGTCCGAGTTTGATGTTGACGGATATTGAACTTGGGTCTGTACGTAGCCCGTTCTCCTTCTTCGCAGTTCCGCGGAAGATGACAACATCCTCGTTAGCAACGTTCATATACAAAATGATGTCGTAGCGTTCTCCTCCGTTGAGTTTTGCCTTTGCGGTGCTGGTTACATCGGCTCCCTTGACCTCAGCCTTCAGCCATTCGCGTTTTTCATCATCGAAGTTAAAGTATGCCACTATTGGCTCTTCATTGTCTTTTGCTCCCACACGCTTAAAAACAGCACGGAACTCTGTAAGGTCGTCAAGTATGCTTTGTTCTGTATGGTGTAGCTTTAGTGTGACTTCACCATCAGTCGTAGAAACAAGGAAATCCTTGTCCTTAATTTCGAATTGCGGGCATATATGTACGGAAGAGAATGGAATACTCATTTCAGGTAAATTGGTCGAGGCAACATCAAGTCCAAGTGTCGTAAGGTCCCAACCAACTTGTACTCCTATTGACTGATTGTACATAATATCCTCGAACTCTGCAAATTTCCATCGTTCAGCAGACGACAGCAAAGCCAGCAATGGCGAAGTGTTTGCCAGAATGTAAGTTTCGAGTCCTTGCATGCCAGTGCCGGTAAAAGCTGCCAAATCGAGTTTTCCACTAATGGTCTCTTTCTTAACGAGGTTAATGCGTGAACGTACGGCCAGTGTCTTGCCGAAGACACCTATATTACCACCCATAATGAGTCCGTATGATATACCACCCTCGAACTTTGGTCCGAATTTGAATTGCAGTGCATCAGGAGACTCTGGCTCAAACTCAAAAGTGCCTGAGAGTCCTGCCCCCTTTTGGTATTTCATGCTGGTGTGCAGCGTACGTGAGTAGCTGATGGAGGCTTCGAGCGTGATTTTTCCGTCAATCTTGACAAGTCCCTGCACGTCGATGCTTGGTGTTAGCAGAACAGGACCAATAGGGATAGCACCACAAACGATTGTCATTATGTGGAATTTTTTCTCAAGCAATTTACCCTCTTTTATAGTGGCATTAAGGTCGGCTCCTACGGTTATGTCGGCATCGATATTTACCCCTGCATAGCTCAATTCATAATCGCCAAACTTGAATACATAACGCATTGCCAGGTCGATGCTCATTTTAGGAGTCAGTTCCACGCCTTTTGCCAAAGGCCATCCTATCTCAGGCAGCACAATTTCGAAAGTTTTCTCGCCACTGGCGCGTGTCTTGGGAACTTTCTTGAATTCCATCTCGTTGCCTTCTGCATCGTAGACATGCTCCACGTATTGCCCTATGGGAATATACTGCTCGGGGATGTTTATATCCTTAAAAGCATCTTTAAGTTCCGCATCCTCGTAGGTTATCTCATAACCATTGGAGGTTACATTTACACTTTTAACCTTTGCGAGCAATCCATCTGGCAACTCCTTGCTTGGTGTGTTTATGACCAGCGTTTGTCCAACCTTTGGCACATCCGTCGATAACGGAAGAGTAATGCTGTGGTCCACCGTGTCAACATCGCTTATAGCCGCAGCTGTCTCCTCTGATACGATTGTACCTGTGGGGCTAAACTCATAATCGATCTTCGAAAGTATTGGATAATCTATTTCTGCAGGCTTATCCGGTGTATCACTGTTGGAACAAGAACTAAGTAATATAACTATGAGTGAAAGAAATGGGATAATAAGTTTTTTCATAATATAAAATAGTTAAGGGTTAATTATCGCATGTGAAGGTCGCGCTGTGGGAACGGGATTTCTATGTTATTCGTGTTCAGCGTGTTGTATATGGCTTCTTTGCAGCGAGCCGTAAGAGCATATTTCATTTCCACCAGCATCCAGACCATGATTTTCAAATCGACGCTGCTCTCGCCAAAGTCGGCAAAGCGTACATCGATAGGCCTTTCCGGGTCGGAAACCTGTAGTCCATTGTCGTTTGTCTCCTGACAGATGGGAGTGAGTGCTTCGATGAGCAGTTGGCGTACTCGCTCGACATCGGTGCCGTATGCCACACCTACTGGTATGCTTATCAGCTCGTAGCTGTGGTTGCGTGTCATGTTCTTGAAGTTCTTACTGAAGAGTGCCTTGTTGAGGAATGCAATGACGCATCCGTCGCCGGTAATCACCTGCGTGCTTTGATAGGTGATGCTCTCCACTTTGCCCGTAATGCCGTCGCACTCGATGTAGTCGCCTACGCGCAGTCGGCCCGTCATAAGCGAAAGACCATAGAAGAAGTTCTCGATGAGGTCCTGCATGGCAAAACCAAGACCTGTTGCCAAACCTGCCGTCACGATGCTGATGCCCGACTTTGGCACGTTGAGTATCACGAGCACTATGATGAAGTATATTCCCCAAGTGAATATGGCTATGACGTTGCGTGCAAGAGTGAGATTAAGCACATCGTCGGGTGCGGCTGTCTGCTTGCGATAGAGGGCATAGAAGCTGCGAATGGTGTAGTTGATGTATCGGAAAATGAACCACAGCGCAGCCACTTGGCATATCTTCGACAGCGATACCTGTATGAGGTCCTTCTGGTCGATGAAGTTGGTGTAGAAAGCATCGTGACACACGCTCGTCATCTCAAACAAAGCTGCTGCCCAGTATATGCTTCCCAGTACGGACATCACAGCCATTATGGGCACAACGGTCATGTTCACCAAGTCGTAGAGCCATGTCTTGTTGATGTATTCGCCTTGGCGTACTTGGCGCAGGATTGAGGCCTTGTCTGTAGCGATGCCGTCGCTACCAACAGAAAGGCTGATTTTGTGTGTCAGATGGCTCTTCTCATACATGCCCAAAAGGTCGTAGAAGCAGGTGATGGTGGTGATGGCAGCCAACTGGAATGTCCACCATACCATTATCTGTACAGCCATCATTGTAAAGCCTGCCCATGCACAAACGGTGGAAACCACCATTACAATGCTGGTGATGTAGGAATACACTACGTCGAGCATGGGAAGTTCCGAACGGTGACGGCTGCCCAGCCACAGTTGCCATAGCGTGAAGCCAAGTAGGATAGGGGGGAAGATGAGGTTGAGCACAGCGTTGGGCACCAGCAGTATGCGCACCATAACAACTATGAACGACAGCACCAAGAGAGGCAGGTACACCATTGTGGCGTGTAGCATGTTTTCGCCTTTCAGTCTGATGTAGAGCGACAGGAAGATGACCTCCATGAGCCAAGCGGCATTGATGACCAGTCCTGCTCCCATGCGTACCGAGTTGCTGGGCATGAACGAGCGCAAAACCATTACCACTATTGCAAACAAGGCTGTGCCCACAACCAGCGTGAGCATCTGTCGGCGCGAACGGTCGCTGCCAAGCCATCGTGAGGGTATCAGCCAGCGTAGTGCTGCCCATGCAGCAGCCATAGCCAGGGTGAGATACATCAGCACGAAAATGGTAATGAAAAGTATCGACGAGCCACGCCATTCCGAATAGTTTGCCTGATAACCTTTGAAGGGTTTGTACTTGGTGGTGGCAGCACGTTTGGCTTGAGAAATAAATCGTGGCAGAGCCCCAAGTACGGAGAAATAGTTTGAAGAACCATTGCTGAAAATGTTCTCCTGCAATGCCTCGTAGCGTGCTTGGGCAAACTCGTTGAGTCGTTCAACCTTTTCTCTAACACTCTTATAGTAAGTACTCTCAGCCTCAAGCGTTTCTAGGAATTGCTGCATGTTGTTGCGCAGGGCTTCGGCAAACTCCAGACACGCCTTGCGGTCCTCCAGTTGTTGACCTGTAAGATACAGCGGTTCACTGGGCATTTCGTCTGCCTCCTCAGTCAATAGAGTAGGAGGTCCTACGTGAGTTGCATCAGCCGTAGTGTCGATTGTTGCTTCCAGCGAGTCGATAGCCTGCAGCAGAATGCTGTCGCTCTCCGTCAGCACCTCCTCGTTACCCTTATCAACAGGCGGCATAGCCTTCAGCGAGGCAATAAGTGCATCGTAGCGCTCCAGTTCTGTGCGCAGCCGCATTATCATCTTGTCGTATGGAAGTGTGCGCCCGTTCTTTTCACTCAGTTGGCGATGGAGGTTGACGGCCTGTTGGCAGGCATACGCCATGTCGAACGTATTGTCCTGCGACTGCGAATACAGCATTAGTCCTATCTGTTCGCACTGGTTCATGTAGCTTACCAGCATCTGGTGTTGCTGTGCTCCCTGCTGTTCATACATCTGCATGAACATCTGCTGCTTTTCGTAATCGGCAGCCAGTTCTGCACGCAGCACTCCCAGTGTTCTTGCCAAGTCCTTCTCCTTCAGCACCGCCTGCGCAGGAATGACCATCAGCAGGCACAGGCACACGAGTGCCATCACTCTCCTTTTCAATTCCATTTCTTCCTAAATACCTTATTATATTATATTTATACGATTGCAAAGATAGGTAATATATTTCATTCTTCTGCAATGTCTTAGCCTTTTTCTTACAGGAATAATTTGCATATAGTTGCATATATGCTTCTATTTTCGTATATTTGCACGCCGAATAATTTATATATAATTAAGGTAAGGTTGGCAATGAGTGAAAGATTGTTTATATTCGACACAACGTTGAGGGACGGCGAGCAGGTGCCTGGCTGTCAGTTGAACACAGTAGAGAAGATACAGGTGGCACGACAGTTGGAGATGCTGGGCGTGGATGTCATAGAGGCAGGTTTCCCTGTCTCGAGTCCTGGCGACTTCAATTCCGTAGTGGAGATATCTAAGGCAGTGACCTGGCCCACGATATGCGCCTTGACGCGTGCCGTTGAGAAAGATATAGACGTGGCAGCTGAGGCTCTGCAGTATGCCAAGCACAAGCGCATTCATACGGGCATTGGCACCAGCGAGAGTCATATCCGCTATAAGTTCAATTCCACACCCGAAGAAATCATCGAAAGGGCTGTGCGTGCCGTGAAGTATGCAAAGCACTATGTTGAGGATGTGGAGTTCTACGCCGAGGACGCAGGTCGTACGGACAACGAATATCTGGCTCGCGTGGTAGATGCTGTAGTTAAGGCCGGTGCCACAGTAGTGAACATACCAGACACAACGGGCTTCCGCGTACCTGTGGAGTATGGCGAGAAGATAAAATATCTGATGGAACACGTTGATGGTCTGTCGGCAGGTAAGGCGATACTTTCTACACATTGTCACAACGACCTCGGTATGGCTACGGCAAACACCGTTGCAGGCGTGTTGAACGGCGCCCGTCAGGTGGAAGTGACCATCAACGGCATAGGCGAGCGCGCTGGCAATACCAGTCTTGAGGAGGTGGTGATGACCTTCAAGACACATCCCTATCTCAACATCGAGACAAACATCAACACCACGAAGATTTACCCGATAAGCCGTATGGTTTCGAGCTTGATGAATATGCCCGTGCAACCTAACAAGGCAATCGTGGGGCGCAATGCCTTTGCCCATTCGAGCGGCATACATCAGGACGGAGTGCTCAAGAATGCCTCCACCTATGAAATCATGAATCCCAAGGAAGTGGGTATTGATGATAACGCAATCGTGCTGACGGCGCGTAGCGGACGTGCTGCCCTGAAGCATCGTCTGCATGTAAACGGAGTAGATGTGGATGGCGAGAAACTGGATGCTCTGTACGAGGCCTTCCTAAAGTTGGCAGACAAGAAGAAAGAGGTTACTGACGACGACATAATGGTGCTGGCAGGTGCCGACCGTACGGCTTCTCACGCCATTAAGCTCGACTATCTGCAGGTAACCACAGGAATGGGCGTGCGCAGTGTAGCAGCCATAGGCTTGAATATATCGGGTGAGCGTTTCGAGGCATCGGCCTCTGGTAACGGTCCTGTTGACGCTGCCATCAAGGCCCTCAAGGTGATTATCCGCCGTCAGATGACGCTGCGCGAATTCACCATTCAGGCCATATCCAAGGGCTCGGACGATGTGGGTAAAGTGCACATGCAGGTAGAATACGATGGGCACATATACTATGGTTTCGGTGCCAACACTGATATCGTCACCGCCTCCGTCGAGGCCTATATCGATTGTATAAACAAGTTCAAATAATATGAATACACTTTTTGATAAGATTTGGGATGCACATGTGGTGCAAAACGTGAAGGATGGGCCCACGCAGTTGTATATCGACAGGCTGTATGCCCATGAGGTGACAAGCCCGCAGGCATTCGACACGCTGAGGGACAAGGGACTCAAAGTGTTCCGTCCTGAGCAGATAGTAGCTATGCCAGATCACAACACACCCAGCGACCAGCAGGATTGCATCAACGACCCTGTAGGCCGTAAGCAGGTGGAAACTCTGAAGGCAAACTGCGAGGAGTTCGGTATCCGTCACTTCGCAATGGGTACTAAGGACAATGGTATCATCCATGTGGTAGGTCCGGAAAAAGGTCTGTCCCTGCCTGGAATGACAATTGTCTGCGGCGACTCGCACACCTCTACACATGGTGCTGTTGGAGCCATCGCGATGGGTATCGGCACCAGTGAGGTAGCTCAAGTGTTGGCTTCGCAATGCATCCTGCAAAGCAAGCCCAAGACCATGCGCATCAACATAGAAGGCACCCTGCCTAAAGGCACTACGGCAAAGGATGTAGCTTTGTACATCATGGCTCAGATGACCACTAGCGGTGCTACGGGTTATGCTGTGGAATATGCAGGTTCGGTCGTTCGCAATATGAGTATGGAAGGTCGTCTGACACTGTCGAATCTCTCAATTGAGATGGGCAGCCGTGCTGGATTAATTGCTCCCGATGAAACCACCTTCGCCTATCTGAAAGGTCGTGAATATGCCCCCAAGGGTGCCGAATGGGATAAGGCCGTAGAGGAGTGGAAGAAACTCAAGAGCGACGACGATGCTGTATTCGACAAGGAAGTTACATACCGTGCCGAAGACATTGCTCCACGAATTACATTCGGAACTAATCCAGGTGCAGGTATTGCTATTGACGGCACCATTCCCACACTGGACGGACTGACGGACGATGAGCGTTTGCAACTGATGACGCAACTCGATTATATGCAGTTCAAGCCTGGACAGAAGTTGGAGGGTATGCCTGTTGATTATGTGTTCCTGGGTGCTTGCACCAACGGACGCATCGAGGACTTCCGTGCCTTTGCCTCTGTGGTAAAGGGCAAGAAGAAGGCTCCCAATGTAGTGGCTTGGCTCGTGCCCGGCTCATGGCTGGTACGTAAGCAGATTGTAGATGAGGGAATCGACAAAGTGCTTGAAGAAGCTGGTTTCGAACTGCGCCTGCCTTCGTGCTCTGCCTGTCTGGCTATGAATCCCGATAAGGTGCCTGCCGGCAAACTCGCCATCTCTACCTCTAACCGTAACTTCGTGGGTCGTCAGGGACCTGGTGCACGCACCATTCTGGCCAGTCCGCTCACCGTTGCGGCGTCTGCCATTACGGGAGTGGTTACAGACCCGAGGAAGGTACTGTAAAATTATGAATTAAGAGTTAAGAGTTAAGAATTATGAAACAAAAATTCGATATCATACAGTCTACTTGCATTCCCATAGCAATAGACAACTGTAATACAGACCTGATAATTCCAGCTCGCTATCTGGCCAGTACGACACGCGATCCGAAGTTCTTCGGCGATGCCTTTATGCACGACTTGCGTTACGATGCTAATGGTAATCCCGTTAGTGACTTCGTGATGAATCAGTCTGCATACAAGGAGGCTCCACGAAAGGGAGTGCATGAAATCATCGTTGCAGGAGCAAACTGGGGAAGTGGCAGCAGTCGCGAACATGCTGCATGGGCTATTGCTGGTTATGGAGTACGTGTCGTAATCTCAAGCAGCTTTGCCGACATCCATCGCAACAATCTGTTGAACAACTTCGTGTTGCCAGTAGTAGTTAGCAAGGAGATGCAGCAGGAGCTTTTCGATACCATTGCCGAAAACTCTCAGGCAGAGATTCGTGTTGATGTGCCAAATCAGACAGTAACCAACGTAACGACAGGAAGAAGCGAACACTTCGAACTGAACGGCTACAAGAAATATTGTCTGATGAACGCTCTCGATGACATAGACTTCCTGCTTGAGAACAAGGATAAGATAGAAGCCTGGGAAGCCAGTAACAAGAAATGAAAGCATGAGTAAAAAGCCTTCCGTAATAGAAATCATGGATACTACGCTGCGCGATGGTGAACAGACCAGCGGCGTAAGTTTCATGCCACACGAAAAACTGATGGTGGCTCGTGCCCTGTTGCAGAACCTGAAGGTTGACCGCATTGAGGTGGCTTCGGCGCGTGTTAGCGACGGCGAGAAAGAAGCCGTAAGTAACATTTGCCGGTGGGCCAGTCAGAACGGATTCCTGGATAGAGTGGAGGTGCTTGGCTTCGTTGATGGTCACACTTCGGTTGACTGGATTAAGGAGGCCGGTTGCCAACACATCAACCTGCTTTGTAAGGGTTCGCGCCGTCATTGCGAAGAGCAGTTGAGGAAGACACTTGACGAACACGTGGCAGACATCAAGGCTGTGATTCGATATGCCGATGAACAGGGAATAAGTGTGAATGTGTATCTCGAGGACTGGAGCAATGGCATGAAGGCCTCTCCGGAATATGTTTTCGGATTGGTGGACGCTCTGAAAGATACATCGATACAGCGATTCATGTTGCCCGATACTTTGGGAATATTGAATCCACTGGAGCTTATCAATTATGTTCGTCGTATGCGTAAGCGCTATCCCACGCTGCATTTCGACTTCCATGCCCATAACGACTACGACCTTGCAATATCCAACGTACTGGCCGCAGTGTTGGCAGGTTGTCAGGGCATACACACTAGCGTGAACGGATTGGGCGAGCGTGCAGGCAATGCTCCTTTGGCCAGCGTGCAGGCTATTCTGAAGGACCAGTTCCAGGCGATTACAAATATCGATGAGAGCCGACTCAATGAGGTAAGCCGTTTGGTGGAGAGCTATTCGGGTATTGCCATTCCCCCAAACCAACCAATCACTGGAGGCAATGTCTTCACTCAGGTGGCAGGTGTTCATGCCGATGGTGACAACAAGGGCCGTCTGTATCAGAACGACCTAATGCCTGAACGCTTCGGACGCAAACGCGAATATGCACTTGGCAAGAACTCGGGTAAGGCCAACATTCTTCGTAATCTTGAGGAATTGGGACTGGAACTGACACCAGAACAGGCAAAGCGAGTAACGGAACGTATCATTGAGCTTGGCGACAAGAAGGAACTGGTGACTCAGGAAGACTTGCCATACATTGTCAGCGATGTGCTGAAACACGCCACCATAGACGAGCGTGTGAAGCTTGACAGTTATATGGTTAACACATCATACGGGTTGAGACCTATAGCCAGTGTGAAACTGAACGTTAACGGCACGATGTATGAGGAAACAGCTACTGGCGACGGTCAGTACGATGCCTTCGTACGTTGCATCCGACATATATATCGCGATAAGTTGGGACGTCAGTTCCCTTGGTTGGCAAACTATAACGTGTCTATTCCTCCTGGCGGTCGTACCGATGCCCTTGTGCAAACCATCATCGAGTGGAACTTCGAAGGTAAGACTTATCGCACTCATGCCCTCGATGCAGACCAGACGGAGGCTGCTATTAAAGCTACTATAAAATTGTTGAACATAATAGAAGATAACTACAAATGAAACTGAAGATTGCAGTGTTGGCTGGTGACGGCATCGGCCCAGAGATAATGGAACAAGGTGTGGCCGTTATGTCGGCTGTAGCAGAGAAGTTCGGACACGAGGTTTCGTACAAGGAAGCCCTGTGTGGAGCACATGCCATTGACGAGGTTGGTGACCCGTTCCCCGAAGATACTTTCCAGACTTGCATGGAGGCTGACGCTGTACTGTTTGCCAGTGTTGGTGACCCGAAGTTCGACAATGACCCTACGGCGAAGGTTCGTCCCGAGCAGGGCTTGCTGGCAATGCGCAAGAAGTTGGGTCTGTTTGCCAATATCCGTCCTGTGACTACTTTCGACTGCCTCGTGCACAAGTCGCCTTTGAAGGACGAGCTGGTACGTGGAGCTGATTTCATCTGCATCCGTGAACTTACCGGTGGTATGTATTTCGGCGAAAAGAAAGAAGGTACAGAGGAGGCTTATGATACGAACTATTACAGCCGTCCCGAGGTAGAGCGCATTCTGCGTGTGGCTTATCAATATGCCCGTCAGCGTCGTCATCACCTTACAGTAGTGGACAAGGCCAATGTGTTGGCTTCGAGCCGTTTGTGGCGTCATGTTGCTCAGGAGGTTATGACTGAGTATCCCGATGTTACCACCGACTTTATGTATGTCGATAATGCTGCAATGCGCATGATTCAGGAACCTCGTTTCTTCGACGTGATGGTAACGGAGAACACATTTGGTGACATACTGACCGACGAGGGTTCGTGCATCACAGGTTCAATGGGCTTGCTTCCAAGTGCTTCTACTGGTGAGCACACTCCCGTGTTCGAACCTATTCACGGTAGTTGGCCTCAGGGCAAGGGCTTGAATATTGCTAATCCTCTGGCGCAGATACTTTCTGTAGCCATGCTCTACGAATACTTCGACCTGAAGCAGGAAGGTGCTCTCATTCGTGAGGCAGTGAATGCTTCGCTCGACCAGAATGTACGCACTCCTGAAATACAGGTAGAGGGGGGTGCCAAGTATGGTACTCGCGAAGTAGGGCAGTGGATTGTTGACTACATTAAGAACAAGTGAGGTCCGTCCTTATTATGATATTATTAATGTATGCTGGGCTTGTAAAGGCTCAGCATACTTATGAAGAGCTGTCGAAACTAGGATTTGAGGCTTTGGCGAAGGACAGCCTTAGCCAGGCGGAGGGCTATTTCCAGGAGGCAATGAAAGGCAATCCTTCGCATCGCTCAAACTACCTGTTGTTCAGGTATCTGGGACAGATTCAGGAGCGTCAAGGGCGCAATCATGAGGCTTTGGACAGCTATACGGCAGGACTGAGTCTGCAACCAAAGAATGCAGAACTTATGCTTGACCGTGCAGCATTGCACTATCGCATGGGCAACGAAGGGCGTGCGTTGAATGACTATAGCGACGTTATAGACCTGCAGCCGGAAAACATGGAGGCATTGCTCGTTCGAGCACACATCTATTCGGCTATGCACGACTACAAGCGAGCCCGTGCCGACTACGATGCAATGATTCGCATTGACCCGCTGAATGAAAAGGCTTACATCGGGCTGATACTTCTGAACGATCGTGACGGACGTCCGCGTGAAGCAATGGAACAGATGAATGGCTTGATAATGGTATATCCCAATCATGCTATGCTGTATGCTATCAGGGGCGGTATTGAGCAGCGCCGCCTTCAGTATGAGGCAGCTTTGCGCGACCTGAACAAGGCGATAGAGATGGAGCCGGAGAATGCCGATTTCTATGTCAGTCGTGCTACTCTGTATCTGGATATGAAGAAGCGCAAACTGGCACGATTGGATACCCAGATGGCTGTTAAACTTGGAGCCGACCCAAAGGAAATGGCTTCTTTGCTGAAATAGTTTTAGAACCTATGTCCAAAGGTTAACTTAACCTATGCCTACAAGTTAACTTAACCTATGCCCACAAGTTAACTTAACCTAAAAAACGAAGAAAATGTTGCTCGTTTAGGAAAAAAAGTTTACATTTGCGATATCTTAACCTTACAGCTATGCCGAAATACAATATTAAAGAAAAAGTGGAACGCGAAGCTCCATATCGAATGTCGCTTCGTCCGGAGCTGGTGGACGAACTGTATGAGAAGATTCAGCAGCGATTGGTGATGGATAAAATGTATCGCGTCCCAGAGTATTCGGCACGAATGCTGGCAGAGGATTTGAATACGAATACTCGGTACATAAGTGCTGTGGTGAACCTGAGATATCAGATGAACTACGCATCGTTGGTGAACGAACTGCGTATCCGTGAGGCACTTTACTTGCTGATAGACAGTCGGTATGCTGATAAAAGGGTGGAGGATATAGCAAAGATAGTCGGTTTTGCCAACAGACAGTCGTTCTACTCCGCGTTCTTCCGCATAAAAGGAATGACTCCACGTGAATATCGCATCAAGCATCAGAAATAATTAATTTAGGATTGCGACATTGAAAGACGAACAGTTCAGATACGCCGACGAGCGTTTTGCAGACATTCAGATGCTGCGCTATAGGGTAGAGGGCTTCGATGCCCTCTCGCTGCGACAGAAAAAACTCGTTTATCATCTAAGCGAGGCTGCTCTGTATGGTCGCGACATCTTGTGGGACCAGAATTGTCGTTACAATCTGCCTCTTCGTCGTATGCTTGAGGCTGTTTATGTAGCCATAAAGCGCGGCGATAAGCGACTTGGCATATTGCCTGAAGCAGAGACCAGAGCCTTTGGTGAATATATGCGTAGGGTGTGGTTCGCCAATGGTGTTCACCATCATTATTCGATGGATAAGTTCAAGCCAACGTTCGGTGAGGACTTCCTTCGCAAGGCTCTGCGAGATATAGAATACCCTGTTGATGAAACTCTGATGAGGCTGATATTTGATGACAAATTCTTGCCAAAGCGGGTGAACCAAGCCGATGGAGAGGATTTGTTACAGACGTCTGCCATGAATTATTATTCTCCTGATGTTACGCAGGCAGAGGCCGAACGCTTTTATGCCGAGCAGAAGAATGCAGAAGACCCTCATCCAGTGATGTACGGGATGAACAGCCGTTTGGAGCGTGATGAAAAAGGACGTCTTGTGGAGCGCACGTGGAAGAGTGGCGGTATGTATGGAAAGAACATAGACCGCATTATCGACTGCCTGAGTTCTGCACATGAAGTGGCTGAGAACGATAAACAGCGACAGGTGCTGGCCTCCCTGATAGAGTTCTACCGGACAGGAGATTTGAGAACATTCGACCAATACACGATACAATGGGTTGAGGATACGTTGAGCGAAGTGGACTTCACCAATGGCTTTACCGAGGTTTATGGTGATCCATTAGGGTTGAAGGCCTCGTGGGAGGGATACGTGAATCTGCGTGATAATGTAGCAACACATCGTACCCAGCAACTGAGCGATAATGCCCAGTGGTTCGAGGACCATAGTCCTGTTGACAGTCGATTCAAGAAATCTGTGTGCAACGGTGTTACGGCAAAGGTCGTAGAAGCTGCCATTCTGGGCGGCGACCTTTATCCGGCAAGTGCCATTGGCATAAACCTGCCCAACAGCAACTGGGTCAGACAGGAGCATGGAAGTAAGAGCGTGACCATCGGAAATCTGACTCACGCCTATGCTGAAGCGGCTAAAGGAAACGGCTTTCGCGAGGAGTTCGTGATAGACAAAGCTACGCGCGATTTGCTTAATACATACGATGAAGCACTCGATGATTTGCACACCGATCTTCATGAATGTCTGGGACACGGTAGCGGAAAATTGCTGCCAGGTGTTGACCCCGATGCTCTGAAGGCATACGGAAGCACTATCGAGGAAGCACGCGCCGACCTGTTTGCCCTTTACTATATTGCTGACCCGAAACTAATAGAATTGGGGCTCGTGCCTAACGAAGAGGCTTATAAGAGTCAGTATTACAGTTATTTGATGAATGGTTTGCTGACGCAGCTCGTTCGCATAGAGCTTGGTAAGCAGATAGAGGAAGCACACATGCGCAATAGAGCTCTCATTTCCCGTTGGGTGATGGCTCATTGTGATGGAGCAATGACTCTCGTCGTAAAGAATCAGAAGACATATCTGCAAATCTCCGATTATCCGGCTCTTCGCCTTGCAATAGGAAAACTGTTGGCAGAAGTGCAACGCATAAAGAGCGAGGGCGACTTCGAGGCTGCACGCCGTTTGGTTGAGGATTATGGAGTGGAAATAGATGCAGACCTGCATAATGAAATTCTGAGCCGATATCGGGCACTCAATCTGGCTCCTTATAAGGGCTTTATCAATCCTTGCTACAATGCTGTGCGTAACGATGCAGGAGAAATTGTTGATGTGAAAATAACATACGGCGAGGCTTTCGACGAACAGATGCTTCGTTATGGAAGGGATTATTCGTTATAACGCAATATCGAAAGATATGGATGTAACAACAACGATACAGAATATAAAGAAGGAACTGCGAGCCAACATGAACGGTGTGGCATCGAGCCGGATGCGTGAGAGCGGACTCGCTTATCACGTGAATTTCGGCATCGAACTGCCTCGTCTGCAGATTATTGCCAACGAGTTTGAGCCAAACCACGAGGTGGCACAACAACTTTGGCACGAAAATGTTCGCGAGAGTAAGATATTGGCAGCAATGCTGATGCCGGTGGAGCGTTTCCTTCCTGATGTGGCTGATATCTGGGTAGAGCAGATTCCCAATGCCGAGATAGCACAGACCACTGTGATGTATTTGTTTTCACGCTTGCCGTATGCTTCGGAAAAGGCTTTCGAGTGGATGGCTAATGGAAATGAAACGATACAGTTGTGTGGTTTTCTCCTGATAGGAAGGCTGCTGGCACAGGGTGCTGAGCTGAACGAACGTAGCAGGCAGGAGTTCCTCGACCAGGCAGAGTCTATTAGTCCGGAAGCCAGTCTTCCATTGCGTAAGGCAGTACAGAATGCCAAGAATCATTATTATTCGAATCATAAAAACTAAAAAATATAAGTCCTATGAGTAAAGGAAAAGTTGATGCCCTGCTGGGTATCGTTTTTGGAGACGAAGGAAAGGGTAAGGTCGTTGATGTGTTTACCCCGAAGTATGACATCGTAGCTCGCTTCGCAGGTGGTCCTAATGCTGGTCACACCATTATCTTCGATGGCAAGAAGTTTGTCTTGCGTTCTATCCCCTCTGGTATCTTTGCCGAAGATAAGATAAACATTATTGGCAACGGCTGTGTTATTGCCCCCGATCTGTTTATGGCAGAGGCACGCGAATTGGAGGATGCCGGCTACGACCTGCGCTCACGACTGCATATCAGCAAGCGTGCCCATCTCATTCTTCCTACTCATCGTGTACTCGATCGTGCTTATGAGGCTGCAAAGGGTAAGAATAAGGTTGGAACAACGGGCAAGGGTATAGGTCCCACCTATAGCGAGAAGGCTAGTCGTACAGGACTTCGTGTAGGAGACATATTGGATAACTTCGAGGCAAAGTACAAAGCCCTGAAAGCTCGTCACGAGGAGATTCTTCGCAACTTGAACTATACAGATTATGATATCACAGAAGAGGAACGTCTGTGGATGGAAGGAGTGGAGTATATGCGCTCGTTCCCACTTACCGATACTGAGATAGAAATAAACAAGGCTTTGCGTGAAGGCAAGAGCGTATTGGCAGAGGGCGCACAGGGAACTATGCTCGATATAGATCATGGTACATATCCCTTTGTCAGCAGTTCAAACACCGTATGTGGCGGCGTATGCACAGGTCTTGGTGTTGCTCCTAACAGTATCGGTGAGGTGTTTGGTATCTTCAAGGCATACTCAACTCGTGTTGGTGCAGGACCATTCCCCGTTGAATTGTTCGATGAAACTGGCGACCGCATCCGTGAAATCGGTCATGAGTATGGAGCCGTTACTGGTCGTAACCGTCGTTGCGGTTGGGTTGACTTGGTTGCTTTGCGCTATGCTATTATGGTGAATGGCGTAACCCAGCTCATAATGATGAAGAGCGATGTGCTTGACACCTTCTCATCCATAAAGGCTTGTGTGGCTTATGAAAAAGATGGTGTCCGCACTACCGATATGCCTTTCGACACTGAAGGCTGGCAAGCTGTTTACGACGAATTGCCCGGTTGGCAGACAGACCTGACACAGATGACCAGCGAAGACCAGTTCCCACAGGCCTTTAAGGATTATGTGGCATATCTGGAGCGTCAGCTCGAAACACCTATCACCATCCTTTCAGTAGGTCCCGACCGCGCACAGACGATAGTTCGATAAGCGATGCACGAAGTACTGAAGCGTGTATTCGGATACGATACGTTCCGCCCGAAGCAAGAGGAGATAATCCGCCATTTGCTTTCGGGCGGCGATGCTTTGGTGCTTATGCCTACAGGTGGAGGCAAGAGCATTTGTTATCAGGTTCCGGCATTGATGCTACCTGGAGTAACCATTGTAGTGTCGCCTCTGATATCGCTGATGAAGGACCAGGTGGAACAGTTACGGGCAAATGGTGTGCATGCTGCTGCGCTGAACAGTTCCAATAGCGAAGAAGAGAACCTTCTGGTTCGCAGGGAGGTGGACAGTGGAGTGCTGAAGTTGCTGTATATTTCGCCAGAGCGGTTGCTGACAGAATTGCCATATCTGGTACATGAAATGCGCATATCGCTCTTTGCCATTGATGAGGCTCATTGTATATCCCAATGGGGACACGATTTTCGTCCCGAATACACACAGTTGGGAGTCTTGCGTAAACTTTATCCTAAAATCCCCATCGTAGCACTGACCGCGACAGCAGATAAGGTAACCAGGCAGGATATCCTTTCACAGTTGAATTTGGAGAATGCCCGCACTTTCATTTCATCGTTCGACCGACCGAATCTAAGTCTTGACGTGAGACGCGGTCTGAGTACTAAGGACAAGCAACGTGCCATTATGGATTTTGTGGGATGTCACCCCGATGATAGCGGCATAATATATTGCCTTAGTCGAAAGAATACCGAAGCTATGGCAAGTTACTTGATGAGTCATGGTATCACTACGGCTGTGTATCATGCAGGACTTACTACAGAGGAGCGTGACAAGGCACAGGACGATTTCGTGAACGACCGTGTGCAGGTTATCTGTGCAACGGTAGCATTTGGAATGGGAATTAATAAGAGTAATGTGCGATATGTAGTGCATTATAATTTACCCAAGAGCATTGAGAACTTCTACCAGGAGATAGGACGTGCCGGTCGTGATGGTTTGCCCAGCGACACATTACTGTTCTACAATCTGCAAGATATCGTGCAGCTTTCAAAATTCGCCAAGGAGAGCGGGCAGGCCGCAATCAATATGGAACGTTTGGAGCGAATGCGTGAATATGCTGAAGCTGATGTGTGCAGACGTCGTATCCTGCTCAACTATTTTGGCGAGCAGACAGAACACGACTGTGGCAACTGCGATGTCTGTCAGCATCCTCCCAAGCGGTTCGATGGCACGGTTCTGGTGCAGAAGGCATTGTCTGCAATATATAGAACAGGACAGAAGATAACGTTGCGTGTTGCGTCCGATATTCTTCATGGTAATTATTCACCTGAAGTAAAATCGAATGCTTATGATAAACTGCCAACATTTGCTGTTGGGCGCGATGTTCCCTTACGAGATTGGAACGACTACATTCTGCAAATGATACAGTTGGGTTACCTTGAGATAGCCTATGATGAACAGAATCATTTGCGCATTACACAGCAGGGAGCAGAAGTTCTGTACGGACGAAAGTCAGCCCAGTTGGCAGTGATTAATAGGGTGGAGGTGATACCGGAACTATTAACTCGCCGACGCAAAAAGGAAACTCCAACCTTTGAATTTGTAGGAGAAATGGCAACCTCAGCAGGTGTTGAAAGTGCAGCGCTGTTCGAGCGCCTGCGACGCCTTCGCTTACGTCTTGCTCAGGAACAGGGCTTGCCGCCATATATTGTTTTGAGCGATAAAACATTACATGCACTTGCAACCCAACAGCCTACCACAGTGTCACAATTCGGTCAGGTGAGTGGTATCGGTGAGTTCAAACAACAGAAATACGGACAGATATTTGTTGACGAGATTAACGATTATCTGTCATAGCGTACAACTTTTCTTCTTCAGCTTTTATCCATTCCCGGCATTTCTCGTGTCGCACTTGTGCAATGTGATGTTCTGCAAGTTGCAGTAATACTTCTTGACGCTGCTTCTCCAACTGCTCCTTTTGTGCCAATAGAGATTCCAGAACTCCGGCTTCATTGTCGTCCGACGGACGCATCCCTTCGGCTTGTAGTGCAACAATGGAACTACGCAGATTATCAACACGGGCCTGCTCAAGCATTACTTCAATGCGAAGCGAACGTATCTTTTCACGTATTACGTTCCAATCCATATCTCGTGCAAAAGCCTGTTCCAATTCGGCGTATTGAACAGGCGGGTGGTTTGCATTGAACTGCCGCATCCATATATCGAGTTGAGAACGTTCGCTTACTGCCTCTGAAGCAATGCCTTCTCCGTATGATGTAAGTTCCTGCAGACGACCATCCAAAATGGCAAGGTCGTGCGATTCCTTTTGCGTTGCATCAAACTGCTCCTTCCATTCTTTTTCAGCTTTTGCAGTTTGCTGGGCATAGTATTCGTAATAATCCTTCACCTCTCTGTCGGAAAGCAGTGTTGCATATTCCTTTTCCCCTTCCTTGCGCATAGTATTGCGCTTCTCGTAATCATCGCGTACGATAAGTGATAGCGTTTCAATGAATTTATCCGTAATGCGTTTGGTCTCAACAAGAGATTGGTGTAGCTTCTTCTCATGGTTCGACAACTGAAAGTCGTAGTTCACCTGCTCCCATTCGCTCATCATATTTTGCAGTTGCAGGCGTAATGCCTCTGGATTAGCCTTCCACGTTTCGTACCAGTCGCTTATGGATATCATACCATTGATTCGTTCGTAAACTTGTGTGAAGAGAGTCTCCAACTTGGCTTGTGTCTGGCGTGTCTGCTCAACCTGACGGGCCAGTACTTGACAACCTGTATTTACCTCGTTGAGTCGAGTGGTTAATCCTGCACGTTGCTGTTCCTTGTTTGTCAGAGATTCGGCAGTTTCGTTGATGCGGTTTTGATGGAAATTATATATGTCCAATTCGTGCTGGGCTGCATCAGCATCCTTACCGGCATTCTCTATTAACTGGCGTATGAGAGTGGTGCGTGCATCGAAATTGGTGGACGAAGAACAGTCCTTGAACGATGGGTCGAGCGTTGCAAACACCGCCCATTCATTTACGTCCTCCATCTGTCTGCGACGTAACAGCGAGAGAGATTCCTCTTCAACATCGCGACGCGACTCAGTAGCCGTTTTCGACAGAATTAGTTCTTGCAGCATCTTCTCTTTGGAATGAAGCTCTGCTTGCAGCATCTCAAATTCCGTGCGTTGCTCGCTGATGAGTTTACTTTGTTCGAGCATTGTGTCGCTGTGGTATGGGTGGGTCTTTGCACCACAGACCGTACAACTGACACCCTCCTTAAGGTCACCACGTAACTCTATGACATTCTGGCTTTTACTTAGAGTCAGGGTGTATTCTTTTTCGTGACATAGCTGACGCATTGGAACAACTTTGTTTTCCAGTTCGTCTATTTCATGCTTGAGCTTTTCAAGTTCCAACCGTAATTGGTTCACGACTTGTGTCTTTTCCTCTATATGACGATAGCCCGACTGAATTCTGTTCCACAATGATTGGGCACTAATCAGACTCTCGCGACGGCTACGCAGCCTCATTGCTCGTTCTTGTAAGGAGTAACTACTTAGACCGATGTTCTGTTGACGGTGGAGATGCAGTTCTGCATTCAGACTGTTAATATCCTGTTCCACCTGCTGGAACTCGGCAAATACTCGGCTCAGCATTTCGTTTTCCTGTTGCTGATGGAGTGTCTGCTCTTTCTGCAAGTGTGTTGTCTCGTCTATTTCTGTGTGTAGTTCCAGAAGTCGTTCGAGCAGAATCTGTATCTCTCCACCATGATGAATCATGCGGCGGTGAGGCTCCATCGATTGCAGGCGCAGGCTCTGTTTTGTTATGTTGTCCTGAATGTTCTTTATTTCTGCTTCATGCTCAGCAACCTCCTGTACTATTATTTCATGTTGTTGTGTCAGGTTGTCGGTGATGTTATTAAGAGCCTTTTCGTCGATTTCCAGTACAACACGCTGGCCTAATATACGGTTAGCCTGTTCCAGATTGTCACGCACGACATTCATGTACTTTGCAGTTTCGCGTTTGTTATCGCTCTTCTGCTGCAGTTGTTTCTGCATTTCTCCCACATGCTGCCTTTTGTCCTCGGCCTCATGCATTACTACACCTTGTACCTGTTTGTTGTTTCGTGTCAATCGTTCAAGCAGTTGCATCCTTTGGAAAAGTCCCTGCACGGTTTCGAATGTTTCGAAGCGATACAGGTCGCGTTCCTCGTTTGCCAGTGCTGTCAGTTGCTTATTGGCATTGAATAGTCTGGACTTATGCTCCGAGAATTCGTGTTTGCGTTCATTGAATATGCGCAACCATTCCTGTTGGTCGTGAATCCGTTGCAGGGCCGATTCTATGTTTCGCAACTTGGTTTCTGCCAAACGTTTTGCATCTTCGTTGCGCTGCAATTGTTGTGGAGTCAGCAGTGAGTCTGCCAGATACTGGCGTCGGGCCTCGCTACGTGCCATCTTTTTCATCCACGAAAGGACCTCCTCTGGAATAGATTCCCCGAATCGTTCGCGCCACCATTGGCGTGCAACCTCTTCCGAGGTTTTGTCGCTTGTTTGTGTGGTGGAGTGTTGGATATTCTCGCTATTTGTGTTTACCGACTGTTGAGGCTCTTGCTGAGACTCGATAGATTGTGGTTTGTTGTTGAATAGATTCATCTCTTGTAATATATTGCTTTGCAAAGATACGATTAAGCGAGGGAATAACAAAATAAATTTTATTATTATTCCGAGCGTGAGTATCTAAAACAGAATGTTAAAGATACGATTAAGCGAGGGAATAACAAAATAAATTTTATTAGAATTATTTACTAAAAATGTTGGCATGTGTTTCAAGAAGTCGCGAAAAAATCGTATATTTGTGCGCGTTATGTACTTTGAATAATATGAATGTTAGTGAATTATACGAAATATTCCTGCAACATCCAGTGGTGACCACTGATAGTCGTCGTACCCCTAAAGACAGTATCTTCTTTGCCCTTAAAGGCGAGACTTTCGACGGCAATCAGTATGCTTCTAAAGCATTGGAGCAAGGTTGTAGTTTTGCTATAGTTGACGATGCAAAAATATCTGGTAACGAGAGATTTATACTTGTCGATAATGTTCTTGAAACGTTGCAACAATTAGCCCATTATCATCGTGAACAGATGCCAGGGAAGATGATAATCCAGATTACTGGTACCAATGGTAAGACTACCACAAAGGAGCTGGTTTCTACTGTTCTGAGTCAGGTTGCTCCAGTGCAATGGACTCAGGGAAATCTCAACAACCATATTGGCGTTCCTTTGACTTTGCTGACTCTGCAAGACGACAATGGATTTGGAGTAATTGAGACTGGCGCTAACCATCCAGGTGAGATTGCCCAGTTGAGCAAGATTGTTGACCCAGACATGGGACTAATCACAAATGTAGGTCGTGCTCACCTTGAAGGTTTTGGTTCGTTTGAAGGAGTGAAGAAGACCAAGGGCGAACTCTACGACTACATTCGTCGCGAGGGAAAGATAGGAATATTCCTTAATGCTTCTGACGAGAACCTTGTGGAGATGGCAGGTGACCTTCCTGCTGTTCGATACGGGCTGACAGGTACAGATGGAGCAGAGGTTTGGGGAGAAGTGGTTGAGTGTAACCCGTTCGTGAAGTTCCGCTATCGTCAGGAACACACCCAGTGGCACACTGTTCAGACACATTTGATAGGTGCTTACAATATTCACAACCTAATGACAGCAGTGGCTGTAGGTATGCAGTTCGGTGTACCATTCCCACTCATCAACGAGGCTTTGGCAAACTATCAGCCAACCAACAACCGTTCGGAATATCGTGATACCGGTCGCAACCATCTCATCATAGATGCATATAATGCCAACCCGACATCAATGTCCGCAGCACTCGATAATTTCTCGCGTATAAAGGCAGAGAATAAAATGATGATTTTGGGTGACATGCGTGAACTGGGTGCCGATTCTAAGGCAGAGCATCAGCGTGTGGTAGATGTTGCAGCGAAGAGTGGGGCAGAGGTTTGGTTAGTAGGCAAGAATTTTGCCGACACACAGAACACTTTCCGCCTTTTCCCTGATGTGGAGGCCGTGAAAACAGAGCTGCAAACCAATCCCATTGAAGGCCGTACTATACTCATCAAGGGAAGCAACGGAACAAAGCTGTTCCAACTGCCAGAGTATCTATAAATCCAAAATCTCAAATATTGCCGAATATAAATTTAACGACAACTATAATGAAAAGAATTGTACTATTAGCAGCATTATTACTTTGCGTTGCACTGCAAGGCTGGGCCCAGCGTGTTACCGATAAGCTCGATCGCGGTCTCATTGCCATGAAGTCGGGCACCGGTGTTTACCTTTCTTGGCGTGTGCTTGGCGAAGAGTACTATGATGTAACTTACCATGTTTATCGCGATGGGAATAAAATTACAGACACACCAGTCAACGTGTCAAATTATCGTGATACTCAGGGTACGGCAGCAAGTATGTATGCCGTAGCTCCTGTAGTTCGTGGTGAAGAGAAAGACCCGTGTGTTTCTGTTCCTGTTTGGTCAAGTTCTTACAAGGAAATTGCGCTGACTCATGAGGGTATCAAGAGCACGCTCGTTCCTAATGATGCCTGTTGTGCCGATGTTGACGGAGATGGTGAGTTGGAAATCATCATGAAGTTCGACAATCTTAGTGAGATGGAGCAGGCCTATCCCAAGAATGGTCCGAAAATAGATGGTGTAGATACTAAGGAGTACACCATCTTCGAATGCTTCAAACTGGACGGTACTCGCCTGTGGTGGCTGAACTGTGGTCCTAATATGGCTGACTTCCAGAACAACGAGCAGAACATAGTGGCTTATGACTGGGACGGCGACGGTAAGGCTGAGTGTGTGATGCGTGCTACTGATGGTGCTGTAATGCACATGCGCAATGGTCAGACCTACACTGTTGGTAATGCCAACTCCAATGTGCGTGCAGCAAATGGTGGCGGTGTCAATTGGTTTGTCACAACTGATGGCGAATACCTTCTCTATTTCAATGGTGAAACTGGTGCTAAATACCAGCAACTCTCTTATCCTTTGAAGCGCCTTGAAAGCGGTGAGAGTAATATCAATAGCGCTTGGGGTGATGGTTCGGGACACCGTTGCTCAAAGCATTTCTTTGGAGCACCTTATCTTGACGGACGCAAGCCCAGCATCTTCTTGGCACGTGGTATATACACTCGTCACAAGATGATAGCCTACGACGTTGACCCCTCTACACACACTTTGACAGAGCGCTGGCGTTGGTTCAACAACACCAACGGCCCTTGGAAGGGACAGGGCTACCACAACTTCGGTATTGCCGATGTCGATTGGGACGGTCGTGATGAGATAGTATTTGGCTCTATGGTCATTGATGATAACGGTAAGGGACTTTCCACTACAGGATTTGGTCATGGTGATGCCCAGCATTGTTCCGACTTTGACCCCTATCGTCACGGACAAGAGATATTTGCATGTATGGAGGATAATCCAGGCACAAACTACCGCGATGCTACCACATCTAAGGTCTATTATCGTTATATGGCAGGAGATGACGTAGGTCGTTGCATGGCTGGAAACTTCACCAATTCTTATCCTGGCTCTATGGGCACACCCACCAGTGAAGGTCCTATCAGTTTGGTTACTAACGGTCCTGTAAGTGGACTTGGCGAGGCTGGCGTGAACCAGAATATGCGCATCTATTGGGACGGAGACCTATGTTCCGAGACCTTTAACTATTTGAATGGTAAGAACACAGAAGGCTGTGTTGCCAAGTATGGCAGTTGGAGTCCCATCTACACGATGTCGGGTTCAATGACTAACAATGACACCAAGGGAACTCCTTGCTATCAGGGCGACATTCTTGGTGACTGGCGCGAGGAGGTTATTATGCGTACAGCAGACAATAACATCCGCATCTATTCTACGCCGACAAGCACTAGTTTCCGTATTCCTACACTGTGGTCCGACCCTCAATACCGCAACTCTATGGTTTGGCAGATGTGCGGTTATAACCAACCTCCTCACTTGAGTTATTTCCTGGGACAGTTGGAAGGAATCACTCAGGCTCCTCCCACAAACACTATGACTGGACGTACCGAGGTCACAGACGGCGGCAGCATATCTGCGGCTCTTAACGGTCAGCACGCTATTGTTTGCGAAACTGGAAACACCAGTGTCAGCATTGTTGATGGAGCACAGCCCTACATCCTCACTTTCAACGTTCCCACTTGGGTACAGGGCAATGCCCCCAGTGAATGTGCTACGCAGAACACAAAAATCAATTATACAACATACACTTGCACTGTTACCGGTGGTGGACTGGCAGGTGAGGCACGTCTTGTGAAGCAGGGCGATGGCATCCTCACTTTGCCTAATGCTGAATTTAAGCATACCGGTGAGACAAACATCTGGGCAGGCGTGCTGAATTTCGACGGTAAGCTGATGCAGTCGCCTCTTTGGCTCAACCGCTTTGCAGAACTCAATTCCAATGGTGGTGAGTTCATGAGCATCAAGGCCGATTACGCTTCTGTCATCCGTCCGGGTGGAGCTGATTCAAAGGGAACTATCACAGTAGGCGATTTGTCACTGGGATTCGGTTCGCGCATTGTTGCCGACCTCTATAGCGAAGGAACATCGTCCGACCTTATCAAGGCCACAACCCTCAACATTGAGCAGAAGACGGGTTCGGCTTGGGTGAATGCAGGTCCGCAGTACCTGAGTCCTGTCATTGAGCTGGTGGGACATCCTGCAAGCGGACAGACCAAAATAGCCGCCGGAAAGTATGTCTTGGCAGAAATATCAGGCGAAATCACGGGCGATGTAAATTCTATCGTGGTAGAAGGTCTGCCTGACGATAAGAAAAAGCTATATATCGAGGATGGCAAGCTGATACTTGAGATTAAGGCACTGCGCGATGCAGCCTCTGTAACCTGGACAGGTGTTAACGATGGCATCTGGAATCTTGGCGATGCCGAGAACTTTGCCATCGATGGCGGAGGAACTTCGGAAATGTTCGTATCGGGCGACAATGTTCTGTTCGACGACAATGCTACCTCGCGTGTAGTTAAGATTGATGGCAGTGTAATACCAGATACTTTCACAGTAAACAACACACTTACCTATGCTTTCAGCGGCGACGGTTCCATCGATGGTGATGCCAAGTTCATTAAGGAAGGCGCAGGAACTGTAACCATGGGTGGTAGCAACAGCTATACTGGTGGTAATCACTTGAAGGGTGGGACCACAAAGGTTAGTCAGTTATCTAACCAATACACAGCCACTGGAAACTTAGGCGGTATTACCACTAAAGCAGACCTCTTTACTATTGAGAATGGTGCAGTGCTGCAGACTACGGCTGCTGTGGAGACGGGTTCTCCCATGAAGATGATAGGCGAAGACGGTGGTGTGATAAACTGCTCTGGCGACTTCCGCATGGGAGCAGCGCTTTCGGGCACCAAACTCACGAAGAAGGGCTCTGGATGTCTGTTTACCGGCAACAGCAGTCTCTCGCGCTTGGTCATCGCTGCCGGTTCGGTGGCAGAGACCAGCAACCCTGCTTCTACAGTTGAGTTCCAGGGCGGCACGCTTTACGACGATGCACAATGCACCTCACATGCCATCTATATCCCCAAGGGCAAGAGCGGCACATGGCATCTGTCATATATATATTACACAGCTTACAACAATAAGATAACGGGCGAGGGAACACTCACCATCGTGCCTCGCAACTCTGTAAGCCGTGTGCGCATCATTGGCGACTGGTCGCAGTTCGAAGGAACCATCAAGCATACAACCACAGGCATTTGGTTGCCTCTCGACTGCTCTACGGGTATGCCTCACGCCACGCTCAATATTGCCTCTGGATGCGGTGTAACCAATGTTTGCCAGAGCTTCACTATAGGTTGTCTTACTGGCAGCGGCTCGCTCAACCAGGCTATTTCAAACTTCATGAATCAAAATGCTGTTAGTGGCGATAATACTTGGAATGTTGGTAATTCGGATGGCAAGGACTTCAGTTTTGCTGGTACAATCACCGATAACAATTCGTCTAACAAGGTGTTGTTTAACAAGGTGGGCACATGTAAGATGACGTTCACTGGCTCTGGTGACTTCCAAGGTGCTTGCCGAGTAAATGGCGGTGAGCTGTGTCTCAATAGCTCCAAGACTAACATCATGCTGGGTTCAGGCACTCTCACCATTGCCAGCGGAGCCACACTGAGCGGTAAGGGCGTTCTTGGCAATAGTGCCGTAACAGTTAGCAGTAATGGTACATTGCGCAGTGGTATCACGGAAACAAATTCTGCAGGCAATCTGAAGTTCAGCGGCAAGAACGTTACCGTCAACGGTACCATACAGACCTACATCGGTTCGAAGACCTCCTTCAGTAAGTTCAGCGAGATAGGAACTCTGAAACTCAATGGCAAACTGGTGGTTCGCGGTGCTTCAGGTCTGGCACTGTCTGTTGGCGACGAGATTCAGTTGTTCGATGCCTCTACAATCACTGTCGGCACAAAACTCACTTACGACCTCTGCTCGCCCAACGAAGCACAAGGTCTCATTTGGGACACCAGCCGACTCAGCGAGGGCATACTCGTTGTTGCTGCTAATCCCGACGGTATTAATTCGATTCAAAATTCAGAATCCAAGAACGAAAATGTCTATAATATGGCAGGTCAGAAGGTTAATGGTAAATTACAAAAGGGTGTATATATCATAAACCGTAAGAAGACTGTATTGAAATAGACAAGCGAACATAAAAGAAAGAAGGCTCTCAGTGTTGAGGGCCTTCTCTTTGTTTTGTTGCGGAGGTCCGACTCGAACGGGCGACCTCCAGGTTATGAGCCTGGCGAGCTACCAACTGCTCCACTCCGCGATTTGCGAGTGCAAAGGTAAGGAGTTTTTTTGGTTTGACCAAATAAATTACTGCAAAATGTGATATTTTTCCCCTTTCTCTTTTCGTTTTTAATTAAATATAGTAACTTTGTGCTAATTATGGGTACCTCTAAGACACGGGACAAGTTAATTGAGATGGCTCGTCACCTCTTCGCAAAGAATGGTGTCGAGGATACTACGATGAACGACATCGCAGTGGCTTCTGGTAAGGGACGACGCACTCTCTACACCTACTTCAAGAGCAAGGACGAGGTATTCTATGCCGTCATTGAGCAGGAGATGACTCGCATGAGTCAGCGTTTGCGCTTGGTTGCTACTAAGGAACTCGAACCCGAGGACAAGCTCGTTCAGCTTATCTACGCCCACCTGAGTCTTATCAAGGAAGCCGTTGTCCGTAATGGCAACCTGCGTGCCGAGTTCTTCCGCAACATCTGGCTTGTGGAGAAGGTTCGCAAGGTGTTCGACCAGACGGAGATAGACCTCATTCAGCAGATAATCATGCAGGGCATACGTCAGGGCAAGTTCGATGTCACAAACATCCGCATGTCTGTGGACATACTGCACTATTGCATCAAGGGGCTCGAGGTGCCGTACATCTACGGTCGTCTGGGCAACAGCATCAGTATCAGCCGTCCCATGGTGAAACAGGTTATTCATCGTGCTATGGCAAAAATAGACCGCCCCGACGAGAAAATTGAAAATTGAAAATTTATAATTGATAATTTGATGAAATTATTGGAAGGAAAGACCGCACTCATCACAGGTGCGGCACGTGGAATCGGCAAAGCCATTGCCATGAAGTTTGCCCAAGAGGGCGCCAACATAGCATTCACCGACCTTGAGGTGAATCTCGAAACAGAACAGGAACTCGCAGCCCTTGGCGTAAAGGCAAAAAGCTATGCCTCTAATGCTGCCGACTTTGCTCAGACAGAGCAGGTGGTGGCACAAGTGAAGGAAGAGTTTGGCTCGATAGATATTCTTGTCAACAATGCCGGTATCACCAAGGACGGACTGATGCTGCGCATGAGCGAACAGCAGTGGGATGCTGTGATTGCCGTCAATCTGAAGTCGGCCTTCAACTTCATCCACGCCTGTGTTCCCATCATGATGCGTCAGCGTGGCGGCAGCATCATCAACATGGCATCAGTGGTTGGTGTTCATGGCAATGCCGGACAGGCCAACTATGCTGCTTCTAAGGCTGGTCTCATCGCACTCGCGAAGTCAATAGCTCAGGAAATGGGTCCCAAGGGCATTCGTGCCAACGCCATTGCCCCCGGTTTCATTGAGACAGCCATGACTGCTGCTCTCAGCGAAGAGGTTCGCGAGGAATGGAAGAAGAAGATACCCCTTCGTCGTGGCGGACAGGTTGAGGACATTGCCAACACAGCTCTCTACCTTGCCAGCGACCTCAGCTCCTATGTCACCGGTCAGGTCATCCAAGTCGATGGCGGCATGAATACGTGATGGACGTACTATACGAAGACAACCACGTAATAGTGGTGAATAAACGGAGTGGGGACATCGTGCAGGGCGACAAAACAGGCGATGTCCCCCTTTCTGATGATGTGAAAGCCTATATCAAGGAACGCTATGCCAAACCAGGCGAGGTGTTCCTTGGTGTCGTTCACAGACTCGACAGACCCGTCAGTGGGGTAGTGCTCTTTGCCCGTACATCGAAAGCCCTCAGCCGCTTGAGCGAGATGTTCCGCACACGAGCCGTAAAGAAGACCTACTGGGCAATCGTAGGCAACCAGCCCCCTCAGACCGAGGGCACACTCACCCATTGGCTCACTCGCAACGAGAAAACAAACACAGCCCGTGCCTACGACCGCGAGGTGCCAGGTTCCAAGCAAGCCATTCTCGACTATCGTGTCATTGCTCGCAGCGACCGCTACTTCCTTCTCGAAGTCAACCTCCACACCGGGCGCCACCATCAGATTCGCTGTCAGCTCTCCAAAATAGGCTGTCCCATCAAAGGCGACCTCAAGTACGGTGCTCCACGCTCCAACCCCGACGGCGGCATCTCTCTCCACGCCCGTCGCATCCAGTTCGAGCACCCCGTTTCCCACCTATCCATCGACGTCACAGCTCCCGTTCCCTCCGACCGCCTCTGGCAAGCCCTCACTCCTTCCTGAATTGTCGGAAAAACATGCTTTCCTATATTTTCAGGCACAGAGGTTTGCTGGGCAATGTTAGAGAGGATGCGCCTTTGGCCGTGGAGGGAATGAAGTTTATCTTTCCGTCCTTGTCGTAGCTCATGGGTTCGGCAATGATGCTGCGACTGTAGCTTCCACCGTCTGGCAAACCGCCGTTATGACTGAAGAATAGCCATTGATCTTTGAAATTGACGATGGAAGGGTGCGTGGTGTTCGAGTTCCCGGCTATCTCGCTGATGATGCCCATGAACGTGTATGGACCGCCGATGTGGTCGGCTACGGCATAGGCAATCTTCTCGGGCCACTCTGAGGCATAAGTCAGATAGTATTTGCCGTTGAATTTATGTATCCAAGGACCTTCGGTAAAGTTCGGTACATCAATGCGATGAATCTCACCGTCAATCTCTATCATATTGTCCTTCAGCTTGGCGTAGTAGCACTCTCTGTTGCCCCATATAATATAAGGAGTGCCGTCGCTGTCGATGAGGATGGTAGGGTCGATGCAGGCCCAACTGTGCTTCGATGCGAAACAATCCTTGTTTGTAAGCAGGGGCTTGCCCAGTGCATCCTTGTAGGGACCTGTAATCTTGTCGCTTACTGCAACTCCTATGCCGCACCAGTTGGTGGAAACGTACCAATAGTAGCGACCATCCTTGCCCTTTGCCACCTGTCCGGCGTAAGCCTGATGGCTGTTGGCCCACTTGAAATCGTCGATGCGCAGGGGCGATGGATATTCCGTCCAGTGCTTCATGTCGGTGGTGGAGTAGAGTAGCCAGTCCTTCATCACATAGCCCGTCTGGTTACCAGCGGCATCGTGTCCTGCAAAGAGCCATAGAGTATCGTTTTCAACAAGCACTGCGGGGTCAGCGGTATGTTTGTCGCGGATGATTGGATTGCCGTTACTCTCGAACTCGTGCTTCAACACATAGCCCCATTTCTGCTGCATGCGCTCCAGCTCGTCGGCAGTCACCGACATCACCGTGCCGTGACGGGGGAAGAAATCCTTGCGGAACGACTCCGGCTCACGAGTAAATGTCTTCAAATCCTTCGAACGCTGGAACTCGTAGCGACCAGAGCTGTAGAGGTCGTACATCAGAATCCAATCCTCGCTGTTGTTCAGTTTGAATACTCCGCTGCCCTCCACACTTGTCCTTGTGTCAGCGTAGGCATCCAGATACTCAAAGTCCTCCTTGTACGGCCCCGTAAGTTTCTTAGATGTTGCTTGCTGTATGCCGTTCTTTATCTCCTTGCCGTTCTCGTCCTTCGTGTTGCCTTTGTAGAAGAGATGATACACGCCGTCCTTGTAGATGATGTCGTTGTCGATGCTACCGTATTTCGCGGAGAACAGCACCTTCGGCTCGCTCTCGAAAGCTGTGAAGTCCTTATTTGCATAAGCATAATAAGTGATTAGCGTCTTGCGGTCGTTACGCTGCAGCGTGAAGTAAATCATATACTTCCGTGCCTTGCGGTCGTAAATGGTCTGCGGCGCCCACACCCAGTAGGCATCGCCGAAGTTCTTACTCCAGTCCTTCGAGAGGTTTATCTTCGCATGTGTCCAGTTCACTAAGTCCTTGGATTTCAGCAGCACAATACCCGGATTTGCACCCCAGCCCTGTTTCGGGTCATAGGTATGCATGTCTGTCGCTACGATGTAGTAGCAACCATCCTCACCCCTCAATATGTGCGGGTCGCGAATGCCGCCGCTCTCGCTGATGCTGTCACTGGCTACAATCGGTCTGTTGTCGTTCAGAGCATACCAGTTCTGTGCGTCCTCGCTCACTGCGAAGCGCAGTTGCTCCATCAGGTTATGATCGCCGCCCCCCTCGAAGTATGCGAAAAGATAACCTGCAAAGGGAGAGCTTAGAGGCTTTGCAGCCAGCGTCAAGCTGACTACCATTGCCAATAGAGAAAATACGATTCGTTTCATGATTATTTTGCGTTGTTTATTGTTTATATCACTTAATAAGTGCCTGCCGTCTGGGATTAATGGTACAAATATACGCAATATTTTTCAAACGGCAGGCCTTCTTACCAAACTTTAATTTACTCTGTTACATAATTCACAGTCGGATATCATCAAGGCGAGGTTGAATTCCGTAGGCCATCTGGACGCCTTCTTGGATGTCGGTGTAGGGAACGGCACTGGGTGGACAGCCACATTCCACGCAGGTCGCATCCAGTTCGAACACCCCGTTTCTCACCTACCCATCGACGTCACAGCTCCCGTTCCCTCCGACCGCCTCTGGCAAGCCCTCACTCCCTCCTAAATTGTCGGAAAAACACGCTTTCCTATATTTTCATGCAAAAACCATCACCACTATCACCATCCATCACCCCATCCATCACCCGTTCAGCCCCCATAAATAAAGGAAAGGTGATGGAATGATGGTTTTTTCGAGCAAAAAACTCATAAATTATTGCACCTGCCCCACCTACTTTGGGCATAGTTTGCTGCGCAACTCAGATGTTCCTTGATGTTGAAGAATTTCTGTGGTGAGGTTTGGGTGAGGTTTGGGTGAGGTTTGAAAGCAAACCTCACCGCCTCCAGCCCTTTATTCATCGGGCCTGGGGGAGGTTGTGAGGTTTTTTTGCGACTACAACTGTTTTTCAGCAGAAGTAGATAAATATAACCTATGCTCATATGTTCTAGTACCTGTGTCGATAAGACCTAGGTCTTGTTGCGATAAGGTCTAGGTCTTATGACGATAGGGATAGTAATGTTAAGCACGGAACATTACTATTCCTATGCGCTTAGGGATACTATTCCTTCCCTCATAGGGATACTATTCCTCCGTCCAAAGGTTAATATTAACTGTACCGATAGGTTAATATTACTTACCGACATAAGTTAATATTATTTCCGTCCATAGGTTAAGTTAACTTATTGCCGAAGGTTAACTTAACCTATTGCGATAAGTTGGCGAACCTATTGCCACAAGTTCTAGTACTTAGATCAATAAGGACTAGTACCTTGTGATTAACCAGCGCAAAATTGGCTCGTTGTCGTATAGTCGCAAACAAACCGCACTTGCCACTAGCGAAGTGACAAGTGCGGTTCTATATTGTTCTTGCTTGCGCAATCATGGATTATGGACGAGACGAACAGAGTAACCGTAGCAACGTTCAGTGCGGTACATGTCCGCACACCATGCCGGATTGAAGAACAAGGACCATGCTTCCTCCGAACCATTCGAACTAGACGACCAATAGTCGCCCCAAGAACCCACGTCGCTCACAATTCCCGTGCAAAGGCGGAAGCCCGCTGCGGGCAGAATTATGGTTTTACCATTATTCCCCGTCACCTTATACCCGCTACCCGTTCGCGACCACTGGCATTCAGCCATCAGTTCTTCCCACTGTTCTTTTGTGGGCAGACGGGTGCCAAATTCGCTAACAGCGGAGTCATAGTCGTAATAGCCACCTTTCTCGTTTGTCTTTTTCCAAAGAGTTCCGCTTGGCAAGCCCAAGTCAACATATTCTTCTTGAGATACAGATTGTTTTGAGGGCGATGATTGCACTGAACCTTTAGAATTATAAGAATCACTAGACTTGCCAAGTAATTCTGCAACCACGGCATTGCAGGCCGTTTCCATACCATTGTCGCTTGTACTTGCAACTTTCGGTCTTGTAGAGTTTTCGATGCGTCCGGACTCAATATTAATAATCTTTGCAGCAATGATAATTCGGTCATCACTTCCATAGGCAGCGGCTTCAGCCACAACGATTGAACTGGCGCCTGTCATCTCACCGAGTTTCTTTATGTCTGCATCACTGACCATACCGGTACGTTGGAAATTATGCTCTTTGTTGATTTGAGACATATCCACACGGTCATAGCCTTCGAATCCCGGTGTTTTGTTCACAGCATCTGTGATAAAGGCTCTCAGTTGGAACTCCACACCATAGTCAACCTTGTCATATTTGTCCACGGTCTCAAGAATGGCCACTCTTTTAATGTTCTGTGCAGTTATGAAAAGAGTGATTGTTAACAATGTTATAAGAAATAGAAACCTCTTCATAATTTATATTATCAGGATCACAGGTAATTAGCAATAATTTACTATAATGTAAAAACATACTATTTTCACTTTTTCTTACTAAAAGGGATTGCTAATACTTTTCGAAATATACCTTTTGGCATATCACTTGTCTTTTCCTCCTTTGTTTTAATCAGATTCCCTTCTTTATATGTATATGTACATATTATCGTTCCATTTGGTTGGCGTTTAATCCACTTTCCAGATTTTTTCCCATTTAAATACGTCCCTGTCATATATTCTCCAGTCCCCCAATAATAAGTAGCATCTTCATCAGCTATTTTCCCATCTAAATATTGGCACTCTTCCCTATCTCCATTTATATAATGCCATATCACTTTACCATTTCTCTTATCGCTATACCATGTTCCTATTAGTTTATCACCATTAAGAAAATATTCGGTTCCTTGACCGTTTCTTTTATCGTTTTCCCAACCACCTACATATTTGGTGCCATCTTTCCAAATAATTGTACGTTGACCTTGTTCTTTATCATTTAACCAATATCCTTCATTAGACACTATATTTGAACTATTGTTAGGAGCATAGTAAAATACTCCTTGACCATTTTTCTTAGAGTCTTCCCAATTTCCGTTATAAATACTACCATCAGCCCAATAATAGTTACCCTGCCCATCTTGTTTGTTGTTTTTCCAATTGCCCACATATTTATCTCCATTTTTCCATATCATCGTACCCTTACCTTGTTTTTCACCATCAAACCAATCTCCTTCATAAGAAACATAATTAGAGACATTATTAAGGGAATATAACAACTTTCCTTGACCATGAGGCTTACCATTTACTACTTCACCTTCATAAATACCACCTTCATAAGTTATCTTACTTCTAATAGCACCAGTTTCAAGATCCAATTTAAGTAGCTTTCTTGCTAACAATTTACATTTACGATCTAAATCTTCAATGGAAGTTGAACTATGAACACTTGACGATCCCTCAATTTTCGCAGTTTCAACATCCAAGAATTTAGCTAGAATAATAACTGTAGATTCATTCAAATAGGCTACCTCGGCTACAAGAATATAAGAAGCCCCAGTCATCTCTCCCAACTTCCTTATATCCGTTTCCTTTATTAAGCCTGTACGTTGAAATTCTTGTTCTCCTAAAATGGACGCAATATCCACGCGATCAAAGGCCTCGTAACCAGGTGTCTCAGCAATAGCCATTGACAAGCTACTACGAACCATCAATTTCACACCCTGTGAAACATTACATTCTCTATCAACACACTCAAGTATTGCGACTTTCTTTTGCGCAAATGTCATCAATGATAATGTAGAGAGAATAATAATAAATAGTTTTTTCATCATTAATAAAATTAATTGTTTAAGGTATAATTTTAGTTTCCTTTTGCAGCATCGATAATGGCATTATTGGTCTCAATGAACTGCTTCAGATCATTGCCAGTCAGACCTTCGGGCTTGGCGTCTTTTGCCTCACCAAGAAGTTTGATATAGCGGTCGCCACGAATGCCTACTTTGGCTACTGCCTCATACATTCCAGTTTCACTATTAAAAGTCACTTCTGTGTCGCCAAAGGGTTCGCAGGCTTTCTGAATACTCGAACTTTTCTGCTCCCAATACGACTGGAGGGCCTTCTGTACTATGCCGTTGTCAGAAATAGCTCCACGCTTGGCTTGGGCCTTAACTACATTCTCTATAACACGAGACACAGTTGCGTAGGCTTCGAGTTGTGCCATTTCAACAGCCAACCCTTCATCGTCAGCTTTTCCGATACCGGCAAACCAACGATAAGGACGTTGAATCAATGCCGTACCGTCCTCATTCATTGCCTCTTTCATTTCTAAGCCCTGAAGTTTTAGAGTCTTTGTAGTATTTTGAGCAACAGCCTCTATTGTTGAAAACAACAGGACTGATAACATAAATATGTGCCTTTTCATAGCTTTATGTTTTCATTTAACATTTTTGTGATTTCCTTGGTTATTTGCTTGTATCCATCACGGGCGGCTTCATCATAACTAAGTGTATGGGCACCTTTGACCGATACTTCATCCTCGAAGATGCGCTGTCCTGTGGCATTCTTGTCTATGGTTACCGCTGCATCTATGTATGTGAAGTAGGCACCTTGAAACTCGTTGTACCTTCGAGCCGAGGCCTTAATGCGGATTGTGTAGTCTGCACTTCCCTGTTCATCTACAAAGTTACAACCAGAGGCCGAAAGGTTCCCCTTCACCTCATTAGCCAACTTGACATACTTCATACCAAACATTTCTGCCTCACAAACAACGCAATATGTCGTACCATACTCCAAGTCGGTTAGACGCTGTTTGATACTTTGTTCACGTTCATGTACCTGATTAAGATAGTTCTGTATCCGATACTCTGCAAGACCAAAGACATTGAGCCAGAAGAATGGTTTAGCCGCATTGTCAAACTGTCCTAAGGCTTTCTGCAACTCGGTCTTAGCTTTCTGCTTGAAGCCATTCTTGATGTAGTTGTCAGCTATGGTTATTGTGTTACCCGTATTGCTAATGAGCATCTTGACTTCATTCTCATAGAAAGTACTTGCTGCTACCTTATCTATATATATAAGGACATAGTGTTTTCCGAGAGCATCGTTGTAGTAGCTCTTTGTCTCGGTGAGGTTCATGTCCACATTGGTAGAAAAGTTCTTCGACGAGCGGTATAGAACGTTCGAGCGACCGTCAAGCACATGTTTGTCCATTTGGCTCACCTCGTTTATCTTCACTTGTATCTGACGTGCAAGGTTCGTGCGTGCCAGTTCGAGAGCGGACTGCTTGGTAGCTGCGCTCTCGATGTCATGGTAATAATCGTCAGAAGTGTATTTTGCCCACTCCGCTGGATAGTTTTGAGCCGAGGCTACAATGCTGACGAAAAGTAAAGCTAATGCAAATATACGCCTCATTGTTTACTTACCTTTGGCAGCATTCATGATTGAATTATTTACCTCAATGAAGCTATCCAAGTCCTTACCGCTAAGATTGTTGGGCTTATAGTTACCGGCATTGTTAAGCATCTGCTGGAACTTGTCACCACGAACGCCCACCTTGGCGGTTACAGTGTACATCTTAGTTGTGGGGCTAAACTCGATTTTTGTATCGCCGAAAGGTTCACAAGCATTCTGTATGCTCTTACTCATCTGTTTCCAATACGAACTCACAGCCTTCTGCACCTCTCCGTTATTGGTCAGACTTCCACGCTTAGCTTGGTCTTCTACCATGTTCTCAATAACTCGCGAAATCGTTGCACGTGCTTCACGTTCAGCTATCTCTATGGCAGTCTGCTTGTCGTTAGCCTTACCAATGCCTGCATACCACTTGTAAGCTACTTTACGTATTGTAAGACCGTCCTCACTTAGGTCGTCAACCATATCAATGCCTTGTAACTTGGCAGTTTCTACAGATACATTCTCGCCCTCAAGGCTCTTCTTAGTGTCAATACGAGACTCTACTAGAGGCTTTGTGCTACCACAGCCCATCAATACCATTGCCACGAGGGCAATCATTCCAAAGTTTTTCATTGTTTTCATTTTGCTTATCATTTTAGTTGTTTATAATGTCTAAGCAGCGGCAAGGAAGGGCATAAAGAATGGCGTGGCCATTCTTATGCACTTACCTAAGGGGCAGACGTAGGAATTTTGGAACCCCTGCTAACATATAAGAATGCTCCACGCCAATACGTGTTGCAAAGCTATATTTGTTAGCAGGAAATACCTCTCCAGGCCTTTCCCTCGCTATTAAATCGACTATTCCAAAATAGATTTCCTACGTCTTTTCGGTAAGTGCGAAATAATAAGCTAATGCATCTGCGGCTCGGGATTTCTCCCCTGATACCGCTGCAAATTTACATATTTATTTAATATGCTCAAAACAAATGCCCCAAAATGTTTCGGGCGCAAAGAAAAAGCCTCTCCGCTTTGTGGACGGAAAGGCTGGTGTAAGCGGTGGTGGGATTATTTATTCGTTATAGAAATTAACTGCAACTAATTCATCGAAGCCATCTTCCAAAAGAGATTTATATATATTATCCCTTCTATAATATAGCATACTGTAGGTAATATTGCCTTCAACAATGACTGGTGCTTCTCTTTTTTCCAGTAGTGTAGCTCCAAAATCGTTGTACCACTTGTCAAAAAGCCTTTTTCTTACTTTCTGACGACCATCGGTTATGTCGCAAACTGAGAGAATGGCTCGTTCGTGTTTCTCGAAGAATGAAGCCAATATGTGTAAAATGGTATTTCTGACCTTTTGCTCTGAGCCGTTTCTATGGTTATTGTCATCAAGACGTTCTATATTAAACGTAAAGAGCGTTCCGTCAGGTAATGTATCAATAAGAGGGTATTCAATGAAATATACAAAATAGGTATTCCCGTCATCTGTTGTGAAGGAATACCCATTTTCTATGTCGTCAAACTCATATCGGTTTAGCAAATTGAATTGAGTCATTGCTAAAACCATTTAAAGTTCCGTGTTCCTTGATATATGCTCGTATTGTTTTTTTGTCTTCCTGCATTTTGCGGAAGATACGAGCTATCATGGTCCTCTTTTCGCTATTCATAGCACATTCCTATTATTCCGTTCGCTGCAAAATTACGAATTTATTTTTAAATAGGAAAAGGGAAGCGTAAAAATGTTTTGTAGCGAATAGCTGAAGTCTCTATAGTGAAATGGTGGAGTTACTATAAAGAAATGCCGAAGTTACTATATTGAGTAGCCTATGTTTCTATAGATATTTCGCAAAGGAGTTTGAGTATAGTTTTATGAGATTATTTGTCACCATAATGGCCATAGGCCGTGAGTACATCTACGCGGACTATTGTTTCAAAAATCTCATATACAAGTCTGTGTTTTTGCGAAATACGGCGGCTCCACAACGTTCCTCCACCACCTTTAAGCTGTTCTGGCTTTCCAGTTCCGCTTTGTGGATGGTCGTATAGCTCAGCTATCAAAGCGAGCGCTTTCTTATATGCCTTTGGCTCATTCTTGCTGAGAGCTTTAAGGTCGTGCTGCGCTTGCTCCTTAATCTCTACGCGATAACGACTCATAGATTGCGGATATATTGGTCCAGTTCCTCGACGCTGGCAAATTGCTTGCCAGGCTGCTTCCTGGCTTCTTCAATACGTGTGAAGAATTCCTCACGGGTAAGTTCCGTGGGGTCAGCCTGCTTCTCAGAAATCAACTTATGCAGGTATTTAATAGCCCGTCTTAGCAACGTCTCGTCCTCAGCAATCACGCTCATAGAACGCAACATCTCAGCATTCAGTTCTAGAGTAGTCATAACGCCAAATGATTATTTTCACGGTACAAAGATACATATTAATTTTTAGAAGCAAAAGCAAAAGCGCCCGAAATGTTCTCTGGTTTGGGCGATGGGTTTATTTCAGGGCGTTTTGGAGGCGGGTGGATTCGGTGATGACGTATTGCTCAAGGCAGCGGGCTATCTCAGGATAGTAGTCGTTGAGCGTGGGGTATTTGTCGCGATTGTTGGCGTAGGTCTGGAGTGCTTCGATTAGCTCTGGCGTCCAGCGGAAACCTCTGCGCCATGTTTCGTAGAACAGGAAATTCAGGGTGCCTTTATTGATGAGTCCGTTGTCTTTCATGTAAATGAATACGGCGGCACGGACGATGCTCTCGTTGATGACGATGCTCCATTCGTTGTAGGCTTGGTTCTGCATCTCTGGCTGCGACCACTGGAAAAGCTTCTGTCCGACTTTCTCAATGAGAGCGGAGTTGGCGGCTTTGTCGAGTAGGGGATTGACGAAGGAGTGGTTGAATTCGTGTATGAGTATGGCTGCGTCCCAGCGTGGCTTGCCCGTGTTGGGATTGATAACATAGCCCATGATGGAGAATACCTCGCGTGGTTGTCCCTGCAGTTGGCGACTCACTCCATTGTTGGTGTCGCCGTGTGCGAAGCCGATGACGATGCGGAACTGCTCCGTAGCCTCTGTGCCGTAGAAACGGGCGTACCATTCGGGGTGGAAGTAAGGCATGACATCGGTTTCGTAGCTCTTGATTCCCTCTTCGTAGAAGGCTCGGTGCTGCTCGAAGAACTCGTGGAAGCGCGTGTCCTTGTAGAACTGGTTCAATTTGTCCACAAAATCGTCGAGGTCAACATTCTCCCAACCGTTGTTCAGTTCGGAGCGCTCGCCTATAAGCTTCAGTTTGCCCTTTTCGATGTCGAGGTGTATAGCCATATTCGATACCCTTTCGTAGCCGATGCCATACTTCTCGCGGATGTCCTGACTGAGGACTACGGCCTTGTGCTGCTTGTATGGGGCAAACCATGCGTCGATGTCCTTTGAGTACTCTCCGGCAAGGTTCGCGTTATATGCTGAGTAATCGGCTGTATGCGCAAGTATCCCCATTAGCTCTACTGTCTCGCTAACTTCCACTTTTATTGCTGCCGTCGTGCTCATTGCCACAGCTACAACGACTATGATTAACAGGATGATTCTCTTCATATCGTTCTTATTCTTATTTGTTTCTTCGTTAGAGGACGGTGACGCGGCGGATGTTGCCCATCGAGGTTTCAATGAGTACTTCAGTGGCTGTTTTCTTCTCGTTGCATGCGCTTAGCACAAGGGCAATGAGTATTAACGTGAGGAGTTTTTTCATGATGTTGTTATTTGCGGATGATGGAAAGGGTGGTGCGGTCGGAGAGGAAGACGGAGTAGAGGCCTTGCTCTTCCTGTGCCGGGTCGCCGGTGTATGCGTCCCAAGGTTGCCACATGGGGTGAGCGGGCTGTGCCATACCTCCCCAAGCCCAGAAATTGCAGCCTGCGATTTTACGTCCTTTGCCGACTTGTGACAGGATGTATTGGAAATACTGGTCGCGAGCCCGTGTGGGGGTGCCGGTGGCTATCTCGAAACTGTCGCGTGGGTAGCCGAACTCTTCCAGAACGAGGGGCTTTCGAAGTTCTTGGGCAATGTTGTGATGGAGGTCGATGTACGACTGGGTCTTGCTGATGGCAGCAGGAAGACTGTCGGAGAGTGTGGAGAGGGGGAGCTGCTGGCGTGCCTCGCTGTTGGGTGAAACGAAGCGACCAGTCCAACCCCAAGTGTAAGGCCAGATGTGGAAGCAGAGATAGTCGATGGTGGGCAGGGCGTGAATGGAGCGGAAAAGATTGATGTCCACCTCACAGCCATAGAGCCCTTCGCTGCCTGTGGTCACCAGATGGTGTGGGTCAATCTCCTTTATGGCTTCCGACTGTTCGCTTATCCAACTGAGAAGTCCCTCCTTGCTGACTGAGTCGCGAGAGAAAGCCCGTGGCTCGTTGCACACCTCCCAAGCCATCAGCGTAGGGTCGTCTTTATAGGCCTTGCCTGTAATGGTGTTGGTGCGCGAGACGATGAAGCGTGTGTGGCGAAGGGCGAGGGCTCGTGCCGAATCGGAGCGCACAAACTGGCTGTGGTGGGCAGTATATTCGTTCCACAAAGAAGCCGGAGCGGGATGCCCCATGCCTGCCCAATCGAGATAGGCTCCGTAGCCGCCCGACCATTGCCAGGCGTTGTGGAGATAGAGCACGGCCCGCATGTCGCGCTTGCCCATCTCTGCCATCACGAAGTCGAGACCTGCGAGCAGCGTGTCGTTGTACTCACCCGGACGGGGCTGCAGAGTGGGACGAATGTGGTCGGGGAGGTCGGAGTATGTGCCTTCGCCGCCTACAAGGATGCGTATGTTTCTGATGCCAAGGGCGCACAGCGAATCCAGCTCCATGCAGAGTCGCTGGCGATTGCCTCCCTGTCCCTCGCTGCCCAGAATGGGTGCATACCACATGTTTGTGCCAACGTAGGTGTAAGGCTCGTCGCCAATGAAAAAGCCTCCGTCCCTAACGGAAACGAAGTCGGCACTCCGATGGCATGATACCAACAGAGTGCCGAGTATGAGGATGAGTAGGAACCTACTCATTATATTATAAGTTGATGTTTACGCCAATGCCGAATACATCGTTGGAACGCTCGTAGAAGTCAATCTTGGGTATAGTCCTATTTGGGTCAGTTAAAGATGGAGCAGATACGTTGGTTAAAACATTTTTATCCTTGTAGAATGTGTGCATGTAGCCTGCATCAACGTCAACCTTCTTGCTGGCGTGGATACGTACACCAAGGCCCATCATATTGTTGGAGAGGTTGAAGGACAGGTCGTTCATGTACTCGTCGGACAGATCATAGCGGGTGTTCTGCCATGAACCGCTGACTGTGAGCCACTTGCAGCAATCCCATTCTACACCGGCAGAGAACTCCTGAGTGTTTTTGTCGATGAGTTTCTGCTTGCTGTTGTACTGCTTGGCAGCCTTGTCGAAGTAGTAGTGCCAGCCAGCCATGATGCGAACCTTCTCGATGGGGCTGTACTGAGCACCTGCACTGAGGATGGCTGGAATGTTGGCAGCCACCTTGCTTCCATCTTGGAATTGTGCTAATGTAGCATTACCTGCTGCAACTTGTGCAAGGGCGAAATTATTCATTTCAGACTTGTTCTTCAAACGCAGCTTGGTTTCAGCCTCGAAGCGAGCGGCTACGTTCCAGTGCTTGTTAATCTTGTAGTCGATGCCAAGGATAGGGGTAACACCAAAACCAGTCTGGTCGCAGTTCAATGTAAGGTCGCTGTTGGCAGATATCGGTGTCCCAGGAGCTGTAGCCATATAGTAGCTTACATCTTGAACGTAGCCATTGTAGTTACATGTGGCATATACAGCACGCAGACCAACGAAACCAGCTAGATTGTCCTTGAACTTGTATGTTCCTCCGACAGACAATCCAAAGTAGTACTGGCGTCCCTTCATATAGCTATCCATCGTGTAGCCTTGATAGACGGCTGTCATTTGTGCATCCGCAGCGCTTTCAATTTGGGCTGGAGACCATGTGGGATTTGTTGTTGCAATATTTGTGGCTATATTTTGGTATATTGTTTTATATATAGTACCAGAATACAGAGCCTCGAAAGAACCCAAACCTTGGTCGAACTCGCACTTACCGCCACCGCCACCCAGCGATATGCTTCCGTTTACGCTCCACTTGTCTTTGTTGTAGCTGACGTGAAGAGATGGAATTACGGGTGCTAAGGCATTACCCTCGAACTTATGAGTGGTTGCGCTGTTGTCAAGGTTCTGAGCAAACAGAGGGAATGTGGTGGTGATGTCACGACTCTGTGTGGCAAACTGCCAGTTGGCAGAGATGTGCCAGCCGTCCTTCAGGAATGCTGTACCTGCAGGGTTGAGGTAGATGCCGGTGATGTCGATGATGGCATCCTGACTCATCTGGCGCAGGAACGAAACGTTCTGGTTGGAGTTTGTCACCAGACCTCCGGCCTTGACAGTTGTTAAAAGTGAAAAGTTGAATGCGAAAAGTGCACTTAACAATAATACTTTTTTCATAACATTTTTAGGTTTAAATGCAAACGAATTTGCGATTGTCATTGTTAAATCGACGCAAAGGTATATACTTTGTGTTAATTTGTGTGAAGAAATGTTGCACATTTTAGCGCGAAGTGTGTAGTTTCTTGATATAAATCAATTTTCCGGTATGACTTCCTGCATAAAGATGGCTTCGAGGCTCCACAGGGCGCAGTCGTTGGTGGTTGTCAGTGGACTTTCGTCGAGTGGCTCAGGCACTTCGCTGCCCTCGATGTGACGCATGTCGAAGATGTAGTGCTGCATCTTGCTGTTGTATGTCCACATCTCCTTCCACGCTTCGTCGGCAAGTTGCTTGTCGTTGAGTTTCCATGCAGCGTATGCCTTCAGACGACTGACGCGGAAGGTGTTCTTCGTCATGAGATGGTAGCGGCGGCAGTAATCGAGCCATGTGCGTTGCCAAGCTTTGTTGGGCAGCATCTCGTCGAGTTCGTGCTGTACCTCGAAACCGCCCATGATGGCTGTCAGATGTTCGGCGTGGGTCATCTTCTTGTCGCCCTCCCACGAGAGGATGCCCGTTGCAGGGTCGAAGCCCAGAACGCCCGGACCTGTGAATATGCCGTTGGGCAAACGCGATATACTCTTCATGCCGCTCTCAATCTTCTTCCTATATATAATATTACGCGTGCGCTCGTATTCTGTCATCCAGTTTCCGGCATAGGCCAGCCAGTCGGGACCTACACGCAGACGGGCAGGAGCAGTGCAGGGATATTTCTCGCGAGGCAGAGCCAGTCGCATGGGGTCGATGGTGTAGAGCTTCTGGTCGGCATCCTTGACATCGGTCATAAGGTCGCCCAAGCGTTCGTCGGCTGTGAGGTAATACTGGAAACGGTTCCATGCAGCCTGACTGATGCGTGCTTCCTTTGCTCCACAGCCCCAGTGCGATACATTGTGACGAGAGCCCAAGCCTGCCATCGGGCCTATGTGATAGACATCCACTTCTGAGGTGTGGCGAGTCATTGCAACTGCCAGTCGCCAGAGGTCGGCACGACCTGTTCGCAGGAACGAATACCACAGCCACGAGATGCTTCCCAGTTCGGTGTTGTCCCAAGCAAAGCCACCTACGTCGTATTTCCACTCGTGACGGGCTGGGTCGTACTGGTGCATGAAATCGCCATAGTGCCAGAATCCGTACCAGTGGTGCTGGTCTTGCTGACGCAGATAGTAATCGAGATACTTGTCGAGCAGTTCTTCTACCTGCTTGCGTTTGGGCGTTGAGGTATCGGGCAGCGACCAGATGCCGAATGCGTGTTTCTTGTGAAGATATTCGGGAGTGGGCAATAGGGGAGTGTCTTCGCTCAAGCGTTGTGCCGTCTGTGCCACAGCCTCCTTGCCCGGGTAGTTGCTGGTGGGAATGAGAGTCAGTGTTGATGTGCGTGCAATACCATAGGGAGTGGACATTCCCTCTTGAACATCCTCGTACGAGGCGATGAGGTCGTGGGCAACATTGTCGTAGTGGCGCAGGTCCATTGCCGGAGCATCGGGGCTCCACAGATAGGCGGTCAGCAGAGCAATTTCCTTTGTGGCATTGTCAATCTGCAACGAAGCAGGATAGCTCTGCCAGAAGTCTTTGACAGAAATGCCAAGTCCACCGCTGACATCACCCACAAAAGCATATCCAAGAGCACGACGACCAGTTTGCGTTCCTATCCAAGGGTTATTGGGATTGGCACGTTTGTTGATGTTGAAACCTTGGTCGTTGGGCTGACTGAGACGGAAGGAATTCCATTTTGCCCAATGGTGAAGCAACTCTTGTCCCTTCTCGTCGAAGGCTGTGGGTTCAGGTATGCGCTTGCCTGCCACCTGATCAAGTTCCCATTGTGGGTTGTTGTCAAGAATGCGACGTCCGCTTAGGGGCTGCACACTTTCTGCCCACACTCCTTGTCCTGTAGCAAATGCCACGTGGCGATTATACGTTTGTTCGCGCATCGGCACTTCGAAACGAACACCCAGCGAACGAATGAAATCCTTGTTCTGGTCGCCGTCATATACAAAGGAATGCACCATCCTGACCTCTTCGCTGCCTTGATAGAAATACAGGCGAACGGTAAATGGCAACCATTGGCGACCGTTGGCAGCGTGATGACCGTTGATGCGGACTACTGTTCGCACTTGTCCTTCACGCTCTATGTAGGCAGTGTCTATGGAACTCTTATAGTTGGAGAACTGCAAATTGCCGACACCTTCCTGATAAGGCTCGTTCTGCGTGGTGCAGACGAGAGTCCCATGCTGTGCCACCTTCGTGCCATTAAGCACAAGACTGTCTATCAGACCCTCTCCCTTGCTGGAGATATAAGCCTTCAGCGGACCTGTGCTCACCAGAAGACTAGTATGACTAGTGGGACTAGTGGGACTAGTAGAACTAGATGGACTAGAATTTCTAGAAAAAGCGAGCTCCTTGCCACCAGCAGGCACTACGGCTGCTGCTGCCAACCACTTCACACTGCCGTCGGGCCAGTATGCCAAAGGCCAGCAGTCGGTGGGCAGGGCTGTTCCGTTGCATGTGATGCTGCCTGCTGCTTCGGCTTTCATCTCCCCCTTGTCGAAGGGTATGCCAAGAGTAACAGGCTGTTTCTCTTGAGGTGTTCCCCCAACCCAATGGAGAGGAACCTGAGCCTTCAAAGGCAAATGAAAAAAGAGAAGTGAAAAACTGAAAAATAGAAGAGAGGAAAGGGTGTTACGTTTCATGATTCATAGCATTTTACGATGCGAAGATACGAAATTTCAACCATTTGTTTCCATCTTCGCCCATTTTTCTTTATATTTGCGCATGATTAGTACCATGTGATTATGAGAAGACTGCGTTTTTTACTTTTGGCATTGCTCTTGTCGCTGTCGGCAGTTGGCAAGGTTGCCCATCTGTTGCCTGTTCCCAAGCAGGTGACTATGTCCGAAGGAGGACAGACATTGGCACTTACAGGCGTCCTTTCGTGTCAGACAATGCCTTCGGAACGTATTCAACGAGTGTTTCAGAACCTTTTGGGACAGGAACTTTCTACTGAGGCAGATTCTCCAACGCTGACTGTCAATGTGGGCTCTGCCATCAGTGGTTCCTACAACTATTCCCTTTCGGGCTATCCCAACGAGGCTTATCGTCTCATAGTAGGGGAAAGTGGAATAAAAATAAATGCAGTTACGGAAACAGGTGTAATACGAGCTGTGCAGACTTTGGCACAGATGGCAGAGGGAGAGGACAGTGGTTTGCAGCTCGAAACTTGTACTATTACCGACTGGCCTGCTTTCAAACTGAGGGGCTGGATGCACGATATCGGACGTAGTTACATCAGTGCAGAGGAACTGAAGAAGCAGATTCGCCTGATGGGACGCTTCAAGGTAAATACCTTCCATTTCCACCTGACAGAGAATCAGGCATGGCGTTTCGAGGTAAAGCAATATCCTCAACTGACAAATGCATCTTCTATGACGCGCTTCGCCGGTAAATACTACACGCAGGAGGAGTGTCGGGAGATTGCTGAACTGGCTGCCGACTATGGCATCATCGTAATCCCAGAAATAGATATGCCCGGACATAGTGCTGCCTTCGAGCGTGCTATGGGGCATTCGATGCAGACCGACCAAGGTGTGCAGGAACTGAAGAACATACTCGACGAGGTTTGCGAGGTGTTCCCCGATGCTCCATATATTCACATCGGAGCCGATGAGCAGACGATAACCTATACCGATTTCCTGAAAATAATCACAGACTATGTTCATGGTCTTGGAAAGAAGGTAGTAGTGTGGAACCCCATTCGTGGTGTCACTATATCTTCGACGATGGGGGCCGATATGACGCAGATGTGGAGCACCTCCGGGAAAAAGGTGACGGGACTTCCCAATATCGACTGTCGCTATAACTATATCAATCATTTCGATGTGTTTGCTGACCTTGTAGGCATTTACAAGAGTAGCGTGTATTATGCCGAGAAAGGTTCGTCGGAGGTGGCAGGAGAGATAACTGCCGTGTGGAACGACCGCTATGTGAAAACAGAGGAAGGTATAATGCGCCAGAATAATGTTTATGCCAATGTCCTTGCTTCAACGGAACGTGCTTGGAAGGGTGGTGGTAAGCAATATATCGAGAATGGTGGAACTACACTTCCCAATGTCGGCGATGAATACGACGAGTTTGCAGATTGGGAGCGACGCTTCCTTTTCCATAAGGCTCATTCGTTGAAAGATGAGAATATTCCCTATGTCCGTCAGACCAATGTCCGTTGGCTGATTACCGATGCCTTCCCCAATGGAGGAACTGCCAATAAGGTGCTGCCGCCCGAAACAGAAGGACTGAAGGACAGTTATGTTTATGATGGACATACCTATCGGACAAAACGGGCTACTGGAGCAGGTATCTATCTTCGCCATACTTGGGGAACAACGGTTCCGGCATTCTATAAGAACCCTCAATTGAACTATACGGCCTATGCCTGGACTTACGTCTATTCACCTGTGGAGCAGGAGGCTGGTGCTCTCATAGAGTTCCAGAACTATGGACGCTCGGAGAAAGATAGTGCTCCTGTTAATGGCTCGTGGGACAGAAAAGGCTCGCACATCTGGCTCAACGATGTGGAGATAAAGGCGCCGAATTGGGACAATGCAGGTAAGAGCATTGACAACGAAGTACCTCTTGGCAACGAGAACTTTACGGCACGTAAGCCAGTGAAGATACAACTGAAGGAGGGCTGGAACAAGGTATTCCTGAAACTTCCCTATGTCAATGCCAATGGTGTGCGCTTGAACAAATGGATGTTTACCTTTGTAGTCACCGATGTTGACGGAAATGATGCTTTGGACGGCCTTGTTTATTCTCCCAAGCAACTGTTCGACGAGGAGTATAATCCAGAGGATGATAAGGTAACCATTTATCCCAGCGACGAGAATGCTACATATTGGTACACATTGAGTACGCCCCTCCGCAATGGACGTTATGTGCAAAGCAACGGAGTGGGGAAGGGACTGACAGGTGGTACTGATGGCAATGCCCATTCAGCAATGTGGAGGTTCGTTGCTCGTGATGATGGGGCGTATAATATCATAAATCGCAACGATGAATCCTATATTTCACCTTCGGCTTCCAATAATACGCAGTTGACAACTTCGGCATCTGTCCCGACAAAGGGCTGGACTTTGAAGGAGGCCGATACTAAGGACTATTTCATCATCGTGTCGGGTACTACGGCACAGTTGAACCAGACGAATGCCGGATTGAGTTATAAAATCTACAACTGGGGTTCTGGCACCAATACGAGTGACACCGGTTGTCAGTTCTCCATAGATGAAGCAGAGGTGACAGATGGCTTGCAGCATGTGGTAGCTATTGATAAAAAAACTATTAATGGTCCATACGACCTGCAGGGAAGGCCAGTTGCTTCCTTTCATCGTCCGGGCGTGATTATTACCAACGGAAAGAAATATAAAGTAAAACTATAAATATGAAAGCAAAATCAATGTTTCTGCTGCTCTTGGCAGCCATCAGTGTTCAATGTACAAAAACTAACGTACAAGAGGAGGAAGTAAACGACTCAACAACTCCTCTTCACTTGTTGAAACCCGATTACAAGATTCCTTATGGCGAGACGACGAAGGACAGCGTGCTTGATGCACTCGACCGTATATTCAAGTATGTTGACGAGCAGACTCCACACGCATTGAAGGAGGACGGAACGCTGGAGCGCGGCGCCTTCCGCATCGGCAGCTACGAATGGGGTATTACCTATCAGGCTCTGCTGGCTGCATCCGAGGTTACTGGCGACCAGAAATATAGCGACTATGTGAAGACTCGCTTCGACTTCATTGCCGAAGTGGCTCCCAAGTTCATGGAACAGGAGGAGTGCCAGGATGCTCAGATGGAACAGATTCTGCATCCGCGTGCTCTCGATGACTGCGGCACTATGTGCACAGCTATGATGAAGGCAGTGAATAATCCAAAATTGAAAATTGACAATTCAAAGTTAAGTCCGATAATCGAGAACTACTTCGACTTTGTTGAGAATCAGCAGTATCGTCTGCCGGACCGTACCTTTGCCCGTCATCGTCCGCAGCGTAACACCATTTGGCTAGACGATATGTATATGGGTATTCCCACTATCGCCTATCGTGGTGTATATACTGGCGACAATAAGTTCTTCGATGAGGCTGCAACTATGTACAAGAACTTCGTGAGCCGTATGTGGGTTCCGGAAAAGGGAATCTATCGTCACGGATATGTCGAGGGACTTGCTCAGGAGCCTACCTATCATTGGGCTCGTGCCAACGGATGGGCTGTCCTGACAACTGTGGAACTGCTGGATATGCTGCCCGAGAACCATCCCGACCGTCCCTTCATCCTCGAACAGTTGCGTAAGCACGTTGCCGGACTGGCTTCGTACCAGTCGAGCGAGGGCTTCTGGCATCAGTTGCTCGATCGTAACGATTCGTATCTTGAGACCTCTGCTACAGCTATCTACACCTACTGTATAGCTCGTGCCGTTAATCAGGGTTGGCTCGAAGGCATTACCTATGGTCCTGTGGCTCAGTTGGGTTGGAATGCTTTGGCTTCGAAGATTACAAAGGACGGACGTGTGGCTGGTACTTGTGTGGGTACTGGTATGGCGTTCGACCCTGCCTTCTACTACTATCGTCCAGTCAGTGCTGCTGCCGCTCACGGCTATGGTCCTGCCATTTGGGCTGCTGCCGAGATGCTGCGTCTGCTCGACAACTGGCATCCTCGTACCAACGACTCGGGTCTGCACTACTACGAGCAAGAACAGACCAACGAGGCTCCTCTTTTCTATCTGACAGAAGACGGTAAGGGAGAAGCGGTGAAGTAGTTTCTCAGAATTAAGAGTTAAGAATTAAGAATTAAAAAGATAAGAGTTTAAAGTTTAGAGGTTATTGAAAATGAAAAGACTCTTTTTATTTCTCATTTTCTCATTTTCTCATTTTCTCATTCTCTCATCCTCCGCTCAGGTAAGCGCGCAGATGAAGTTGTGGGACAGGAAATATCGCTATCCGCGCATCAATTCTGTTGAATTTAAGGGCGATGTGCCCTCGTTGGCGATGTACGATGCCATCTATGGTCATGGAGCTATGTGGGAAAACGAGTGGATAGGTTTCCGCGTCTATATGGACCATCGTCAGAGCATTGACCTGTATGGTAAGAAAACAATGCAAATGGAGCTCGACAGTACCAATTTCTACACCACCAATGAGCAATGGGCTGCAGGTTATGGTGAGGACATTCTCTTCGTGGGAGGAAGTGTGGGAGCTGGCTCTTTCCGAGGTTACGAGAATGAGCAACCCACCTTTGTGCAACCTGTCAGCGTGCGAGGTCAGCGCGTATTGTGCGAGGGACCGGATACAGCAGTGGTGGAGATATATGCCCACGATTGGCAATATCAAGGTCGTGTTCTCCAGTTCCGTCAGCGTTTCACAGCCATTCGCGGACATCGTGATGTGCAAGTGGATGTGGATTTAACCGCTAAAGGAGTGGATGAGATGTGCTTTGTGACGGGAGTTCAGAAGTTTGAGCTTAATTCTACTGGTTCTACACGTGCCGACGGATTGGTGTGCTCGTGGGGTTCGAATGTTCCTGACAAAGAAGGGCATCCCGACCGCATACACACATTGGGAATGGCGGTTCGCGTAGCTAAGGAGAACCTTGTGGAGGTTAAGGAGGATGCACTTAACTATCTTTGCGTGGTGCGTCCTGTTGACGGACATATCCGTTACTGGATAGCTGTTGCCAGCGACCTTCAGCAGGATGGTGGCTTCCATTCCGCCCAGTCTTGGTTCGACTGGTGCCGGCATAGTTTTTAGTCTTTTATTTGGCATTTCGCTCACTTATTCGTATCTTTGTCGCGCAAATACATAAATAGCAATTAATGAAGGTATTGAAGTTCGGCGGAACATCCGTAGGTTCCGTGGATAGTATTTTAAGTGTAAAGAGAATAGTTGAGGCTCAAAAGGAGCCCGTAATAGTTGTAGTTTCAGCACTGGGCGGCATTACCGACCAACTTATCCGTACGTCTCAGATGGCAGTTGAGGGTGACGGGCAATTCCAGCAATCGTTTGAGGAAATTGCCTTGCGTCACGAGCAGATGATAGAGGCTGTAATTCCTGAAGGGGAACGTCGCGAGAAATTGTTGGTGACCGTTCGTGCATTGCTTGAGGAACTCAGGAGTATTTATCAGGGCGTTTATCTCATTCGTGACCTTTCACCAAAGACTTCGGCAGCAATTGTCAGCTATGGTGAACGTATGTCCAGTAATATTGTGGCAACCCTGATTCAAGGTGCCAGTCTGTTCGATAGTCGTGAATTCATCAAGACCACTCGTCAGAGCGGTAAAGACATTCTGGCTACAGAACTGACCAACGAGTTGGTTCGCAATCAACTCTCAACTCTCAACTCTCAACTCTCAACTTGTGTAGTCGGGGGATTCATATCGACGGACAAGGACAGTGGTGAGGTAACAAACCTCGGACGTGGCGGTAGCGACTATACTGCCAGCATCATTGCCGCTGCTCTTGAAGCCGACTCTTTGGAGATTTGGACAGACGTTGACGGTTTCATGACTGCCGACCCAAAGGTCATTCAGACAGCATACACAATACCCGAACTCACATACGTCGAAGCTATGGAACTTTGTAACTTCGGCGCTAAGGTGGTTTATCCCCCAACGATATATCCCGTCTGCGTTAAGAACATCCCCATCTACATTCGCAACACCTTCAATCCCGATTCTAAGGGAACGGTAATTAAGAATGAGGTGAAGGATGATGTTCGCAGCATTAAGGGTATCTCCAGCATCAAGGGCACCAGCCTTATCACCGTTTCAGGTCTTTCTATGGTGGGTGTAATTGGTGTCAACCGTCGCATCTTCTCTTGTCTGGCAGAAAACGGTATCTCTGTCTTCATGGTCAGTCAGGCCTCTTCTGAGAACAGCACCAGTATCGGTGTTCGCGATGTTGAGGTCGAGAAGGCCTGTCACGTTCTGAATCAGGAATTCGAAAAGGAAATCGAGGATGGCAAGATGTTCCCGATGCAGGCAGAGAGCGGTTTGGCTACTGTTGCCATTGTGGGTGAGAACATGAAACACACCCCAGGTATTGCAGGAAAGCTGTTCGGAACATTGGGACGCAGCGGTATATCTGTTATTGCCTGTGCTCAGGGTGCTTCGGAAACCAACATTTCGTTTGTCATCAACGAGAAATATCTGCGCAAGGCCCTCAACTCTATTCACGACTCGTTCTTCCTTTCCGAGTATCAGGAGGTGAACCTCTTCATCTGCGGTGTTGGAACTGTGGGTGGTTCGCTCTTGGAACAGATACATAGTCAGCAGGAGAAACTGATGCGCGAACTGCGTGTCAAGCTGAATGTTGTTGGTATTGCCAGCGGACACAACGCTATGTTCAGTCGCGAAGGTCTGAGTCTTGAGGACTGGCACACGAGATTACGCCAGTCGCTCCCCAGCGATACAAAACGTCTGCACGACGAAGTGATAGGAATGAACATCTTCAACTCCGTATTTGTTGACTGCACGGCATCTGCTGAGGTCGCAGGGCTCTATAAGGATTTCCTCGACCACAACATCAACGTGGTGGCAGCGAATAAGATAGCAGCAAGTAGCGACTATGCCAACTATCGCGAATTGAAGCAGATAGCCCAGAAGCGTGGCGTTAAGTTCCTCTTCGAAACGAACGTAGGAGCAGGTTTGCCCATTATCCGTACCATCAACGACCTCGTTAATTCCGGCGACAAGATACTCCGTATCGAGGCTGTCCTCTCAGGTACTCTGAACTATATTTTCAACACCATCAGCAAGGACGTTCCCTTCAGTGAGACAGTTCGCATGGCAAAGGCCGAAGGCTACAGCGAGCCCGACCCGCGTATCGACCTTTCCGGTAAGGACGTAATTCGCAAACTGGTGATTCTCACCCGTGAGGCAGGCTACGAAATAGAGCAGGAAGATGTGGAAGCCCACCTCTTTGTGCCCAACGAGTTCTTCCAAGGTTCGCTCGACGAGTTCTGGGACCAGCTTCCTTCTCTCGATGCCGAATGGGAACAGCGTCGTCAGCAGCTTGAGGAGAAGCACCGCGTATGGCGTTTCGTTGCCAAGTTCGCTGATGGCAAGGGTAGTGTATCTCTGCAGGAGTTTGATCCCGATCATCCTTTCTATGTGCTCGAAGGTTCTAACAACATAGTATTGCTCACAACAGAGCGTTACAACGAATATCCTATGCTCATTCAGGGCTACGGAGCCGGTGCCAGCGTCACTGCTGCCGGTGTGTTCGCAGATATCATGAGTTTGGCATGAAGCATTTGATTATATTAGCCGACGGAATGGCAGATTGGCCTGTTGAGGCATTGGGAGGCAAGACCCTCCTGCAATATGCCGATACTCCACATTTCGACTTCCTTGCTCGCAATGGTCGTTGTGGAATGCTTAAGACTGTGCCCGATGGCTTTCATCCCGGTAGTGAGGTTGCCAACAGCAGCATCCTTGGCTACGACCAGCACTTGGTGTATGAAGGACGCGGTCCGTTGGAGGCTGCCAGCATTGGTGTGGAGCTTGCCGACGACGATTTGGCTTTGCGCTGCAATTTCGTATGTCTTGAAGGTGACCTCTTGAAGAATCACTCTTGCGGTCGTTTGGAGACAGAGGAATCCGACGTTCTGATAAAGTATCTGGGTGAGCACCTCAACAACGAGCGCGTTCACTTCTACACAGGAGTGCAGTATCGCAATCTTCTGGTCATCAAGGGAGGCAATAAACACATCCATTGCACTCCTCCTCACGATATTCCTCTACAGCCTTGGCGCGAGAATATGTTGTATGCAGAAATTCCCGAAGCTGAGGAAACAGCGCGTCTGCTGAAGGATTTAATGTTTAAGAGTCAGGAACTGCTCAAGGACCATCCTCTTAATAAGGAACGCGTTGCCAAGGGCATGGACCCTGCCAACAGTATCTGGCCGTGGGGTGGGGGATATCGTCCCAAGATGAAGACATTGCCGGAACGTTTCCCCGAAATAAAGAGTGGAGCTGTAATCACGGCTGTTGACCTCATTCGTGGCATTGGAAAATATGCTGGATTGCGCGTCATTGATGTGCCTGGTGCAACTGGACTTTGGGATACTAACTACGAGGGCAAGGCTCAGGCTGCCATTGAAGCACTGAAGACCGACGATTTCGTCTATCTCCATGTTGAGGCCTGCGACGAAGCTGGTCACGATGGCGATTTGGAACTCAAGCTGCGTTGCATCGATAACCTCGACAAACGCCTTGTGGCCCCCATTCTTGAATCATTGTCAATTATCAATTGTCCATTATCCATTGCATTATTGCCCGACCATCCCACACCAGTGGCTCATCGTACGCATACCAACGAACCCATTCCTTTCTGCATCTACTATCCCGGCATCGAGGCCGACGAGGTGCAGACCTTCGACGAGGAGGCTTGTCAGCAAGGCTCATTCGGTCATCTCGAAGGTGATGCTTTCATCGAGGCTTTCATGAAATCGTAATTCTTATTTCTTAATTGTTAATTCTTAATTATGCATTATTATAGCACCAACGGCAAGGCACCGCTTGCCACACTGGAAAAGGCAGTCGTAAAAGGCTTGGCTGAGGACAAGGGCCTCTATATGCCCGAGCGCATAAATCCCCTTCCCAAGGAGTTCTTCGATGAGATGTCGCAGATGACGTTTCAGGAAGTTGCCTTCCGCGTAGCACAGAGCTTCTTTGGTGAGGACATTCCTGCCGACGACCTCAAACGTATTGTCTATGACACACTTGCGTTTGACTGCCCCATCGTGAAAGTCGAGGAAAACATCTACAGCCTCGAACTCTTCCACGGTCCCACGCTGGCCTTCAAGGATGTTGGTGCTCGCTTCATGGCACGCTTGCTCCAATATTTCTCCTCCCCCACGGGGGAGGCTGGGAGAGGGGTCGTAAATGTCTTGGTTGCTACATCGGGTGATACGGGTTCGGCTGTTGCCAACGGTTTCCTTGGCGTAGAAGGCATCCACGTCTATGTGCTATATCCCAAGGGCAAGGTAAGCCCTATTCAGGAGTGCCAGTTCACCACACTCGGTCAGAACATCACAGCCATTGAGGTTGACGGCGTGTTCGACGACTGTCAGGCTTTGGTGAAGAATGCTTTCATGGATGCAGAGCTCAACCAGCACATGCGTCTCACCTCTGCCAACAGCATCAATGTTGCGCGTTTCCTGCCCCAGTCGTTCTACTACTTCTGGGCCGTCGCACAGTTTATGAAAATGAGATGTTCAGAAAATGAGAAAATGAGAAAGTCCCTTGTTTGTTGCGTGCCGTCTGGTAACTTCGGCAACATCTGCTCAGCACTGTTCGGCAAACGCATGGGACTGCCTATCAGCCGTTTCATTGCTGCCAACAACCGCAACGATGTCTTCTACGAATACCTGCAGACGGGCGAATATCGTCCGCGTCCCAGTGTTCAGACGCTGGCAAACGCTATGGACGTAGGCGACCCCAGCAACTTCGCACGCATATACGATTTATATGGAAAGAGCCACGAGGCAATCACGAAGGACATCTCGGGTGCTACATACACCGACGAACAGATAGCAGAAACCATCCGTCAGTGCCTGAAGGAAACGGGCTACCAACTCGATCCTCACGGAGCCTGCGGTTATCGTGCACTGAAGGAACAGTTGCGTCCGGGTGAGGTCGGTTTCTTCCTCGAAACAGCCCATCCTGCCAAGTTCAAGGACACGGTGGAGGCAATCACAGGACAGCCCGTAGCCATTCCCGACCGTCTGGCAGCCTTCATGCGAGGGCAGAAGCAGAGCATCCCCATGACGAAAGACTTCAAGGACTTCAAGTCCTACCTCCTCTCTCAATAACACACACATCACACTTATAAACCTTTAACCTTAGAAGCCATGAAAAGATTCATCCTCATCCTGAGCACGTTGCTGCTGAGTGTAGCATCGTATGCCCAGAACGGTGCTTTGTCCAACGACTTCTTCTACTTCGACAATCCCGACGGCACCATCGTGAGCTATCCGGAGTACATCGACGACAGACTGGAGAATAGGGCGATGAGCATCTCCTCTACGAAGTACAAAAGGGAGTTCAACGGAACCTACGACGGACCGTATAAAGAAGTGTTCGACCTGATGCTCGGACAACACACGCGCACTTACGTCTTTGTGTTCAGCGGCGGACAGAAAGCAGCCAAGCCTGCTATGACTGTGACTATGACGTATGCGGCAGCCCTTCAGGGACTGTTCGCAGGCCTGTGGGACCAGATGAATGAGAAGTTGTCGAAAGGAGGCAGCCCCATCGTGGTGATGGGCAACTACAAGGACGGCTTAAGCATCTCTAAGCCCGAAGAATGCACCTTTATGGGCTGTGAGGCAATACATTGGATTTCAAAGGTCGATATGTCTAAGTCGCCTTTCATGGTGGCTGTCGGAGCCCCCATTCAGTTCATCTTCGAGCAGTACTGTTACTACGAGCCCAAGCTCGACAAGACAGTGGGCGTGATATTCCAGTACACCGAGGCCGACCTCAATGCTCCCGTCAGCACGGATATCAAGGTCTACGCTACCCTTATGGATATCCTGCGTAGCACATTAGGCTGGGGACCGGGCAAGAACACCAATGCCAACATCGAGCTCTTCAAGCGTCGCGATATGATAGATTTCTTCAAACAGCATTTCCACCTGAAGAGTGCTGCGGAGACCAAAGACAAGGAGTGTGACGACCCACCAGAGTTATACTATCCCAAGAACAGCAAGGTCGTACAACTTATCCAGTGTGGCGACACCATAGAAATCACAGAACAAGTCACAAAACCGGGTAAGGAAAAGAGGAAATACAAGGGAGGTGAACTTGTAGAAGGTCCCGGCGATGGTTCTGGCGATCCAGAGCCTGGTCCCGGTCCCGATCCTCGTAAACCTACTCCCCCGCCAATTATAGATCCTAAACCGAAACCAGAGCCTAAACCAAAGGACGACTCGCAGAAAGAAGGACGCGTAGGTGGCTTAAGGGCAGAATTTGCAGTCATCAAATTCCCGCAGAGCATACTGCGTCCGACGGCTGAGAACAACAAATATATGTTCTTCCTCGAAAACCATTGGAGCCCCACAAATGCAGTCGTGGCTGTCGATAAATACAGTGGAAAGATTACCGACTTCGTGCCAACGAAGCAGAAAGAAGAACGCGGCACCATTCAGTACATCGGAGCTCACGGCGACGACCTCTATCTCGGAGTCGAGGGCAAGGGTATAGTACTCTATGACGGCAAGTCCGTAGCCACATCCAAGGTGGTAGCTGCAGGCGAGTGCGAGGAGAACGGCGAAAAGGCCACCATCATCTTCTCTCCCAACGGACGCTACATGGCAGTCGTGGGCACAGAGTGCAGCGTTTATGACGTCCAGAATGCTTACAAGCGCGTCAAGCACATCTCCGACGACGATATCATCGGTGCTGTCCTGACCGACGACGGCGACCTCCTGCGACTCATCGGTTCCACGCTCTACATTGCCCGCAACGACGGCAACGAACGCAGTCAGCAGGACATCGACCTCTACAACCTCTTCAACACCCATCCCGTGGGCATCTCGCTTGTGGGCGACAACATGTACATCATGGGAGGTGGAGTAGTGGCAGTCAGCAATGTCAAGCAACTCGACTGGCATCGCGGTGCCCGTCTGCCCGAGAATGTCCGCTTCAACATCTGCGGCTACCTCTCACCCTCCGGCAGAGGTGTGGTAGGAGTTCTGGGCGGTGGCGACGGACGCATGACCTTCTTCTCCTCCAACCCCAAGGAAGATGTGAAAACCCTAAGAACGCTGGAGACAACCGTCAAGGACAAGTACGGCGGCAAGTTCAATGTCACATACCTCTATGGCTGCTATGTCGATGGGTACGGCAACTACTGGCTGAAGACCGACGAGCGCACCTTCACCCTCTACTGTCCCGGAGGCATCTCCAACTACGAAACCCTCAACGGCTTCCGCACTTACACCCGCTAATCCGTCATACATCCCCTCCCTCGAAGGATTACTATCCCTATGCCTGTAGGAATAGTAATCCTTCCTGTTAAGCCCTACTATCCCTCCGTCGGGAGACCTAGACCTTATTGTCATAAGACCTAGGTCTTGTTGCTGTAAGGCCTAAGTATTGTAAATGGTGTTCTCAGCACTTGAAAAAAAGGGAAGATGTGAAAAAACCTCACAACCTCCCCCAGGCCCGATGAATAAAGGCCTCGCCAATGGGAGGTTTGTTCGCAAAGGTCACCCAAACCTCACCTAAACCTCCCATTTTATCTTAAAATATCTCTTACCAATTCATTTTGCATGAGCATCATCCATGAGGGGAGGTTGGGGTGAGGTTTGGGGGAGGTTTGAAAGCAAACCTCACCGCCTCCAGCCCCGATAAATAAAGGGGAGGGGGAGGTTGTGAGGTTTTTTTGCGACTACAACTATTTTCCAGCAGAAGCAGATAAATATTATCTATGCCCATAGGTTAATATAACTTATCAGCATAGGTTAATATTATCTCCGTCCATAGGTTAATATAACCTACAGCCGAAGGTTCGCGAACCTATGCTCATTGTTCTAGACCTTGTGGACGTAAGACCTGCGTCTTGTTGGCATAAGGCCTAGGTCTTATGACGACAAGTATAGTAATGTTATGCACGAAGCATTCTATCCCTCCATTCGGAGGATTTCTATCGCTTCCCACTCGATTTCTGTTGTTCCTTCTGGAATGATTCCTCAGGCTGATCGAGAAGGATGAGCAAATCCCAGTCACTGTCCTTGCGCGCTTCTCCACGGGCTCTGGAGCCATACAAGAGCAGACGGCTGTTGGGGGGCAGATGTCGATGTGCTACCTTAGTGACACGGTCTATGACTCGCTGCTTTTCCATCAGTTTTTCCTTTTTATCGCCACAAAGGTAATGGTATTCGCCGAGAGCACCGGATTTTTACCATGTTTTCCTCTGCGTGTAGCACACTTTTTAGTATTCACACACCATCGCCCACCATCCGATGTGGACAGCGGGCGATGAAGAGTGTAGTCACAAAGAGGGTGTTAGCGGCGGAGGGGGATTAGTGCCAGCCTTGCTCTTTCTTTCTCAGCAGCTGAAGCATCCTCTCCTCGTAATCGATTTTGTTCTGCAGCGTCAGCAAGGTGTTCCTGTCATTCTTGATGCGTGTCTCCAGGTTAGAGATAAGGTAATCCAGAGCCGCCTCTTTGGTAGGGAAGGTGTCGTGTGCATTCACCACATCGCCATTGTCCAAAGTCAGTTCTACAGATGGAAACATCCTGAAGTGATGCGATGGTTCGATGACATTCTTGGCAATGACTGCACCTTTCTTAATGGCATATTCGGCTGTTGACGAGATGTAATATACCACATCATCGACATGAATCCCTTCGCCAAGAAACGAAGGAGTCAGCTGGATATTGCTATAGTGTTTGATAGGTGGAAAACGCATAGAATATCAATCATTCACTCCCAGACTGTTGAGTTCGCGCTCGACGCTTGCTTCCCAGCCACGTTGGGCCTTGACCTCATCCATCAATTTCTTGGCCTCGGCAAAGAGGTCGTTCATCTGCCGGGACAATTGTTTGCGCTGTTCGGGATCCGTGATGCCCTGCAACTTCTGCTGCAGCGCCTTCGCTTCCCTGCGAGCCTCGCTCGCCCTCTGTCGCATCTCGTCTACACTATAAACCATGACACAAACAATCAAGAAAACCCTCCCGCTAATCCGATAATAATAGCTAATATGATGAATATCCAGAAGAAACAGCCAACAGACGACCTACAACCTTCACCAACCAGATCGAGGATTACTCCAAGCCCCTTGCCAGCCCAGCCCAACAGGCTGAAGATCAGGATGACAAGGAGTATAAGAATAATAAAACCAATGACTCCTAAAATGTCCATAAGAAATTATTTGCTTTCTAAGTAATCAAAAATAGCTATCATAGTACTCCAACCAACAATGAAAATAGTTTCCAAAGTAGTCATAATATCATATTCCGTAAATTATTCCGAGAATTGATTCTGTTTCATCCCTAAAGATATCTTCCAATTCTGAACGCTCTGAATCATCCTCGTGTTCATATCTCAGCGTATAAATCTTCTTGTTTTGAATCATAAATTTAACACACTCATGAGTGTCTTCGTCGATTATATTCACGAAATAGACATCGCCCCGTTTGTTCACGGGGAATTTATAATCGGCTCCGAATAAAGACCTCAGCCGTGTGCTTATCTCATCCTCGGATGGTAGCTGATTGAAGTACTCTTTCTGCTCATGGTAGATACGCTTCACTTTTTCTTCTCCAATAATCTCTGCCCAATACTCTCCAAGCCTGTCCAATTCCCCAAACAGCGGTTCTATGATGCTTGGTCTTTCTCCTCTGATGGAGGCATTGCACACTTCACGGAATTCAAGCTCTTTAAGTTCAGACTCATCCACCGTCTGTTCCATGAGCTGCTTAATCTCGTGGTCGCCCAGTCCTATTTCAGACTTTGGCTCCTCGGGCTCCAATGAAATACCCAGTCCTATGAGGTCGAGCATACCCAGGGGATGTCCTTTTGCATCACATATTCCCCCTTCGGGTAACTTATACAATTTCTTTCTGCCACTATATACATACTGTTCCAGCTCCGATACATCATATATCGGATCACCGTATTTGTCATATCTTTTAATCTTTGCCATAATTGTCAATACGATTTCCTATACATTGTGAGGTCATAACAATTTTCCTTCAGAGAACAGAAAGATTAACTCCTCCCATGAGGGAGACGCGTCATATTTCTCCCATACCTCTAAAGGAGATTTCTCATTTCTTCTACTTCTTCCCTTATCGCATCAAGCTCTTTAAGAATTTTGTCTGCCTTTTCACGAAGTTCTTCTCTTGGTACTATTGGAACCTGCGTATTAGCATCTAAATGAAGTTTCGGTATCATAACTGTTTTGTTTTAAGGTTGAACTTGAGTTAATATAGAAAACATTTGAGAAAAGTTTAATGAAAGCTATCAGTTCTTGGAATCCTTATCGTAGTTTCTTGAGGTGTTCCATATTAGAAAAGATGGACTCTAAGTCAGAAACGACATCATCGAGAATGTCGTTTACAGTTTTGTTGGTGATATTGATATACTGGTATTTGAAGAGTTTGCCATATTGATTACGTGAGACATAATTATCCCACATTATCTTACTAAGACCATCACAAATCCTTTTCATTCTCTTATCTATATTTTTCTTAATAGGATGTAATATGATGCATCTCCTATATTGATTATTTTGTAGTTGAATCATCAAACGATAGTCGTCATTGATGATGACAAATACCTGTGTAGCACCCGTTCCGCGAGAAAAAGCTGTTTCATAGAATACGATACCAGTATTATAGCTTTTTTCCCCTTTAGGGTCTTTGAATTCTTTTTCCTTATTCCAATGTTCATGCTTGCCTTTAAGAGTCTCGGATTGTTCTAGTTTATCTACAAGAATTCGGAGCATTCGTTCATGATGAACTTTCTCTCTAATATCGGCGATGCGTAGTAGTGTCTCTTCTGGCTCAGCCTTAATTATCTTATCCAGATAGCTGTCCGTTCCAAACACTAGCCAACGTACAGTTTTAGACAAGTCATGAAGAGCCTTTGAAAAAATGCAATAATCATCGATGATGACTTGAGCTTTTGGATTTGAAGATAATCCCTTAAAAGCATCTGAAATGGCATCAGAGAGCGTTTGATAGTTGCTTTTGTGCCAAGTAATATCATGCTTACATTGGCCATTGGACCCTACTTTTGATTGAATGAAAGAGGTCTCATCAAATAGAGTGAGCAGAACGAACGTAACACCCTTCTCTTCCCAAGAATCTATCGGCTTTTTTTTAGGATAACTTTGTTCCCATTCGCCAAATGCCTTCTGGGCATATTGGTTAAGCTGTTCTTGGTAAGGCATGCTTTTTACCTTGTTCTCAAGAATCAATACTGGACGCCATTTAGGTTTCGGAACACCATCTTTACGGGGATTAGTATAACCATATAAGATATAGATACTTAGATCATAATGATTGTACTCACGTCGAACAATAATATTCCCATTTTCAGGACGGAATAGTCTATCAGTTACTCCCTCTACTTCAATAGGACAATTTTCTTTTTCCCACCAGAAACTATCGTTTTCTCCAATCCCTGCTAACTTATGCAGTACCTTTAGGAAACAATCCCAATCGATAATACTAAGCCATTCAAGGAAGTTAGAATGGAAGAGCTCTTTCGATCCTAAGGACATTTGGAAGGTGATGGAATCACGAAGTGCTTTAAGACAATCCTCTCTAATCATGTTGTCTTTTCGTAGGCTTATTATGTTGGTGTTCAATTTATCAATATTTAGACTTTTATATGAGAGCGTTTCGTCTTGTTGAAATTCTTCGAATCCAAGACTTTTCTGGAATCTGTCCGCTTTTTTGTTATCTTTAAAACAAGTAACAAACACTTCAAATCCATTATTGACTAGAAAGTGAAGAATATTATCTGTTGCTTCATATTCTAACAGCATATTCTTGACGTTATGCTCCCACACTCCACCATGAAAACATACGAGCAATGGAGTAATATGGGATTCTTGTATACAAATAACCCCAAATGGTTGGTCATTTGTTTTTTCTAATGCCACCAATATGACACGGTCAATGTAGTATGTCCATTGGTTAAAGGTTTCTTCGTCTATGTCAGGAAAGATTTGATACCAATCTTCGTTGGAGAAGTTCTTAAAGACACAATCCTTGTCGGGATCATAAACCCTAAGTACAGTCCTATCGCTTTCAATATAGGAATGGGACTGAAAGTATTGGTAAAAAATGTCCTCGATGTTAAATAGATCCATTTCCTTCTTATACCTCAAGTCGATACAATAGACAGTCTAATAAAGCTTCGCTCATAGGCAATCCTAGCTCGTCTTCTATCCACCCCCATTGTCCATTCGGATTACATTCCAAAAATACATACTCGTCCTTTGGGGTAACTATAAAATCAAAGCAACCAAAATGCAAACGAAAACGTCTAAGATATTGTCTACAAAACTCCTCTATTTCTTTTGGGAGATGTATCAATTCGTGCTTAAGCTGGTGATCATACCCCTGCCTCCAGTCAATCTTTCCTGTATCTTCTGTTTGGCTTTGTGAATCTAATTTGCATGCAAATATGTGATTGCCCATCACAGTAACACGAACCTCATATTTCTTTTCCACATAATCTTCACAGAAGTTTACAGTTTGTGAAATTGACTCTTCAGATTGCGATAGTAATGAAGATGATGAAATCTTTGTGGCATAAAAAGGGTATGTTCTATCTGCAGAGTACCATATACCATAATCATGCAACGGTTTCAGAATGACATTTTCGAATTTGCAGATGAAATCATCCAAATATCTTTTGTTATTCGTAAGACATGTGTCTGGAATTTTAACGCCAAGTTTTATAGCCTCTCGGAATTGGTTTAATTTTGAATTGGCGTATTTATCTAAAAAGTGATTTCCAATAGAATAAAAATCGCTAATATAGTACATTAAATACAAATAGAACTGCTTTGCCTCCTCTATATTATGCTTATCCACTTTTTCATCGACTGTATATGGCATCTCACTAGGGTATGGTGCTCTTCTATACCAAACAGAGTGGATTTGACTTAAAGATATTTCCTTCTTTGTATTTAAATCTTTTATATGTAAATCTATTTCTTGATTCCTACATGTCCAGGCAAACTCATAATCTGTCATTAAAGCCTCTGTATTCAATCTAAAAAATGGAATTTGTTTCTCATTTAATAGATTGATTACAGAGGTTGGATGAAGATCCTGTTTACAGGTAACAATCAAAATCTGTTCTTCCATCTTCTATTAATCGTCTGTCATTACAGGGGCATCGTTTTCGCGATGATAAACCGCAGTAGACCCATCAGCCTTCCTCTGTGTAGTGACTTTAGTATCTCTATATCCCTTTTGGCTGGTAGAACCAGAAGAGCTACCACCGCCACCTCCGCAGATGTAAGATATACGGTTTTGCGCATCATAAATTACCTTGTAATCTTCTTCGTTGATAACTTCAGCTTTCTTTGGAGCCGTGAAATTCATAATGACAGGCATTTGAGCTGTCTTTCTTGATGTTAAATTCATAATACTGCTTGTTATTAAAAATTATTGCCTACTCTTTTAAGGATTTTCGACGCTTGTAATAGGAAAGTTTTCATCGTTTCCTTCAGTGTTTAGAATGTCATTATAGTCCTAACTCTTTCGCATAGTTATTAACTATTTCTAAAGAATGAGGATCATCTCTCATCATCAACCGTGCCTTACTGATGATTTGGCCACATTTTGTTCTCCATGCTTTTTGAACATCTTCCACATAACTATCTTCACCACTGAAGAGCTTTACTTTTTGTCCCTGAGGAGCTGCAAATGCTAACATCTCTAATAAGCCGTCTTTTGTTTGAGGAAGTGGATGATCTTTTATTATACGCACTTTACTCTGGATCATTTGATCCTCTTTAAAATCCTTCTTAAACCAACCCATATCTTTTGTTTCCTCAATAAAAACATCCTCCAGCTTTTGCAATTTTTTTAAAAGAGATTGCACACACATATCACTGTTTGCTCGGGTTTGACTATCTTTATCGATGGCGCACCGCTTTTGTGCATTCAACCGATTGTCCAGAACCATTTCGAACTCGTCTAAATCAACGCCAAAGGCTTCAGCCTTTTTGAAGAGTATTTCACGTTCTTTGTCTGTTATTACACCATCCTCCAAAGCGAGATCTATAAAACGTTCCAATTTCTCATCATACTTAAATTTGTCATTTGGAGAAGATGAGAAAGCTGCATCTTTATAATCTTCAGTCGAAGGTGTTGATTGTGAGGGTTGAGATGCTTGCACTACATCAGTTGTGTAGCTTTCGTCAGACTCCATAATCCTTTCATGACGTTCCCCAGCCTTTGAGGCTAGGTTCTCATAGCGTTCTATCAGAGAGTCCTTGGCATCCTGAAGTTTTTGTATTTTCTGTTGCATTTGTTCTCTCTTTTTCTTGAAATTGTCTAAAAATCCCATACCAATAGTTTTTAAATTATGCCTACTCTTTAAAGGATTTTCGGCTTCTTCCTTTATTGTGATTATTTAGAATTTTATTTGTTTTGGAAATACATTCCGATTACAATGCAAAGAATTCCAATTCCTGCAAAAACAACAAAAGATATGATAAAGTCCCAATCTATCTTCTTACTCTCCTCTCTTTTAATTGCCGCTTCTCTTTCTTTTGCTAATCGCTCGGCCTCTCTTTCTTTTGCAAGTCTTTCAGCTTCTTCTCGTTTCGCCTGTCTCTCAGCCTCTTCTCGTTTGGCTTGGCGTTCAGCTTCCTCTCTTTTTGCTTGTAGATACATTTTATATGTTTCGGGGTTCTGCGCAGCAATTTTTTCCATTTCTAATTCATGTTCTAGTGCTGCTCGTTCTTTATCCCGTTCATGCTGTAATGCCGCTTGTTCTTTCTCTGCTTCAATCCGCATAGCAAGTCGCTCTTTTTCTGCCTCCTGTTCTTCCTAGGCCTTAAAGTACTCAGTATTAGATTGATGCTGCGCAGCCAAATATTCACGTTTGTCCATAATAAATGTTTTTTTTGAATTATTGAATTGTTAGTTTTTATACACAATGTGTGCCCCTTGCAGCATTTTTCTGCCTTTGGAATTGGGATTACTTGTGATAAGAAGGACTTCCAAAGGGGCCTGCTCCTTTTGATGAAGTAAGGTACTTATTACATGGCATTTCTCCGTCTTCTCAGTCCCGAAGAAGACCTATTATACATGTTGAAGCGTGGAACTGTATGTCCCATCTTCAAGCTGAAGGCCCTAGCAAAGCCCGAAAGGAAAAAGATGTAAGTCAGTTCCACGCTTATGCGTGAAGCTGCTATGTCTTTCTAACTTCCTTTCAGAGCCTTATTATAGGACTCCGGGGATTCTTTGCAATGAATGAAAAGTTGCTAGGTTTTCAGCTTGCAAAAAAGAGCATAACGCTTCGTTTATTTCCAGTAAGTTACACCACCGCTGTGGTGCAGTGGGATACTCCCACGGCACAAAGATAGTGAAAGTCGAGAGCATAACAAAATAAATGGGCTTGAAAATTCTCTTTATGATAGAAATCATACTTGTATGAATTTCCTGAAATAAAGAAAGATTTGCGGCATGCCGCATTACAGCATCGCTGTTGCTCATTTATTTGTTATGCCGAGGCGCATCCTATTTTCTTGCTCCACGTTGTTACGCAAGCGTAGGCCTTTGGCCGTCCGATTACGACCGCAGGTCAGAGATACATATTAATTTAATACGTGCAAAAGAAAAGCCCCAAAATGTTTATATAGTGAATAGCCTATGTTACTATATTGAGTAGTCAAACTCACTATAGATGTTTCGCAAAGTCTCTATATTAAAACAAAAAAAGCGTCCAACCGGACGCTTATTTCTGTATGTCTAATCTATTGTCAGTTTCTTCAGTTATGGGGTTGGGAAGATAATTTCACCCTTATGTCGTTTGCCAGTTGTTGGTTCAATGATAAGTTTGCCTTTTCCTATGATATCCATACCGATTATAACTGCACCTTTGCCCTCTCCTGGTAATCCATACACGTCAACGTCAAATATCAGTTCTGTTGAAAGCATAATTTTAACATTGTAAACGCAAACATCGTGCAAAGCATTTCCAATTTCTATAAGTTCACGACCTTTAGGGGGAATGCCAAGTTGGCGTATAATATCCATGCTCACAGAAGTACGTGTGGCTCCTGTGTCAATAAGTGCTGCATCTGCTGCAAATACGTTCAGATAATCCGTAGAGAAAAGGACACAATCCTTACACATACGGAAGGAGGGCTCAATTGGATACTCCTTAAGCGGGATTGATACGTATCTCATAAGCAGCTTTAGCCTGTGATACAAGTTTTTCCTTTTCCTCAGAGCTCAACACACGTTGCTTCCTGCGACGTGAAATCAATCTCGGACCGACTACACCAATATGTCCGATAATTGTTTTTTCCTTCTTTTCCATAGCTCAGATTATTAAGTCCTAATTATGCCAACATACTCTTTACGGCTACGAAATTACGAATTTATTATTAAAGGTCAAAACAAATGCCCCAAAATGTTTTATAGTGAGATGATGAAGTCACTATATTGAATAGCCGAAGTCACTATAGATATTTCGCAAAGTCTCTATATAAAAACAAAAGCGCCCAACCGGACGCTTCTGTCTATATGTCTAATCTACTGTCTGCGATTTCATTACAAACTATCCTCAGCAACACAAGGTATACTCTGTTCTGAAATAGGATAAGAGACTATATTCTCATTACTTAAGCTTCCAGTATGCAGTTGTTCAATCGGGAAGTACAAATCACGGTTCCTACCCCATGCAATATTGCCCATATCGTCGATATAAAATTTCTTGAATTTTTTTCATCGAGATAACGATTATGCTGGGGGTGTGGATGTGCTGCTATCCATGAGCCAAAATCAATTGTCACGACAGTAGCATCGTTGAACGTCAACATTACCGTGAAATTGCCTATATAATCAGCTTTATTTATTCTTAAATACTTCATTTCAATCTTTTCTTAATTGTTGTACATACTACTCTCTTTTTCTTTATGAAGTAGTTTGTCCATTAACAGTCGCAAATATACATATTTATTATATACGTGCAAAATTTTAAAGCAGCGAATGCAGAGATATGCTTGCATAATCTATGCTGAGTCGCGTAAAATTTCGACAAAAAGTCAAAACAAAAGCCCCAAAATGTTTCGGGGAAAGGGAAATGAAAAAGCCCCAGCACCGATTATGGCACTGGGGCTTTTGCTTTATAGGGAGGGGGAATTACTTCACGAGGACGCGACGGCCGCTGATGATGTAGAGGCCCTTCGGGAGCACAGAGTGCACGGAGGATACAGAGGGCACAGAGATGCGGCGACCTGTGATGTCGTACACGTCATTTCTCATGTTCTCATTTTCTGAATTTCTCACTTCCTCGATGGCGTTTGGATCGATGGGGAGCACTTGCTTGAAGCCGAGTGCGGTGAATGCCGCATTGGTGGTTTTGTCGGCATCTACATAGAGGGTGGCTTCGGCAATGTCGCCAGCGAAGAAGGCCTTGGCACTGATTTCGGGAATGGTGTAGGGTAGTACCATACGTTCCAGCGGTCCGCCCTTAGAGGCGCAGCCTGTCTCGGCCCATGCGCTGAAGGCAAAGTCGCCAATCTTCTGTATCATGCCCACGGCTTCCACATTCTTCAGGTCCCAGCATTCGGCAAAGGTTCCCTCGGGGATTTCGCTAACGAAGTCAGGCAGCACGATGCTCTGGATGGCGGTGTTGTAGAAGGCCCACACGCCGATGGTCTGCAGATAGGTGGGCAGAGTGACGGAGGTGAGCTTCCAGTGGTTGTAGAAAGCACGGTCGCCAATAGCTGTTACGGGGATTGTGCGCTTTTGCTCGTCGATAGTCATTGTTATGCTTTCAGGAATCACAAGTTCCCATTTGTCGAGGTTCTGCGGTGCGTGGGCGTGGTTGAAGCCAACGACTGTGGCAAGACCTTCGGGCGAGATGGAGTAACGCAGGCCGAGTGTGTCGGTGTATTCGGCGTTGCCGTCGCTCTCATCCAGAGGCACTACTGCCTTGAAGCCTATGCGCGTGTACATGGTGTCCTCAACTAATGAATAGTGCACGTAGAGCGTGTCCTCGGCGATGTCGGTGGGGCAGAAGGCCTTCTTGTGGATGTTGGGGGCCTCTTTCGAGTATATCCACAGACCTTTCTTCAGGGGCATCCCCGAGGGTTCGGCTGTTTCCGCTTCGTCTGCACTCCAGTCGCTGAAGGCAAAGGCACCGATGCTGGTAACCTCGCCGCGCAGGGCTATGAAGTCGAGTGCCCAGCACTTTGCGAATGCTCCCTCTGGGATTACTGTAACGCCAGCAGGGATGTCGAGACTGTCTATAGCGCTGTTGTTGAAGCTCCATGCTGCAATCTCCTTCAGTTGTGATTCGCCCTCGAAGTTCAGCTTACTCATTGACCAGCAGTCGGAGAATGCGCTGCCCTCAATCTTCTCCACGTTCTTACCTATGGTGACGCCCGTCAGCTTATCGTTTGCTATGAAGGCACTCTTTGCGATGCGATTGACGCTGTATTTCTTCTCATCAACCTTCACGGTGTCGGGAATTACGATTTCGCCCGAAGCCTTAGTCCCATCGGCAACGGCTGCTGTCATAGCCTTCAGGTCGAGCTTGTAGAGGATTTCCTGCTCGTCGGTAAATTCGTCGGCCTTGGGCTTCTCCTCTTCGTTGGTATTGTCAATGTCCTCTTCGCCGTTGGCATCGCCGATGCGGGTTACGGTGAAGCTGTCGAAGTAACCGTAGTTGTCGGTCCATGCCTTTGTGCCGATGCCAATCTCCAGAGTTCCGTCTGTGACATTCGTTGTGGCTGCCCAAGTGGCAGGAGTCTCAGCAGCGATGGCTGTCTTGGCATCTCCGGCATACAAATAGAAGCCCTTCTTGTTGGTTCTGGCTTTGAGGGTGATGGTGTAACGTCCGTCGGGCACGCTTGCTACCTGACTGATTACGGGACCTTCCTCGGCTGTCTGATTCCATAGTTCCAGCGCGTGTGTGCCGCGAACTACATCGGTGCTCATCCACGTGGCATCTCCGTCGGCCTTCTGTGTCGAGAAGGTCTGCACGATTGTCCAACCCGTCAGGTCACCAGTCTCGAAGGAGAGGTTCTGGAAGTATTCTCCAGCATCCTCGCGAGGCTCCACTTCGTCGTCTTCGAGATACTGAGCCAGAGCCTCCACAGGGTTGTTTCCGTCGCTTGTGATGAGCATGGTGTGTTGCTGCTGTTGACTGCTCTTCCACATGCCACGATTGAAGTTATGTGTCCACACAGTTTCGCTATATCCCTTTCCACATTCTTCTGGGTTCCAATAATATAGACCATCTACGTTATCGTAGAGCTTCAAGCGAGTTGTAAGGTCGTTGAGATACTGCACCATACCCTCGGCATCGGCTGTCCACTTGGGGTTCAGCGAGGCAATAGTGTACTCGTTGCTGGCATCGGCTGAGTATGGATAGTTGCTGTTGTACCATGCTGTCTCCACCACCTGAACTGTCTTGTCGGGGAAGCTTGACTTCAGCTTGGTGAGCAATACTTCGAGGTTGTCAATCTTACCATTCCAGAAGGGGTAGTAGGAGAGACCAATGACATCGTAATCGGTGAAGCCCGCTGTCTGCAGGTGCTTGTAGAAGTTGTCGCCGGTCGTGGGCTGTCCTCCCATCTCAGTGTGTACAACCACCTTTGCATCGGGATTGGCTTCGCGAACGGCTTGAGAGGCTTTCGACAGCAGGGCTGCGGTGCGTTCCCACTGAGTCTTTCCTGCATTGTACTGGCTTGCCCAAGTGGGGCAGTAGCCGGCAGCAGCATACTCGCTGGTGTTGGCAGGGAATTTACCATCTTCGGTGTTCCACAACAGACCATAGGTTATCTCATTGCCAATCTGCACGTAGTCGGGAGCGGCATAGTCATCCACGAAACCGCTGACAACGGTCTTTGTGTATTCGTAGATTTGCGTGCAAAGAGCTTCGTTGCTGCGATCGGTCCACGATGCAGGAATCTTCTGTATGCCTGGGTCAGCCCAAGTGTCGCTATAGTGAAGGTCGAGCAAAAGGGTCATATCGGCTTCCTTCACTCGCTTGGCAAGTGCAAGAGCGTAGGCGTAGTCCTGACACGTGGCTGGGTCAGTGTCCTGCGTTGGGTCAACGAAGAGGCGCACGCGTACTGCGTTCCATCCCTTTTCCTTGACGTATTGTACAAGGTCTGTTATCGCTGTTCCGTTCTCGTCGAGCCACTGGTCACCAGCCTGTTCATAGATAGGAACCATGCTGAGGTCGCCGCCTACAAGACGGTCCTGCGCGAAAGCGCAATTGACAATTGAAATGATAATTGCCAGAAGTAGTAAAATTCTTTTCATGTCGTTAATTCTTAATTACTTCTTAAAGTACACACGTTTCACGCGATTCGATACAGATGTCAGTATCTCGTAGGGGATGGTTTCCACCACGTTGGCAAGAGTGGTCGGCGACAGTTGTGCACCGAAGATTACAGCAGTGTCGCCCTCGCTGCATGGAATGTCCGTGACGTCAATCATGCAAACGTCCATGCAGATGTTGCCAACGTAGGGTGCCTGCTGACCGTTGACGAGGCAGTAGGCGTGACCGTTGCCAAGATGGCGGTCGAGTCCGTCGGCATATCCTATTGGCAGCACGGCAATGCGACTGTCGCGCTTCAGGCGTCCCTTGCGGCTGTAGCCCACGGTTTCCTGTTTGGGCACATCGTGAATCTGCAGGATTGTGGTCTTCAGGGTAGAAACATTATTTATTATCTCGTTGTTGCGCGAGTTGATGCCATAAAGCCCCAGTCCCAGTCGCACCATATCCATCTGGCGTTCGGGGAAGTGCTCGATGGCTGCCGAATTGCAGATGTGGCGCAGAATGTGGTGGTTGGGGTATGCCGATTGCAAGGTGTCTGCACCGCGTTTGAACAGCTCGAACTGACGGGCAGAGAACTCATCGAAGCCGTCGCTGTCGCTACCCACGAAATGCGAGAATACGCTGCGTGGCAAGACTGCCTGCTGACTCTTCAGACGTTCCACCAGTTGCTCCATATCCTTAACGGGGTCGAAGCCCAGACGGTGCATACCTGTGTCGAGCTTTATGTGTACGGGGAATCCCTTTATTCCTTCGCGCTCAGCGGCGTGAATGAGGGCATCGAGCAGTCGGAACGAATATACCTCGGGCTCCAGATTGTAGTGGAACAGAGTGCGGAACGATGTCATTTCGGGATTCATAATCATAATACCTGTAGAAATACCCGCCTGACGAAGTTCTACACCCTCGTCGGCTACGGCAACTGCCAGATAATCGACTCCGTGGTCCTGCAACAGACGTCCCACTTCCACACTGCCAGCTCCGTAGGCATCGGCCTTAACCATACATACAATACGAGTCTCTGGTCGCAGAAGCGAACGATAGTAGTTGAGATTGGCAACAATGGCGTTGAGGTCAACCTCAAGTATGGTTTCGTGAACCTGTTCTTCGAGCAACGACACCACATCCTCGAAGTGGAACGAACGTGCTCCCTTAATCAGTATCATCTGGTCGCGAAGGTCGGCAAACACCAGACTCGAAAGCATGTCGGCAGTATCGGGGAAGAAGTGACAGACGGCTCCCGAGTGCTTGATGAACTGAACGGCTTGTGAACAAATGCCTGTTCCCACGCCGATGAACATATCTACTCCGAACTGGCGCAGCAGCGATGCTATCTGTCCGCACAGCGCCTCGTCGCTCTGTCCCGTCTGCTCCATATCACTGAGAATGAGAGTACGGCTGTGACCCTCTTCGTTCGGACGGCGAGCCATGAAATCGAGAGCTATGCGCAGCGAGTCGGGGTCGTTGTTGTAAGAGTCGTTGATGAGTGTACATTCGTTGCGACCTGCCATCACTTCCAAACGCATGGGCACAGGCTCCAGTTCTGCCATACGCTGTCCGATGACTTCCTCCTTCATGCCCATGTATCGGCAGGCGGCAGCACAGAGCTGCTTGTCGAGGTCCCAAGGTGATGTGTCGGCAGGCACACTAACAGGCACCAATTTACCCTTGAATCCAATCTCGTGAATGCAGATGTCAACCACGCGGTTGCCTGTGGAATATACCAAAGCTTCGGCATCTACAAACAACTGGAACTTCTCCATACACTTCTGTTTGTAGGAGTTGAAGTTCTCCTGATGAGCATCGCCAAGACCTGTGAACAGGCCTATCGTGGGACGAATGATGGAGGCCAGAGCTCCCATTTCGCCAGGTTTGCTGATGGCAGCCTCGAACACTCCGACCTCGGTCTGCTCGTTCATGTTCCACACGCTCAGAGGTACACCAATCTGACTATTGTAGCTGCGCGGCGAACGGGTTACGATGTGGTCGGGTGACAGCATTTGCGACAGCCATTCCTTCACCATTGTCTTGCCGTTGGAACCGGCTATGCCCACTACGGGCACTTGGAACTGGCGACGATGCTCTGCTGCCAGATGCTGCAGGGCTTTTAGAGTGTCCTCTACCACCATAAATACGGCTTCTGCCATATCGCCTTCCGGCACGTGAGTGACAACGAAGGCTCGGACACCACGCTGATAGAGTTGCATGATGTAGCGGTGACCGTCGCCTTTGCCCGTAGAGAGGGCAAAGAACAGAGAATCTTCGGGTGATGACAGTGAGCGGCTGTCGGTCAGCAGCCAGCGTATTTCCTGTTCGTGCTGACCTACGCACTTGGCTCCTATCAGTTTTGCTATTGTTTTGGTTGTGTATTGCATTTGGGTTATGCGGTTTTACGGTTTTACGGTTATGCGGTTTAGAGGGTTAGCGGTTGAGCATGGGGTAGTCTTTCTTGAGTTGTTCGAACTGGTCTGTAATCCGCACCAGAAAATCCAACTGGGAGGGGATTGACGGGTTGATGACTTTGTGCATCGAAGCTTGAAGAATGGGACGGTAGCGGTCGAGGTATTCCACCAAATCAGCACTCATCCACTCCTCGCGAAGACGTTGCCAGATGTATTCTACGGCCTGCTCCGTGGGGTGGAGCATATCGGCAGCATAGAAACGATAGTCGCGCAACTCGTCCATCACAATCTCGTAGGCAGGGAAATATTCCACCCACTCTGGATGGCGTTTGCACAAAGTGTCGGTTGCCAACAGCAGACGGCTCTTGCCCAGTTGACTCTCGTGGAATCCGTATTTCGAGTAGCGGTAGGGGCTGACGGTCAGTACAACCTTTAACTGCGGGTTGCGCTCGTGCCAGTATTGCAAAGCAGAGTCCATAAGGTCAACAATCTCTTCAACTGTGAGTTCCTGCTCTTTGAAAGTGTCAGACGGGAAACGGTGACAGTTTGTAACCACTTCGCCTCCCTTTTTCAGGGCGTAGTAGTGGTTGGTGCCGAAGGTCAGGAACAGGCGGTTGGCATTGCTGAGTTCTTCGTGCAGCAGGTTTATTGCCTTTACCGTTTCTGCCACACATTCCTTCTTTGTGGGGCGCGACATTGTGAAATCGCCAAGCCAAGTGTGCCACATTCCGTCTCGTTCGGCGTAGTTCTTTGTGGATTTGACATTGTCTGCCATCAGCAGACGGGCTATGCTCATGGGATTGTACACCACACCAAGGGGATTCACCATCGTGAGCAGACGGTTGATGAGGAATCGCCGTCCGATGTGCTCCACAAAACACGAGCCAAGCATTACCGTTCGGTCGCTCACCTGCAGTCGCTCTATTGGTGCCGGCACATCAACTATGGTCCGAAACAACTGTTCCTTTGCTGTTCTTGTCATATTACATCACAATAATCGGGCGAAGGTACGAAAAATATCACAATCTGCCAACTCGATGGCACATAATCGTAGAATTCTTTGTTGTTTCAAATATATGTTGTACCTTTGCCGCGTGAAAATACTCGATAGCATCATGTATCCCGAGGACCTGCGTCGTCTTTCGGTGGAGCAACTGCCACAGGTTTGTGAAGAGTTGCGCGATTTCCTCATACATTCGCTTGCCGTGAATCCGGGGCATTTTGCATCAAGCCTTGGCACGGTGGAACTTACCGTTGCACTGCATTACGTTTTCGATACTCCCAACGACCGCATCGTCTGGGACGTTGGTCATCAGGCTTATGGGCACAAGGTGCTCACAGGTCGTCGTGAGCAGTTCGACACTAACAGAAAGATGGGCGGACTGAAGCCATTCCCCTCACCAGAGGAAAGTGAATATGACACCTGCACTTGCGGACACGCTTCCAATTCCATATCAGTGGCTTTGGGAATGGCTGTGGCAGCGCAGAAGCTGGGCTCGAAGCGTCAGGTGGTGGCTGTAATCGGTGACGGCAGCATGACTGGCGGACTTGCTTTCGAGGGACTCAACAATGTTTCTTCTACGCCCAATGACATGCTCATCATCCTGAACGACAACGATATGAGCATCGACCGCAGCGTAGGCGGCATGGGAGAGTATCTTCACAAAATGCACACCAGTTCGGCGTACAACAAGTTCCGCGACAAGACTGCACGTATGCTTTATCGTTGGAACGTGCTGAACGACGACCGCAAGGGACGAGTGCTACGCTTCAACAATGCCATCAAGTCGTTGCTGACGAACCAGCGCAATATGTTCGAGGGACTCAACATCCGTTACTTCGGACCGGAGGACGGACACAATGTTGTGAAACTCGTTCACACTCTGCAGCACATCAAGGACATGAAAGGTCCTAAGATGCTTCACCTTCACACGATTAAAGGTAAGGGGTTTGAGCCAGCCGAACGCGATGCTACTGTTTGGCATGCTCCAGGTAAGTTCGACCCTGAAACGGGTGAGCGCCTCAAATCCAATGCCGACGAGCAGAGACCTCCACGCTTTCAGGACGTTTTCGGCGAAACCCTTCTCGAATTGGCGCGTCAGAACGACCGTATCGTGGGAATAACGCCTGCAATGCCAACAGGATGCAGTATGACGATAATGATGAACGAAATGCCTGAGCGCACGTTCGATGTGGGCATTGCCGAGGGACACGCCGTGACCTTCTCGGCAGGTCTTGCCCGTGAGGGGATGAAGCCCTTCTGCAACATCTATTCGTCGTTTGCCCAGCGAGCCTACGACAACATCATTCACGATGTGGCAATAAGTCATCTCGATGTGGTGATGTGCCTCGACCGTGCTGGACTGGTGGGCGAGGACGGTCCTACCCATCATGGAGCCTTCGACCTCGCATTCCTGCGCCCGATACCCGGACTGACTATTGCTTCGCCGATGGACGAGGCCGAGCTACGCCGCCTGATGTACACTGCCCAACTGCCCGATATGGGACCTTTCGTAATCCGTTATCCACGCGGAAGGGGAGTGCTCACTGACTGGCGTTGTAAGCTTGAAGCAGTGGAGGTGGGAACAGGACGCTGTCTGCGGAAGGGTAGTGGCACTACGGCTGTGCTGACAATCGGTCCCATTGGCAACATTGCTGCTGAGGCTATTGCCGAATCGGGGCTCGATGTGGCTCACTACGATATGCGTTTCCTGAAACCTCTCGACGAGAAGATACTGGAAGAGGTCGCTCAGCGTTACTCTCGTATCATAACTGTAGAGGACGGAACCGTAGAAGGCGGACTGGGCTCTGCTGTGCTCGAATGGATGGCAGACCACGGGTATAAGCCCGATGTGGTGCGCTTGGGACTGCCCGACAACTTCGTGGAGCACGGTACTCCGCAGCAGCTCTACGAGAAGTTAGGAATTGATAAGGACGGAATTATAAAGGTAATAAGGTCATGAAGATAATTATTGCTGGCGCAGGTGCCGTTGGTACTCATTTGGCACAATTGCTTTCGCGCGACAATCAGGATACCGTGGTGATTGATGAGAGTCAGGAGAAGACCGACGCTCTGACAGATTCCGGAAACTACGACCTGATGACCATCAATATGGCTCCAAGCAGCATTGCGACTCAGAAGAGTGCCGGAGTGCAGAAAGCCGACTTGTTCATTGCCGTCACTCCCGACGAGGCTCGCAACATTACTTGTTGTATGCTGGCTCATACCCTCGGGGCGAAGAAGACTGTGGCACGAGTGGACAATGCCGAGTACGTTCAGCCGCAGTACGCCGAGATATTCCACCGAATGGGAATCGATTCGCTCATCTATCCCGAAGTGCTGGCAGCGCAGGAGATTTTGGAAGGCCTGAAGCACTCGTGGGTGCGCCAGTATTGGGAGTTCCACGACGGAGCCCTGATAATGATGGGCATCAAACTGCGCGAGGGCGCTCGCATCTACGATGTTCCTTTGCGCGAACTCTGTCCGCCCGATGCTCCTTATCACATTGTTACTATCAAGCGCGACGACCAGACCATCATTCCCGGTGGTAACGACGTGCTGCGCTTGGGCGATATTGCCTATTTCGTGACCACTCGCAGATGCACTTCGCTTATTCGCGAACTGGTGGGCAAGGAAGATTATCCCGATGTCAACCGTGTGATGATAATGGGCGGCGGACGCATTTCCGTGCAGTTGGCTCGCATGAAGCCCGACTGGCTTTCGATGAAGATTGTGGAACGCAGTGAAGAGCGTTGCTATCAGTTGAACGAGCTGTTGGAAGACGACGAAATAGTGGTCATTCACGGCGACGGACGTGATACAGGGACGCTGGTGGATGAGGGTATTCGCAAGTTCCAGGCTTTCGCAGCCCTGACTCCAGAGACCGAGACCAACATCCTTGCCTGCTTGGCTGCCAAGCGCTTGGGCGTTCGTAAGACGGTGGCTTTGGTGGAGAATATGGACTATGTGAACATGGCGGAGAAACTCGACATCGGAACCATCATCAATAAGAAGGTGATAGCTGCCAGTCACATCCACCAGATGATGCTCGACGCCGATGTTACAAGCATGAAGAGCTTGACGATAGCCAACGCCGATGTGGCAGAGTTCGTGGCTCTGGAAGGCTCCCTGATTACGAAGTCCGCGATTCGCGATATGCGTTTGCCGAAGGGAGTTGCCTTTGGTGGTCTCATCCGTCAGGGAATCGGTGTTCCCATCAATGGTAACAGTCATATTCAGGCAGGCGACAGCGTTGTGGTGTTTGCAACGGAAGGAGGAATCAAGAAGATTGACTACCTGTTCCGTCAGCCTACAGGCGCAATCTCCAGCATCATCGACCGCTTGAAGTAGCGGAGCCCCTTTTATTCAGTTAGAAGTTTCAGCAGAGCATCGGTCGTGAGGTTACGGATGGTGCTCTCTGGATGGTGTGTGCTCACGGTTTCGGCAAGACTTTCGGGAGTGAAGGTCCTGCCGGTGAATGTCTCTGTGAATGCCTTTTCTGCATTCCCTGTTTCAAAGAAGTCGCCGCGCAAGGTAACTTCGCTGATGATGCTGCCTTGAAGGCGAAGGTGCAGTTCCACCTGTCCGCAGCCCTCAATCCGACTGCTTTTCACGATGTCCGCCCGTCCGGTGTTGCCCAGCAGATACTGTGGCTCGTAGTAGGCCTGTTCGATTTCTTCAATCTTGCGGATGTCCTCTTCGCCGAGCTCTACGGTCTTATCGCAAAGCAACGTTCGAAGCTGCTTCCTCAGTTCCTCGACGCCGAAGGACAGGTAGTCCTTCAGTAATCCCACTCTGCTGCGAACACTCTTCACCCCCTTGCTTTCCAGCTTGGCGGCTGTGGGGTGGAGGGCTCCCTCCATCAGTCGGGGGGCAGTGTCGTAGAGCATCGTTCCGTGGGCAATGCAGCGATTCACCTTTTTATAAAACGCATTTCCGCACACCTTCTCACTTCTCACTACAATATCGTTCCTCCCAGTCACCTGAGCCGGAGCACCCAGTTGGCGCAGAGCTTCGGCAACGGCTTCGGCGTACTCCTGGAACAGCGATTCCACAGGCGCATCCTCAGTGATGAGGCTCGTCATGATGTTGCGCTCGTCGGCAAAGATGGCACCGCCGCCGCTCCTGCGACGAATCACGTCGATTCCCTCCTTGCGGCAGAAGTCGAGATTAATCTCCTGATGAGCCACCTGATTGCGGCCCATCACCACCGTAGGTCCTATTTGCCAAGTGAAGAAATAGTTGCCCTCTGGAAGGTGTTCGGCGATGTATTCCTCTGCCGCCAGATAAAAAGCAGCCCTGCGCCCCTCGCACGAGGGAGGCAGAGCAATGAACGTAGCAGGCCAATGTCGCTTCATTTCAGTTTCGCCTTCAGGTATTGTCCGGTGTAGCTTGCGGGGCATTCTGCCACCTCTTCGGGAGTTCCGCAGACTACGAGCTCGCCGCCAGCCTCGCCGCCTTCCGGTCCGAGGTCAATGACGTGGTCCGCCATCTTTATGACGTCGAGATTGTGCTCAATCACCAATATTGTGTGACCGTGGGAAATCAGTGAGTCGAAGGCCATCAGCAGCTTCTTGATGTCGTGGAAGTGCAGTCCTGTTGTGGGTTCGTCGAAGATGAAGAGCGTTGGGTCGTGCTTCTCCTGTCCGAGGTAATAGGCCAGTTTCACGCGCTGGTTCTCGCCGCCGGAGAGGGTGGAGGAGGACTGTCCCAGCTTGATGTAGCCCAGTCCCACGTCCTGCAGCGGTTTCAGTCGGGCAATAATGCGCTTCTCGCCGTGTTCGCCGAAGAACTCAACTGCTTGATTCACCGTCATATCGAGGATGTCGCAAACGTCGCAACCGTGGTATTTCACCTCCAGAATATCGTTCTTGAAACGTCTTCCGTGACACGATTCGCACTCCAGCACGAGGTCTGCCATGAACTGCATCTCCACGGTCACCGTTCCCTCGCCCTTACACTCCTCGCAGCGACCTCCTTCGGTGTTGAAGCTGAAGAAGCCCGGGGTGTAGCCCATCTGCTTTGCCAGCGGCTGTTCGGCGAAGAGACGACGAATCTCGTCCCACGCCTTGACGTAAGTCACTGGATTCGAGCGTGATGATTTGCCGATGGGGTTCTGGTCGATGAACTCGATGTGGCGCAACTGGTTCAGGTCGCCCTCCAGCGCAATGTGTTCGCCTGGGCGGTCGGCAGGCTCGTCGAAGTGGCGTTTCACGGCGCGGTAGAGGATGTCGCGCACCAGAGTCGATTTGCCCGAACCGCTGACTCCAGTCACGCAGGTCATCACGTTCAGCGGGAATCGCACATCGATGCCCTTCAGGTTGTTGGCTCTGGCTCCCTTCACCTCGATAAAATTGTTCCACGGACGCCGGGACCCCCTCTCGTTCCCCCCGAGGGGGGACGGTACTTCGATTTTATCTTCGCCCGACAGGAACGCCAGCGTGTGCGACCCATTTTCAATTTTCAATTTTGAATTTTGAATTTGTGCAGGGTCGCCCTGCCACACGACCTTTCCGCCCAGTCGACCAGCGTCGGGCCCGATGTCGATAATCCAGTCGGCAGCGCGCATGATGTCCTCGTCGTGCTCCACCACGATAACCGTATTGCCGAGGTCGCGCAGTTGGCGCAACACTCCGATGAGGCGTTCCGTGTCGCGACTGTGCAGTCCGATGCTGGGTTCATCGAGGATGTAGAGCGAGCCCACAAGACTGCTTCCGAGCGAAGTAGCGAGGTTGATGCGCTGACTTTCGCCGCCCGACAAAGTGTTCGACATTCGGTTTAACGTAAGGTAGCCAAGACCCACGTTTTCAATGAATTGTAGTCTGCTATTTATCTCTGCCAATATCCTCTGTGCCACCTTCTGTTCGTGCTCGCTCAGCTCCAGTTGGCAGAACCATCGGTGTAGTTCTGTTATGGGCAACTCCACAAGATCCGTGATGCTTCGTCCGGCAATTCGGACGTAGTTTGCCTCAGGCTTCAGTCGTGTTCCGTGACACTTCGGGCAGAGAGTTTTTCCGCGATAGCGAGCCAGCATCACTCGGTTCTGTATCTTGTATTGCCCTTCGCGCAGATAGTCGAAAAAGGCATCGATGCTCATCAGTCCCCATTCCTTTTCCTCGGGCTTCAGTTGGCGCTGTTCCTCGCTGAGATACGAGGGGAATGTGCCGTGCCACAGCCAATCCTTCTCCGCCTGCGACAGTTGGAAGTATGGCTTGTGAACGGGGAAGCCACGTTCTGAGTTCAGGCGGATGAACCACGTTTTCCACTCGCTCAGTTTCTCGCCTCGCCAGCACATCACCGCGCCGTCATAGACCGAAAGGGTGGAGTTCGGGATTACCAACTGCTCGTCGATACCCATTATGCGCCCGTAGCCCTCGCATTCGGGACAGGCTCCGGCAGGCGAATTGAAGGCAAAAAGCTTGTCGCTGGGTTCCTCGAAAGTGATGCCGTCGGCCTCGAATCTCATGCTGAACTGGTGCATGATGCCGGCAGGGTAGAAGCGGAGCATCATCTCGCCTCCTCCCTCGTAGAAAGCCGTTTCTGTGGAGTCCACCAGTCGGGCTATCGCGTCCTTCTCGTCGCTCACCGTCATGCGGTCAATAACGAGGTTAATGGTTAAGGGTGAAGGGTTAAGGGTTAAGGATGAATTTTGAATTTTTAATTTTGAATTAATCAAGTCCTCGATGCGGACGATTTCGCTGTCAACTTCCACGCGGGCGAAGCCAGCTTTCATCTCCATTTCCAACTGCTCGCGCAGCGTGCGCCCTTCGGCGATTCGCAGCGGACAGAGCACGGCAAAGCGTGTGCCCTTGCTGTAGGAAAGCATTGTCTGGACGACATCCTCCGTGGTGTGCTTCCTCACCTCCTTGCCGCTGACGGGCGAGAATGTGTGCCCCACGCGGGCGAAGAGCAACCGCATGTAGTCGTACACCTCCGTCTGAGTGCCCACGGTGGAACGCGGATTGCGGCTCGTCACCTTCTGCTCGATGGCGATGGAAGGGGGAATGCCCTTGATGTAGTCGCACTCGGGCTTTGCCATGCGCCCCAGGAACTGGCGTGCGTAGGCTGACAGACTCTCCACATAGCGCCGCTGCCCCTCTGCATACAGCGTGTCGAAAGCCAGGCTCGACTTTCCCGAGCCGCTAACGCCTGTCACCACCACTAGCTTCCCACGCGGAATCTCCAAGTCCACGTTCTTCAGGTTGTTCACCCTCGCCCCCTTTATCCTTATATTCTCTTCCATCGATGCAGTATTTTCGTACAAAAATACGAAACAATTGACAATTAACAATTGATAATTGATAATTATTTCTTACCTTTGTAGAAATAATAACCTATTTGCTATGAACAAAAGTTTTTCCCCCCTTTTTTTGTTTATATTTTTTCTATTTTCCATTATAACCCCCTGCGGAGCCTATGCCCAGCAGCCTAAGCGCGAGTTCCGCGGAGCTTGGATTCAGTGCGTCAACAATCAGTGGAACGGCATCGGGCGCGACCAGATGCAGAAGACGCTGACCTACCAGCTCGACGAGCTGAAGCGCTCGGGCATCAACGTCATCCTGTTCCAGGTGCGAGCCGAGGGCGATGCTTTGTATCAGAGCCAGTTGGAGCCTTGGAGCCGCTATCTTACGGGACTGCAGGGACGTGCGCCGCAGCCCATGTGGGACCCTCTGCAGTGGATGGTGGAGGAGTGTCACCGCCGTGGCATGGAGCTGCACGCCTGGATTAACCCCTTCCGCGCTAAGACGAAGGGTACGCCGGCGCTCACTAGCACTTACTACAAGCAGCACCCCGAACGCTTCTTCGAGTACGACGGCCTGTGGCTTTTCGACCCGGGAATTCCCGAGAACAGGGCTTACATCTGCGAAGTGGTACAGGACATCGTGAGCCGCTACGACGTTGACGGACTGCATATCGACGATTATTTCTATCCCTATCCCGTGCCGGGAGTGAAGATTCCCGACGACCGCTCGTACCAGATGTACGGAAACGGAATGCCGCGCGACGACTGGCGCCGACAGAACGTGAACTTCTTCATTCGCGACCTCTTCTACACCATTCACGCCACGAAGGCTTGGGTGAAGTTCGGAGTGTCGCCTTTCGGCATTTACCGCAATCAGAAGAACGACCCGAACGGCAGCAGGACCAACGGCACACAGAACTACGACGACCTCTACGCCGATGTGCTGGAATGGGTGCGTCAGGGATGGATTGACTATAATATTCCGCAGATTTACTGGGAGATAGGGCACAAGGCTGCCGACTATGCTACACTGGCTCGCTGGTGGGATGCGAACGCCGGCAAGCGCCCTCTGATTATCGGACAGGACGTGGAGCGCACGGTGAAGTTCAACGACACTACGAACCCGGAACTGACTCAGGTGTTCCAGAAGTACAACCTGCAGCGCGCCCTGCCGAATGTGGTGGGTTCGTGCCAGTGGTACGCCAAGGCCTGCGTGGATAATCCAAAGAACTACACAACGGCACTGCGCCAGTCGTACCACGCTTTCCCTGCCTTGCAGCCCCAGATGCCGTGGATTGACAAGAAGGCTCCCAAGAAAGTGCGCAAGACGAAGGTGGTGTGGACCAACGACGGACCGGTGCTCTTCTGGACTGCTCCGCGCGGCAAGAAACCGATGGACCGCGCCACTCAGTACGTTGTCTATCGCTTTGCAAAAGGGCAGCGCGTGAACATCACCGACCCAAGTTACATTGTCACGATTACCAGCCAGACATTCCTGAAGTTGCCTTATAACGGCGGCGACCAGCGCTTCACCTATGTCGTGACCGCCCTCGACCGCCTGCAGAACGAGTCGCACCCCGTCCGCCAAAAGGTCAAGCTGTAAGATTTCCGATTTAGATTTTAACGGATGCCTCCGCCGTGACCGCCGCCGGAGAAACCGCCTCCGCCGCCCCACGACGAACTTCCGCCTCGGCCTGCGGCTCGGGCTTCGCGCTCGGCCTTGCTCATGGCGGCACGGGCAGTGCTGTTTTGCATTGTGCTGCGGATGATGGGCATTGTGGATTCATCCACCATCTGCTGTGCCACATTGTCCATGTTGAAGTATTCTGGATTGATGCGCTTCATGTCGCTCATCACCTGTTCGGCAATTCCGAAGAGGGTAGCGAATATCATATAGTCTTTCCACAGGCCGACCTCGCCGACTCCGCGCTCGTCGAGCAGCGTGAACTCCTGCAGGAACTTCTTCATGCCGAAGACTTGGCGCACCCTATCTTCCTGATTTTTATATTGATAGATGTGCTTTTTGGTGTGTAGAACTTGGATAAAGTTGTCGGTGAACTTCTGATTCTTGCGGCTCTTCATCCAATTCCTCAGTTCCTTGGGTTCGAGGATGGTATCGTCGCCTGCCGCTTCGCAGAATATCTGGTGGAACATCTGCAGCAGCCGCGGATATTGCTTGTCGGCTGGCAGTTTGTGGATGACGAAGCGTTGGTTCTCGATGCTGATGGCTCCGTCGCAGACAAGTTGCAGAATGCAGGCCGAAAGCAGGTTGTTGTAGTCGGCTCCCACGTATTTATAGGCGTTCAGCACGTCGTTGGTTTCCTGCAGATTGCCGTCGTAGGGGAGGTCGCGATACCACAGAAGGTCTTTCATCACGCGGCGACGTTTGCGCCAAACATAGATGAAATAGGCTGCCATTGACACTATCGGCAACAGGAAACTGCAAATCAGGATGACGATAGCCGCAATCTCCTCCTCGCGACTCATCTCGTCGGTGTAGTCGCTGTTCTCGAATGCCCTGTTCTTCAGTTCCTCGAAGGTTCCTTCGCCGGCAAGGGTGGGGTGGAACATTCCTTTCGGGAAACGTGCCATCACTATCATGGCGCTACGTTCCTCGAATGGCGCGAGGCTTTCTGCCAAAATGTAGTCGTCCACGAACTGGATGTTGCCGATATAACGGAAGCCCCAGATGCCACAACTGTCGGCGCTGAAAGGAACATAGTTGTCATTAAAAATGTAGAGGCTCACGTGCTCGGGGCTCGGCGTAATACCTTCAGCCACAAACATATAAAGGAATCCGTCGGCGTCGGGATAGCTGCGCAGGAGGTTGGTGACAGTATATTGGGCAGTGTATTTTCGCTCTCCTTCCTTGCCCAGTCCCCAGCACAGTTCGTAACCGTCTTCCTTCTCCACTATTCCGCAGCGATTAGTCTTTTCCCACCTGTCGCCATTGACGTTCCACGGGCTCATCGGCTTGTAGAAGTAATCTATATTGTCGTCGGTCACGCTGAAGTCTTTCACCTCGCTGCCGTTGAGGTTGCCGACGACGATGTAGCACTCCGTTCCCTCGCGGTCGATGGTCATCGTGCGAGTCTCGGTGATGAGTGCATCGCCGTTGTCCCGCAGCAACACGCGAATGTCGAGGTCGTGGAGCTCGGGCTGGGCTTTAAGAATTGAAAATTGAAAATTGAAAATGGAAAATGAAGCTACGCTGAAAAACGCAACCAATAACACGATAATTCGTCTCGTGGTATTAGCCCATTCCTTCATTCGATGGAGCTTATGAGAGGACAGCTTTATTTCTTAAAAGCTTCATCAAGGTTGGGGTAGTTCTTCTTTTCCTCGTTGTCAACGCGCAGATATTCGCGCTGCTCGAAGTGCAGAAGGGAAGCTACGATGCTGGAAGGCCACTGGCGCACCATGCGGTTCATCTTCGTGGCAGTGTCGTTGTAGACCATACGAGACATTCTGACGTTCTCCTCGTACTGCTTCATACCGCCCATTGCTTCCTGGTAGAGGCTGGCAGCCTTCAGGTCGGGGTAGGCTTCGCCGATAGCTATCAGTCGGCCCATCACCTGATTGAGGGCTGAGGTCTGTTCGTTGACGGCTTCGGCAGAATTTACCTGTTCACCGCGACGCTGCTGGATGACTTCCACCAAGGTTTCCGACTCGTGCTTGGCGTACTGAGCGGCTGTCTTGGCGAGAGCCAGAACGGCGTCCCAACGGGAATTGAGTTGTACCTCGATTTGGCTCAGGGCGTTCTTGCACAGCTCGTCGGCACTGACCAGCGAGCGCTGTGTTGAAACGAAATATAGAAGGCAAATTGCCACTACTGCTACGATAATAATTGTTGCCATAGTTATTTGATTTCCAGTTGTTAAAGTCTTATTGGTTGATGTTGAGGGCTAAATTACTTCAATGCCTTGCTGGCGGCACAGTTCGAGGCTCATTTCCTTCAACTTGTACTTCTGAATCTTGCCGCTTCCGGTCAGGGGGAACTCCTTGATGAAGAAGACGTACTTTGGTGTTTTGTAACGTGCAATCTTACCCTTGCAGAAGTCGCGAACATCCTCGGGTTCCATCTTCGCTCCTTCTTCCAGAATGATGAAAGCACCTACTTCCTCGCCGTATTTCTTCGACGGAACGGCTGCCACTTGGACGTCACGAATGCCCGGCATCTGGTAGAGGAACTCTTCGATTTCGCGCGGATAGACGTTCTCGCCGCCGCGGATTATCATGTCCTTTATTCGGCCTGTAATCTTGTAGAAACCCTGCTCGTTCTTCACGCCAAGGTCGCCGGAGTGTAGGAAGCCGTTCTTGTCGATTACCTCTGCCGTTGCTGTTGGGTTCTTGTAGTATCCCTTCATCACGTTGAAGCCGCGGCAGCACATCTCGCCTTGAACGCCTACTGGGCATTCCTCGCCAGTTTCCGGGTCGAGCACCTTGACCTCCACGAAGGGGAAGTCGCGACCTACTGTGGTGCAGCGCTGCTCGAAGGTGTCGTTCAGGCAGGTTTGTGTCATACCTGGCGACGATTCAGTGAGACCATAGACAGAGGTGATGGTCATGAACATCTTCTCGCTGACCTGCTTCATCAGCTCTACCGGGCAGAGCGAGCCTGCCATAATGCCAGTGCGCAGACAACTGAGGTCGAACATGTCGAACATTGGGTGGTTGAGCTCAGCAATGAACATCGTGGGCACTCCATAGACTGCCGTACAACGTTCCTTGTGGATGGAGGCGAGCACAACAAGCGGGTCGAACTTCTCCACCATTACTTCCGTGCAGCCGTGAGTCAGACAGTTCATCGTGGCGAGTACCACGCCGAAGCAGTGGAACAGAGGAACGCAGACGCAGAGCTTATCATCCTGCGTGAAGCCCATATTCTCGCCTGTGAAATATCCGTCGTTGGCAATGTTGAAGTGAGTGAGCATTACTCCCTTGGGGAAGCCAGTAGTGCCGCTGGTGTACTGCATGTTGCAAACATCGTGACAAGTGACGCTCTTCTTCATTTCGTCAAGCGTTTCGTCCTCGATGTTCTGTCCCAGGAGCAGCAGCTCGGCGGTGTTGTACATGCCGCGATACTTCTCCATTCCAATGTAAACTACATTCTTCAGGTAGGGGAACTCTTTGCTTTCGAGGTGTCCACGCTGACTTTCACGCAGTTCGGGCAGCATCTTGTAGGTCATGTCCACATAGTCGCACTCCCAGGTTCCGTCGGTGATACACAGAGTGTGCATGTCCGAGTCCTTGCAAAGATATTCCAGTTCGGCTTGCTTGTAGTTGGTGTTGACCGTCACAAGTACGGCTCCTATCTTTGCCGTAGCATATAGGAAGGTAAGCCAGTCGGGCACGTTGGTTGCCCAGATTCCTACGTTCGAGCCTTTCTTAACGCCGATGCTGATGAGACCTTTGGCAAGGTTGTCAACACGCTCGTTGAATTGGCTCCAGGTGAAGCGCAGGTTGCGGTCGCTGTAAACGATGTACTCCTTGTCGGGCGTCACTTCGGCCCAGTGTTCGAGCCATTGTCCGAGTGTGCGCTCATGGAGCGAATAGCCTGCGCTGCCAGTCTCGGCGGGATATGTCCTGTCTGGCAATGGTCTGCCAGCCATATCATATTTCACGTTACTCATTTTCAATCTTCAATTTTCAATCTCCAATCAGAATGGGATGTAAATGACTGCCAGAATCTTAGCACCCTTGCCGGGAGCTCCGTGAACGTGGTGCTTTACGATAGAGTCGTAGAATATTGAGTCCCCTTCGTGGAGAAGGTATTTCTGTTTTCCGTACTCGATTTCAACCTCGCCGTTGAGCACGAAGATGAACTCCTCGCCCTCGTGAGCTGACAGATGGAAGTCCTTTTCCTCGCTGGGCAGGATGTCAATGACGAAGGGCTCCATGTGGCGTCCCGTCTTCTGCTTTGCCAACGAGTGGTAAATCATGTTCTGGCGTGCTTCGGCGGCATCGTTCGAGAAACTGATGCTGTTGTTCTGCTCGCGCTCCTCGCAACGGCAAACAACGGGACCGAGAGCATCGTTGTCGTCGAGGAAAGTTCCCAGACGAACGCCCAGTGCACGAGCCACCTTGATGAGCGGCCCAAGGGAGGGCAGACACTCGTCTTCCTCGATACTGCGTATCTGTTGCACAGACAGTCCGCTGCGCTCGGCTACATCTTCAATGCTGATGTTCTTGCTTTCTCGAAGGCCGCGAATCTTGGCCCCTACGATGCTATTGTTTTCTGCCATAACTTCTTACCTTATTCTAATTCGCCTGCAAAGATAACGCGAAAAGTGCAGAAAACAAAGGTTTTTTGGAAAAATCTATCTGCGATAACCGCCGTACGTTACAAGTTGCACGTCCTCAATGTGTTCTATCTGCGGATTGCTGTGGTCGGTTGCAACAATGGAGACAACGTCGAACCTCACCCGCATGTTCACTCGGCGGAAACTGATGTAATGATTTATGGCAGACTGTATGTTGTGAAGTTTGCGGTAGTCAACGGCTTCCCACGGACTGCCGAACTGAGCCGTCTGGCGTGTCTTCACCTCCACAAACACCAGCTCGTTTCCGTCCTGTGCGATGATGTCAATGTCGCGGTGCCCCGATTTCCAGTCGCGCTCCACAATGCGGTAGCCCTTGCGCTCCAGATACTCTGTAGCCACATCCTCGCCCCATCGCCCCAACTCGTTATGTGCCGCCATAATCCTTGTTTGCTTGTTTATGCACCACAAATATACGAATCTTTAACGACAATCCTTTCGAATAACTAATAATAAGTGTTAAATATCGACTTTTTCGACAAATATGCTCTCGCGTTGCTTGACATTACTAAATGTTTAGTTTTACCTTTGCATCGAACAACTAATATTTTAGTAATATGAAAGAGAATAAAGACTACACGCTGACGAAAGGCGAGATGCAGGTGATGAATGCACTATGGGCAGCAGGGAAGGCATTGGACGTGCATGAGGTGGTTTCACGTTATGACGAACCTCGACCTGCATACACAACAATCTCAACTTTTCTGAAGATTCTAACAACTAAAGGTTTCGTAGATTACAAGAAAGGCAACGGCAAGCAATATCTCTACTTTCCAGTTATCTCTCGTGCCGAGTACACCAGTCGCGTGATGAAGGACGTGAAGGACCGTTTTTTCGGTGGCAGTGCCTCGTCGTTAGTCCGCTTCTTTGTCGAGGAACAGCAGTTGAGCGAGGCCGACCTAAAAGAACTGCTTTCATTAATTCAGAATTATTAGATTTAAAACGATGGGAGCATTAACTCTATACGCTATTAAGTCGAGCATCGTGCTCGCTTTGCTATATCTTCCTTATACATTATTATTAAGGAAAGAGACATTTCACGCTTTCAACCGCATTATGCTGCTCACGATTATCATCACGTCGCTCGTAACACCCTGTGTTGATGTTTCGGACTTGCTGCCCTCTTCACCTGTACAGGAGGCTATCAGTAATGTTGTTACGCTTCCAACCCTCATTGTGGAAGTCTCTCTTTCATCCCCAAAAGTGGAGTCCACTTCTTATTTGGGAGAGGCAGGATGGGGAGTATGGCTTGTCCTAATATATATAATAGGTATGTTGCTGTTGCTTTTATGGAAGGTTACTGGGATGATACGCCTTATGCGTTTCATTCCTCGTGGTTGCCTGTGGACGGATAATATGAAAGAAGCTACAGTCTATTGTCATGCTGGAAATGTCTCGCCTTTCTCGTGGATGAGAAGCATTGTAATCGGTGAGAGAGACGCTAAAGACATAGTCCTCGCTCACGAACTCGCCCACATTCGCATGCATCATTCATGGGACACGCTGTTTGTTTCCCTTGTGGAAGTGCTGCAATGGTTCAATCCTTGCATATGGATGCTTGACGCCTCGTTGCGTGAAGTACACGAATATGAAGCCGACGACGCCGTACTGCGCAGAGGTATCTCGGCACGTGATTATCAACTTTTATTAATCGAGAAGGCTGTGGCTCGTACGCCGTACCCTATGGTTAATGCATTTCGTCACAGTCTTCTCAAAAACCGTATCACTATGATGACAAAGAAGAAATCCTCCAGTTGGGCACGCTTGAAAGTCCTCTACGCAGTGCCCTTAACCCTTGTTGCCCTTGCTGCATTCGCCAGTCAGCAGATGGAAGAGAAAATGGATCCGCTTACTTTTATCAACAATAAGCGTGTGGTGACAACCTCTGAGCCCGAAGACCAGGTGTACGACAAGCCAGAGGTCCTGCCCGAATTCTCTGGAGGGCAAGGTGAGATGTGGAGCTGGATTAGCAAGAACATTAAGTATCCTCAGCAAGCTTTGCAATATGGCGTTGAGGGACGGGTGTACATTCAATTCGTTGTAGAGAAGGATGGTTCCATCAGTAACATAAAGCCAATTGCAGGTCCTGGCGGTAGGGCAGTTGTAGTGACAGCTTATAAAGCAAAGAATGATACTCCAGAAGAACAGAAGAAGGAAGGCGAGGATAAAGGACGTGAGGCTCTGCAAGAGGAAGCTATTCGCGTGGTGAAGGCTATGCCTAATTGGATTCCCGGTCGCGACAAGGGCAAGACCGTCCGCACAAAGTTTGTCATGCCTGTCATGTTCCGACTCAATTAATCTGTTTCTCATAACAGAATTTAGTTAATAAATAAGAGGGCCCACCCCGGCAGACTACTCGTGACGAGCCGTTTGTCGGGGCGTTTTATGACTATTTATTTGTTTTTTCGTTCTCCATTCACTATCTTTGCACGAGTAATTTATAAATGTAAGACCATGACAGACAACATACAGAAGCTGCGCCCAGAGGATGTGCCCCCATCGTGGAATATCTGCCGCAACCATGAGTGCCCGAAGCGCGAGGAATGCCTGCGCTACGTCGTGGCTCCCATCGTCGAGGCTGCGCGCGACCACGGTCCTGCCGTCTATCAATCGGCGCTCAAGAACGGCAAGTGCCGTATGTTCCACCGTCTGCGCGTAATCCGTAGTGCATGGGGCTTCCGTCCACTGTTCTCCAATGTGCAGCATAAGGACTACGACCTCCTGCGCTCCGAGGTGATGTACCACTTTGGGAGTCGCTCGCAGTTCTTTCGCTACAACCGCGGCGACTATCGTCTGACGCCTGAGATGCAGGAGGAGGTGCTCGACATCTTCCGACGTCATGGCTACGACACCACGAACTTCCGATTTGCTCACTATGAAGACACCATCGACTTCATTAGTTAGACTCCACCAGGACAACTATAATAGCACCACAAGTTTCATCGTAATGGCACTACCAGTTCCAATAATATGACACCATCGGTTTCAATAATTTGGTACCACCAGTTCCAATACTCTGATACCACAAGTGCCATCATAATGAAATTGTCATGACACCTGTAATATATTGAATTTGTAATAGTTATATATTTGAATATTTTCTATGAAAGTACTACTGATTAATGGAAGTCCACGCGAGCAGGGGAATACGTTCACGGCCCTGAGCGAGGTGGCAAAGGCGCTGAATGCAGAGGGTGTGGAGACTGAGATTATCAGCATCGGCAAGAAGGCGGTGCAGGGCTGTATTGCCTGCGGCTGGTGTGGCAGGGAAGGGAAGTGCACGTTCCGCGACGACCTGTATTTCAAGATATTCCGTGCTGTGAAGGACGGTATTGACGGACTCGTCATAGGTTCGCCTGTATATTATGGAGGTCCCAACGGTTCGCTCTGTGCTTTGCTCGACCGCGTGTTCTATTCCCTCGGAGCTGACCTCCGCTTCAAACCCGGAGCCAGCGTGGTGGTTTGTCGCAGGGGTGGTGCTTCGGCAGCCTTCGACCGTCTGAATAAGTACTTCACCATACTGAACATGCCCGTCGTCAGCAGTCAGTATTGGAACATGGTCTATGGTCAGACACCCGGACAGGCAGCCCAGGACGAGGAGGGAATGCAGACAATGCGCACTCTGGGCCGCAACATGGCTTGGATGATAAAAAAACTGGATGTCCGCAATGAGGGACACCCAGATATTGAGCCTCAAGTGAGGACAAACTTCATCCGATAACTATTTCTTCAAGGTGATCGGCGAGGTACTGCATGGAGGGCAGGACTAAGTCGGCTCCTGCTTCCTTCAGAACTTCGTCTTTCAGCGGACCTGTGTTGACGGCTATGGTGAAGATGCCTGCGGCATGGGCTGCTTGCACTCCAAGCGGAGCATTCTCCACCACGATGGCTTCGTCGGCACTGATACCGGCTTTCTTCAGTCCCATCAGGTAGGGTTCGGGATTGGGCTTACCGTGTTTCACGTCGAAGGCCGTCACCATCAATTCCTTTGAGAAGATGTCTGGGTAGGCGGCATTCACACGGTCGAGTAGGGCATGGGTGGCACTTCCCGTAACGATTACTCTCATCAGTCCTCGCGCGCGTACCTTATTTAATAGTTCCATAGCGCCGGGCATGGGTTGTGCTTCGGGCAGGGTATTGAAGAGCGCGCTCTTGGCTTCGTATATCCGCTCCACTTCCTCGTCCGTAGCGTCGCGTCCCCAATAGCGGTTCGACAGAATGTTTATGGTGCCTTTGCCTGTTCGTCCTTCGTTCATGTACACTTCCTCCGGCTCCATCTTCAGGCCGAAGTCCGTCATAGCATGGCTCCACGCATAAGAATGGTTCGGCATGCTGTCAAACAGCACGCCGTCCATATCAAACAATATTGCTTTCAGCATTAAGCCAAACGCTTGCGGATGGCTTCGGTCTCTGCTTCGTAGCCGGGTTTGCCAAGAAGGGCAAACATATTCTTCTTATATGCTTCAACACCAGGCTGGTTGAAAGCATTAACGCCGAGCAACTGGCAGTAGAGGCCACAACCGAGTTCGAAGAAGTAGATGAGCTGACCGAGGTTGTAGGCATCAAGGCGGTCAATGCTGATACGGATGTTGGGTACACCGCCGTCAACATGAGCCAACTGAGTTCCCAGTTCTGCCATCTTGTTCACCTCATCGACACGCTTGCCAGCGAGGAAGTTCAGACCATCGAGATTCTCCTCGTCAGAGGGGAAGAGCAGCTTGTGCTCAGGATTCTCCACGCTGATGACAGTCTCGAAGATGCTGCGCTCGCCTTCCTGAATCCACTGACCCATAGAATGCAGGTCGGTTGTCAGGTCAACACTGGCAGGATAGATACCCTTGTTGTCCTTGCCTTCGCTCTCTCCATACAACTGCTTCCACCATTCGGCGATGAAGTGCAGCTTGGGTTGGTAGTTGGCAAGAATCTCTATCTTCTTACCCTCTGCATACAGGGCATAGCGAGTAGCAGCGTATTCAGCAGCCAGAGCAGGAGCCTTCTCCATATATTGAGCACCCTTCACCAGAGCGTCAATGTCGAAACCTGCAACAGCGATGGGCAGCAAACCAACGGGAGTCAGTACAGAGAAACGACCACCTACGTTATCGGGGATGATGAAGGACTTGTAGCCTTCCTTGTCGGCACAGGTGCGGGCTGCACCGCGTTTGGCATCGGTGATTGCCACGATAACCTTCTTGGCAACTTCCTTGCCACGTTGTTCCTCACACTGCTTCTTCAGCAAACGGAAAGCAAGGGCTGTCTCGGTGGTGGTACCAGACTTGGAGATGTTGATGACACCGAACTTCTTACCCTTCAGGTATTCTGTCAGTTCGAAGAGATAGTCCTCACCGATGTTGTTACCTGCGAACAGGATGGTGGGATTTTTCCCGTCCTGAATCAGCCAACCAAATGAGTTGCTCAGGGCTTCGATGACAGCCTTTGCACCAAGGTAAGAACCACCTATACCTGCTACAACCACAGCCTCACACTCCTCGCGAAGAGTCTGAGCTGTAGCCTTTACTTCAGCCAGGAAGTCAGGTGTGATGCTGCTGGGCAGATGCAACCAGCCGAGGAAATCGTTGCCTGGGCAAGTGCCGTCTTCCAAAGTCTTCTGTGCTTCGATAGCACGAGTCTTGTAACCATTAATAGTTTCGAGACCCACGAACGGGGTCACCTTTGTAATGTCAAGTTTCATAATGTTATGTTTTTGTAATTTGGATTTGTATAAAAGAAAACTGCTCAACGGAAGGAATCCGTAAGCAGTTTGATTTCTATGCTGGGAGCAATGCGCTCGTACAGAATGTTGTACATGGCATCTAGTATGGGCATGTTGACGTGCATGTGACGGTTGATGTCCTTCATACACTTCGTACCGAAGTATCCCTCGGCTATCATTTCCATTTCCACCTGTGCACTCTTCACTGAATAGCCTTTGCCAATCATGTTTCCGAAAACACGGTTGCGCGAGAAGTTGGAGTAGCCCGTTACGAGCAGGTCGCCCATATAGACGGAATCGATGATGTTGCGGTCGATGGGATGAACGGCACGCAGGAAGCGCTCCATCTCCTGTGCGGCATTGGTCATAAGCACAGCTTGGAAGTTGTCTCCGTATTTTAGTCCGTTGCAGATGCCTGCGGCTATGGCATAAACATTCTTCAGCACGCTGGCATACTCAATGCCAAGCACATCGTCGCTGGTCTTTGTCTTGATGTAGTCGCTGGCGATGAGGTCGGCAAATTCCTCGGCCTTGTCCAGGTCGGCACAACCTACAGTTAAGTATGTCAGTCGGCGCAGAGCTACTTCCTCGGCATGACTGGGACCTCCCAGAACGGCCAGATTCTCATCTGGCACGCTATATACCTGATGGAAATATTCCGAGACAACAAGATTCTCATCAGGTACAATACCCTTAATGGCAGTGATGATGAATTTGTCGCGCAGACGCACCTTCAGTTTCTTCAGGTGGCTCTTCATATAAGGCGACGGGGTTACGAAGATGAGCGTCTGGCAGGCATTCACCACTTCGTTGATGTCCGAAGAGAAGTGTATGCGCTGTACGTCGAAGTGCACGCTGGTGAGGTAGGCGGGGTTGTGTGACAGGCGACGGAACTCCTCAATGCGGTCGTCACGGCGCATATACCACCAAATCTCATCGGTGCTTTCAAGCATTATCTTGGCGATGGCCGTTGCCCACGAACCGCCGCCCATAATGGCTATCTTTCCTATTCTGTCCACTTTGCTATTTCGTCCTGACTGGGGCGTTCTACCTCCAGTTTATATTTCTTTATGATTTCGATAATCTGCTGTTGTATCTTGGCTGGGTTCTCACCTTGCAGTGTTTGCACGAGGTTGTAGCCTGCCTTACGCAGGATAGGGATAATCTCGGCAGGGATTCCTTTCTCTAAGAACAGTTCGTCTTTGTCGCGAGGAACCTTAACTTCTGGCTTCATCTGTGGGAAGAGCATAACCTCGCCAATAGCGAACTTACCTGTCAGAAGCATTACCAGACGGTCTATGCCTATACCGATACCGAAGGTGGGAGGCATACCGTATTGGAGAGCACGCAGGAAGTCCTGGTCGATAATCATTGCCTCATCGTCGCCCTTGTCGGCAAGTTTCATCTGTTCGATGAAGCGCTCCTCTTGGTCTATGGGGTCGTTGAGCTCGGAGTATGCGTTTGCCAATTCTTTGCCGTTCACCATAAGTTCGAAACGCTCGGTCAGTCCGGGCTTCGAGCGGTGCATCTTTGTCAGAGGCGACATCTCTACGGGATAGTCTGTGATGAAGGTGGGCTGGATGAATGTGCCCTCACAGGTCTCGCCGAATATCTCGTCGATAAGCTTGCCCTTGCCCATTGTCTCGTCAACCTCGATGCCGAGTTTCTTGGCAACATTATGAATCTCGTCCTCATTCATGGGGTAGAGGTCGTAGCCCGTCTTCTCCTTGATAGCATCCAAAATGGGCAGACGGCGGAAAGGAGCCTTGAAGGAGATAACCTTACCGTCAATCTCCACTTCTGGCTTGCCGTTTACAGCTGTACAAATCTGTTCCAGCATGTTCTCCGTGAAGGTCATACCCCAATTCAAGTCCTTGTAGCTGATATACAGCTCCATGCATGTGAATTCGGGGTTGTGGGTCTTATCCATACCCTCGTTGCGGAAGTTCTTGCCCATCTCATAAACGCCCTCGAAACCGCCAACGATGAGGCGCTTCAGATATAGCTCGGTAGCGATGCGCATGTACATGTCTTGGTTCAGGGCATTGAAATGCGTCATGAACGGACGGGCAGATGCTCCGCCTGGAATATTCTGCAATATTGGTGTGTCAACCTCGGTGTAACCAGCATCGTCGAGGATGCGGCGCATGGTGCGGATGATAGTGGCACGCTTTAGGAAGGTATCCTTCACACCAGCGTTCACAATCAGGTCCACGTAGCGCTGACGATAGCGCAGTTCTGGGTCGTCGAATGAATCGTAAACATTTCCATCGGCGTCCGTCTTCACAATGGGCAGGGGTTTCAAACTCTTGCTCAGGACGGTCATCTCCATCACATGAACGCTTATCTCGCCAGTCTTAGTACGGAAGACGTAGCCCTTCACACCAATGAAGTCGCCTAAGTCGAGGCATTTCTTGAAGACCACGTTGTAAAGGTCCTTGTTCTCATCGGGACAGATTGCATCGCGCTGCACATACACCTGAATGCGGCCTTTCGAGTCCTGCAATTCGGCGAATGCAGCCTTGCCCATGATGCGCTTGCCCATGATACGACCGGCGATGCTCACCACGGGACTGTTTTCAGGTGTCGCAGCCTCACGCACATCGTTGCCTTCTTCGTCCTTACCAATAACTGGCAGGTCAACGAAATCGTTTATGATGTCTGTGCTCCAAGCATTTACGGGATACTCTGCAGCGGGGTATGGGTCAATTCCCAAGTCGCGCAGTTGTTGAAGGTTGTTTCTGCGAACTATCTCCTGTTCGCTCAGTTCCAATATGTTCATCGAGATAATTTACAATTTTACGATTTACTATTTACAATTTATATGTGTCGCGTGCAAAGATACGAATAAGTGAGCGAAATACCAAATGTATTTGAGTATTTCCGTAATCGGACGGCCAAAGGCCTACGCTTGCAGAGCGAAGCGGGGCAAGAACGGAAGTATCTAAAACCGAAGGTTGGAGATACGAAATAAAGTGAGAATAATCGATGCTTATTATACCGATTTCAGCCGAATTCTTTGAACTTTGGTTCCACTTTCGTCTTCGTAGGTCACGAGGAGCGTCTTTCGTAAACTGATTTTTGTCCATGCTTCCAACTTAGGCGCATTTTCAAAAGGTAGAAATAATTCATCTCCGTTCCATTTACGCAGGTAGATGGAGGGGCCTCTATAAGAGGGGATATATGTGGCTGATTTTATAGTTAGGCGTTCCCATAATGTGAAAGGACGGATCTCAAATGTTTTCCATAGTGCGGCATCATTTCCTTTGATGATATGGGGTGTACTTACATTCCTGTCCGATGGAATGATAACACCAGCTATTAGTTTGTGATGTTGTCCTTCAAACTCCATTCCGAGTGAAAGACACAGATATGCCTCATGAGGCGGAATAGGCGTAGATGGGGTGTTCTCTAATTCTCGAAGATAATCAGGGTCAGTAACAGGCAGATCATAAGTTGTCCCATGATATGATATAATCATTCGGTATTTTGCTCTCAGTTTGGTTATATCGGGACGTAATTCAATCCTTTCCGGACGAACGAGCATTAGAGAATAGTTTCCTTGGGCATAAATGTCAAGTGATATGGCTCTATCATTATTGTAAAAGATTTCATGATGAAGCAAATCTGCCATTTCCTCTAAGGCCGCTTTGCAGGGGAGTATATTCCCTATAATTTCCATTCGTGAAAAACTGACATCCTCGGAATGAGCCTTACATAAACAAGGAGTAACATCTCTAAGACGTATAACAGATAGCAGACGAATAGGTACAGCTTCGAATTCGGGAATTTCTCCAAACTCTGTGGTGTTGTCAATTGGTCGTATCCAGTGGGGAGTGCCATTGGGATTGCGAACAACTGTCCAATGTCGGTTCTCATCAATCATGACCTCAACACCGGCAATGCAACGTCCCCCGCGTTTATATGAATTAGCAAGACAAATAAAAGTTTTATCCATTAGTCGATTTCATATTCTTCCTGCGGACGGTAGCCGATTTCCTTATTCTTCAGCCGATATGCATCTGTTCGTTGTTCCTCCTCTGTGTAAGATCCAAACAGGGGATCTGTCTTTGCAAGATGATATTTCCTAGAATGCAGAAGCTCTTCAATCATCTTTCTTTCAAGTATAGCATGCGATACCGATGTCCCGTCATGTAGAATATGTTGTATGTCATATCCATGTTCATAAAAAAAACGTGCAACAAGCGAATATCTGTGACATTCCAAGGGATTGGCCTCAGAACACATTAATGCAATATGAAAGCCTCTTTCCAGCCCCTTATTTATTCTTAATATCCCCTTCTTGAAAGCAGGTGTTTCTGTGGCTCGTTCAAAATCAACCTGTCCGTCTATATTTATACAATCTGTTCGTCGTGCTCCGAATTCATTACCAAAATGCAGATATGCTATTCCATTTTGTTTCAATAGCCATTTCAGTTCTTTTTGGTTATATTGTGGAACGTGTTTGCTGGCAGGTACACTTCGAACATCGACAATACAATCAATTTCGTATTGGCGAAGCATGGATATAAATTCCTCTTGAGAGTGGTCGGAATGACCGATTGTGTACAGGCGTTGCTCTTTCATCCGTCTTAATAATATGTATTATAGGGAATAAGTGTCCTAGTATGCATGTAATTTAGGCTAACATTCTTTCCAGTTTAGCCTTCCATTTCTCCCAATGGGGCATTTCCTTTGTAAGCAGGGTGTAGAATTTTTTGTTATGATTACGGTAAATTAGATGACACATTTCATGGGTAATTACATATTCTATACAACATCTGGGGGCACAGATAAGTCTGGGATTTAATGTAATTTCTCCATTCGAAGAACAATATCCCCATCGCCTTTGCATTATCTTTATCGAAATGCTTTTGGGTGATACACCATAAACAGCAAATTGTTCAATAATAGGCTGTGCATATTCTAAGAACTTAATGTTTGCACGTTTCCTGTACCATCTTTGTAGCAAAATACCAGCATTCTTTTTTTGACGGCATTCTATCTCAATGACGTTGCTTTGATAGTGAACGGCATTAATTTCGCTCTCCTTTATTCTCAGCATATATTGTCTCCCCAAATATAGATGAGATTCCCCGCTTACATAACGACGTTCTATAGTGGAGGGGGTAAAAGACGCAAAAAAACGTTTTTGCCGTAATATCCACATCGCTTTCTTTTCAACTTTCTCCCTGATAGCTTCTAATGTGGAATCAAGAGGAGCTTTCAACAACACATTCCCATTAGGATGTACATAGATACCCAATGTCTTTCTTGGGACAAGATCGAAGTCGTATTCTATTGTAGTTGTCCCATATTGAATGCTGTCGTGTGTCACTTGATCCATATTTTTGCAACATCGACACACGCGTTAATAATCGCATCCATATCGTCAAATGAGAAGTCAAGTTCATACTTTCGCTTGACGTTGTCAATGAGCTCATCCTCTAATGCAATCTTCACCTGGCCGATAAGGTTTGAATTCGTCTGCCAATCAATAATCACGGAATTGTCGACAACTACCATACCTTGAATGATTTGGTCAAATGCTTTAGCAGTTTTGAGTGCTATTTTCTTAACGTCCTGATCGGGGAATAATCGCTTATAGTTCTCTAACGCAATACCATAGTAGGCTTTTCCCGTATTGCTATGTTTCAGTTCTATGGGTATCTCATTATCTGTATGATTCAAAACATCTCCTTTTGCCTTTATCATTCGTTCCAGATATTCATTATCACTAAGCCGCCCTTGTTCGTAAGCTTCTATGGTCTCCTTTATGAGTTGAGAGAACTTTTTATAGAAAGCTGGGTCGGAGTCCATGTTCTCCTTAATATATTTAGCAGTACGTGATGCTATGGTATCAGCTTTCGCTGCAATACCAACTATGTTATCAACCTCTTTTTGGAAGTTTTCAGTATCAAAGATGTTGACCAGATTCGTAATAACCTTAACCTCGTCACTTTCTACATGACGATTAATTAAATTCTCAATCCGGCTTTCATATTTTTTATAATCGACGGCATCTGAATAGCGCAGTTGGACAGACGTTCGGAGCTTGGCAAACATCCTCAAATCATCCTTATATCGTTGAATGTTTTTCTCATCAGTATGCTCAAAAAACTCTTTTGTCGAAAGAGCCAGTTGAAGAGTCGATGAAAATGCGGTCAATCGGTCATAGAACTCATGACGGCGGTCTGTGGGCCGAAGGTATTGTGCATATGCCTCCAAATCCCGTTTGTTAGGAATCGTCTTGAACATATCCCATAGCTCGGCATTCTTTTGTGGCAGCTCGAAGATTTTATCACTGACGGGTGTCAGGGTCTCGCGGAATACCTCCTTGTCTTCTTCGTCGTATTCAGAGTAAATACTTAGGGCATTATCCAGTTCTGCCAATACTCCATAATAGTCTATGATATATCCGTATTCCTTATCTTCGCAAGTGCGGTTTACACGAGCTACGGCTTGTAATAATGTGTGTCCACACAGATGACGGTCGAGATACATCACTGCAACCTTTGGTTCGTCAAATCCCGTCAATAGTTTATCCACGACAATCATTATCTCAGGTTCTGCCTGTCCTTTATATCGTGCAATCAAGTTATCCTGATATTTCTTAGGTGTTCCGTGCTCGTCAATCATTTCTTTCCAAAACATTTTCACCTCTTCCGATGTTCCTCCGTAGGCCGTTTCCTCTCCTTCTCGGTCATCGGGTGCTGTAATCAGCACTTCGGATGAAACTTTGCCTATTTCATCCAGAAACTTTTTGTACAATATGGCTACTCGTTTCTTTGGGGTTACTAGCATTGCCTTGAATCCTGTATTTTTCCATCTATTGGCAAAGTGGTCGGAAATGTCCATAGCGATGGAATAGATGCGTTGCTCAGTCTGATTAAGTACATCGGTACGCGAGAACTTCTTTTTCAAGTCAACTGATTGTTCCTCTGTCAAGTCCTCGCAGACACGGTCAAAGAAACTATCTATTGGGCCTTCTGTAACAAGCTGTGGTACGATTCGCCCTTCGTAAAGCAGAGGAACGACAGCATGGTCTTCCACGGCCTGCCTTACAGTATATACAGGCTTGATGATACCGCCAAAGGTAAGTGCCGTGTTTTTGTCTTTCTTCATCAACGGTGTACCCGTAAAAGCTATCTTACAGGCATTGGGCAATACTCGGTTCATCTGTATTGCCATCTCTTTATACTGGCTACGATGTGCCTCGTCTATCAGCACAAAGATGTTCGGGTCTGTCAACGGCTGCTTTATTTTCTTAATGGCAGTAGCAAATTTGTTGATGATAGTCGTAACCACAGAATCCGTATTGCTTTCCAGCAGTTCCACCAACATCTTACCCGTTGTAGCATTTTTTACGTCCTTGCCACATTTGCGGAAGGTCTTAGTGATTTGTGCGTCTAAGTCTGTACGATCCGTTACTAAAATAATGCGGGGATTTTGCACTACGGTAGCTATCTTCTGTGCCAGCATGACCATCGTCAATGACTTTCCGCTTCCCTGTGTATGCCAGACTACGCCTCCATTGCGTTTGCCGGTCTCAATCTGCTTTATACGTTCTACTGTTTCTTTTACTGTAAAGTATTGTTGATAGCGAGCTAGTTTCTTTATTCCAGCATCATATATCGTAAAATGATAAGTAAGTTCCAGTAGTCTTTGGGGGCGGCAAAGATTGTAGATGTATTCATCTTGTAGGGTAGGGATGCGCTCTTCCTCGCAACTGTCGTTTACGATGGTCGAGAGTTTTTTATGATACATTTGTTCTTCTTCCTTGTTGATGAACATCTCATGCCAGCTTCCCCAGAACTGAGCTGCGGATCCCGTTGTCCCGTAGCGCCCAAAATTATTTCCTACGACTAACAGCATGGCACTATATACATAGAGCCCCCTGATTCCATCGTCCAGCTGATTACGTAGGTGTTGGGAAATCGCCTGTTCCTCTGCCCCTTTGATGTCAGGTCGTTTACATTCAATAACGACCAGTGGAATTCCGTTTACAAACAGGACAATGTCAGGACGATAGGTGTCTGATGAACCTGTGCGGGTTACAGCAAACTCCTCAGTCACATGATAGACATTATTTTCTGGATGTTCCCAGTCAATATACCGCATTGTATAGCTTTTCTTGTCGCCATCAATGCTCTGTTCAAACGCCTTGCCCAGTGTCAGCATATTATATACAGCTTCATTGCCACTGAGATACCCCCCCTCCATAGGCACATTCCTCATAGCGACAATACCATTTTCAATATTTTGTTCTGAGAAGCGTGCTTCTTTATGCGTACCTATTCTAATAGAATTAAGTTCCCGCAACTGTCGCCTCAGCACTTCCTCCAACAACACATTAGAGGTCTTACCTCCTCGCATAGCCAATGCCTCATCTGGTGAGATGTATTGATATCCCAACTTCTGCAACAACTCTATAGCCGGTCTCTGACTAATATCGTCTTCCCTGAATGATATTCTATCCATATTTGACCTATTTTTCTATTTCCCAGTGTCCACTATAACCACTTCCCACATATTTAATATGGGTTAGTTTTAAGATGTGTCGTTTAATAGTTTTAGAAGTTAACCCACTTACTTTCGCCAATTCCTCAGTTGTCACTTTTGGATTTTTCTTTATCTGAGTCTCTATCCAAATATCAAGGGTATCACCTTGAGTGCCATGTTGAGTGCCATGTTGGGTGCCACCTTGAGGGACATCTTGAGAGACATCTTGAGGGACATCATTAACTGTTGAGAAAACATTTACTTCAAAAACAGTTAACTTAGAGACATCAAATACAGCTTCTTTGTTGTTGTTGTCTCGAAGCATTTCTTGAACACGCCTGATACCCTGATTAAACATATTAACGTACTTCATTTCCTTCATGGCTTCAGCTATGATAGGATTCCGATAGTCATTCACAGTAGGGAAATTCTCAGGGCGGGCCTCACCATACAGACCGCCAGCATTCATAATTTCAATATGGTCGTCAAACTGATATAGACGAACAGGCATGTTCGACTGATAATCACGATGCATACACGCATTCATCAGCAATTCGCGTAGCGCATTATTGGGATAGTTGATAACTGCCTTTTCCCGAAACAGACTTATGGCAACAGGCCTTTGAGTGATAATGGCATTACTTACAAACATCTCCAGTTCGGGCAGAAGTCGATAGAGTGGTCCTTGGAATCGCTTTTCATTGAGTACCTGTCCTCCGATGGCATTCCCTGCAAAGCGAACATATTGGATATAAAAGCCTGGCAAGAAATGACGTGGATTGTTGCCAAAAAGAATGATAGCAGCATTAGTCGGACAATCATGTGTCAGGTCATATAGATGTATGGAAGCCAATTGTTCTTTTATATCGCGCTTATCATTAGCTAACACTTCAGTATCAATCACCTGTGGAAGATAGTCCTGTTTGATATAGTTTGTATCAACATCATTGATGCTTGCCCCCAGGCAAGGCATAGCATCAAAAGTCGCCATATATGAAGTCCTACGTTCTAATAATATTCTTTCTTCGGCTTCTGTTGCAATATCCCGACGAGGACCAACGCGCACAAAAGTCCTTCCACGATAGCGAACGGGAGGTAGCAAAGAAGGGGAAACCTCAGCCACAAGCAAATCACCATCAGGAAACTCAAAACGCTCAACAGACATGATTGGTAATGGCAAGATGTTTCCATCAGAACGTATAGCCGCAATCTTTTTCATCAAGGCATCATCTACTTTTAGTCCTGACAACTTACCATTATCGTGAGCCCCAAGAATTAAATATCCATTCTTTCGGGAGTTTGGCAAGTCATTGGAAAAGGCACAAATGGCTTCCTGAAACTTGTCCATATCTCCAGTAGAGGTTGTACGCTCTACCCGATAAGTCTCAGTACTTTGCAATAATTCCTGTAATTCGTCCTTAGTTATCATATTTTCTTTGTTTTGTATTTCTCAACCGATTTAATTAAGTCTTCCACGAACTGTTCTTGTGTTTGTGGTATATATACATGAAAGTCTTTACTCACAAAATTAATCATGCCCAAATTTATTCTACAGGTTTTAAAGACTTGTTTCTTTCTAAACCCATATTCTTCTTTGTTTGACGCAAACCTCATTCTAACAAACCATTCTTCATAAGCTTTTATAACCGAGAATAGATACAAAAAGGGCCAATATGCTATTGTTGCTGCGATAGGGAATAATAGCGATATGACATTTTGTGGCATAAAATTCTCCCTCCATTGGTTTATGGACATGTAAATGCTGTAGGTTAATAAATATATTGAGAGACAATAGAATATAGTTTGAGTGCAATCATATGTTTTCTCCAACTCTTTTGTGTCACGTTTATTATATGCTCCCATCAAGTATAAAATAGAAAGAATGAACTGAGTGATTAATTCAACTCCATATGAAAAGGTATGAATATTAAGATAAAACTCAATAATCAGTGTTGCCTTTACTGTATCTTCAAAAATCCCCTTTATACTTGTAATGCGTTCATCGTCATTGTTATATTTTAATATAAGCGCTATGCTTGTGTAGAACAAAAAGAATATAGTCTCTCGCAAAATAGTTGTATTCCACAAACCATATTTATAGAGGGTGTATGCAAATATAGACAAATATAACTGGGCACATATAATAGGTAGAAGTATCTTCCAATGGAAGAATGCTTTTATAACACCTAATATACTCTCCCTAACGCTTTTTGCCCTTGCAGACAGAAGAACAAATATTGCAATCAGAGTAATAGATGCCCATTCTCTTGTTGTGAAGAAATCTATAATGAATAAATTCAGTTCCATTCCATTTACACTAAAATTGCTATTGTTTCAGGAAATTATTATATCTTATTACATGTTATAAAAGCCATCGAATTGGCAACGAACACATATACAGACTGCTCAAAAGCCATATTATGCAATAACCGATATAAAAGAATTTCTCTTTTTGGGTCTTTATATCGTATGATACATCTGTAATATGCATTATTACTATTATGAATAATAGCAAAATGTTAATCATGAAAGCTATAACTTGTGACCATTTTGTTTGCAATGAAATTTTGTCAAATGTAGTTACTCTTTCACTGTAATCTCTGTAAACAATATTTGTATTCTTTATATCTCGATCATTTATCTCTAAAAGATGGTTTTTAGTATTGTTAGCTGTAGCACACAAAACAATGATTGATTCTTGTGGACGAATTTGTTTAAATTCCAAGTGCTTTAAAGAATCCAGCTTCGCGATTTTTGTGCTCTCCAATTTAACATAAACAGAATCACCTACTATGGGGATACTATTGAATGGAAGAAGTACGTCTGACTGTGCTCCTGCTCCGATAAGAGTTGAGTTACCTGTATTTGTTATCTTATATTCAACGATGGTGCCATTGTTCATCTTTATTGAATCATTGATAAAGAGTGTAAAATCTTTACCATACAATTCGTTTGTATTGACTCTTTTTAGTTCTTCAATTGTCAATTCTTTATACTCCTTTTGATATTGTCCCCATAAAATAGGAATAACAATAGTCGCTAATGACAAAAAGAAACTTATTATAATTGTAATTCTTTTCATATGCTTACTCGTTTTTTACCAGTTAATAATTGCTGCATCAGACCTCGCTTCTGAGATTGTAGGCTTGCTAACTTCTCGTTGGCGAGTTCTATTTCCTTGTCAGCATTAACAAAAATAGAGACTATGGCATTTTGCTCTTCTTTTGGAGGAATGATTATTTCTGTTCTCCTCATTGATTCTGCGCTAATCTCTGTAAAGGTAGAACCAGAAGCTTTCTGTTTGATGTTTTTTAAGATGATGTCAAGATAATAATAGATAAATTCATTATTGTTATTATTATGAACAATTAAAGATTGAAAGCCTTGATTCGTAGTCGCTTCTACGGTAAGAATTGCCTTGGCTCCGATAGTTGCTCTTGATGTAAATAGTATAGTTCCTTTTGGCAATATCTTTGCAGAACTATTATTTTGCCCATGAGCAGAAATCGTCTTTTTGCTTTCTGACACATATTTTGTTTTGCCAATTTCTGTCGGAGTAAACCAAGGAATTCCTCCGTTCCAGTAATGAGAAATATTAGTGTTTGGAGTCCCTCCACCAACAATTTCTGCAATACTCCCAAGTTTAACTTTCTTCCATTCACCATTAAATCCTGGCAGGCGTTTCTTACCTGTAAGGAGTTGCTGCATCAATGCGCGTTTGCGCAATTTGAGTTTTTCAATCAATTTCGATTGCTTCTCTATGGCTGTATCCCAGAGTTTAAGTACTGCATTTATCTTTTCTTGCTCTACTGGAGGCGGACAAATAACATACATACGTTTTAGCATTCCTGCCGTGATAAGAGGTTGTCCAGAGCCGAAAACCAATTTGTTTAGATTTGCCGCTATTAATTGTTGATAAGCAAAGTATTGTGAATAGTGTTCTTTATTCTCAACAATAATGGTATTGTCGGAAACGTCATATTTTCCTGATGCAGAACTAACTTGTCCAGCATGAGCACCGACACGAGCAACTAGAATTCTATCTCCATCATATTTGTACTCATCAGTTTTGCCAATAATCCCAGTAGAACCATATACTGGGTAAGTCCCTGATTCCACTCGCACCTTATTTTTCCCAGAATAAATGTCAATGCACAAATCTCCCAACTTCTTCACTTCCCATTCCTAGGAATGATGCCAAGTGGAGAGTCTTTATAGCCTTGTGGTATATGTTTGTCTTTATTCATTTTATTTACACTGCATTTTATCTAATACTCGCACCGCTATTTCACTACGCAGCAACAATGCTTTCATAGTCTCTTTCAATATGGTCATAATTATCTTTTATCGCTTCATAGATGCTACAAACTTCAGACTGATAGTCCTCGTTGTTGCAATTATAGGAACCTGCAATTTCGTAGAGCGCAGAATTAGAAGAATCATAACTATATTCTTTTTCCTTTGTCACTATTTTTTGCTTATGTTTAAGGCCCGCCTGTTTTATAATATCAATAGCTTTAACTATAGATTCTTCATCACTGATATATTTATTTGTACGTACCTGCATTACGCCTAATGTATGATGAGTTCGGGTAAAAAAGAAGCGTAAATACTCAATCCAGCGGACAAACTTTGGGCGGTTAAAATTCTCACATATCAGGATAGAATAAGTTGCCGCTTCATAAAATTCGTTTCTACAATGCTTTGATATAATAATACCATATTTCTTCTTGAAAAAAGTATACTGGTGACAGATATAATCCTCCTTTCGTTTTAGCGTGCTTGCACGTGAGAGTTCTATATTATTAAACACGTTATAAAGAAACATGATTATTAGTATCCACATCTGATCTAATAGAGAGCGAGGAGTAGGTAATATTTTATCTACTTGTTCGACAAGAGAATAAATCCAAATTGACAGAACAATAGATGCTACCCAATATATAAAGTGCAATTTCCAATTTGTCAATTTCCTACGTCCTAAAAGTATAATGACGAGTGTACGAAACAGCCAATAATATACTACAATAAGATAACTTGCTTGAACAAATTCTTTGTGGTTGAGAACTTGTACAGTAACGATAAATAGGGCTAGAAATACAATAGGGGAAAGAACCTTGAATAGAAAATTAAACGCAGGTGCTGTTTCTTCTTTTGCAATAATAGACATCTGCATATAACCTACAGATATTGAACGTGCACCAACCCAATTGACTAAGTAGAACAATACGACAGCAGCAATGAAGTGAACCATTGCAATGCTCAATGTATAATTGGACATGAAATTGATGATTAGATTTTGCATATCGTAAATCCGTTTTGCGTTAATAGCCTAATTGCCTTAAATACTCTTTCATCTTGGCTTGCACTTCTGCAAGTTCGGTCTCTAACTGCTCTATCTCCTTTTGAACGGCAGGGATATCTATCTCGGCCTCTTCCTCGTAAGTATCCACATAACGGGGAATGTTGAGATTATAGTCATTCTCTCGGATGTCATCAGGGGTGGCAACAAAGGCATATTTGTCTTCGGCTACACCAGGAGTCAACTCGCCATCAGCGAATTTGCGATAAGTGGTGACGATATGCTCTATATCCTGCGGGCGCAGTTTGTTCTGGTTCTTGCCATTCTCATACTCACGGCTGGCGTCGATGAACAACACGTTTTCGGAGTTGCGGCCCTTACGGAAGATGGCAATAGCGGCAGGAATGCCAGTACCATAGAATAGGTTGGCAGGCAGGCCAATAACTGCTTCCAAAGTATGTTCGTTCTCTAAGATGTACTGACGTATCTTTCCCTCGCTGCCTCCACGGAAGAGGACACCATGAGGAATGATGACACCCACCATGCCCGTATTGTCGTCAGCCACCTCCAACATGTGACTGATGAAAGCCCAGTCGCCCTTGCTCTTGGGAGGGATGCCACGCCAGAAACGGTTATAGGGGTCGCTGGCTGCATCCTCGGCTCCCCACTTATCGAGAGAGAAGGGGGGATTGGCCACCACAGTATCAAACTTCATGAGTTTGTCGTTGACCTTCAGTTTAGGATTACGCAATGTGTCACCCCAACGAATGACAGCATTGTCGAAACCATGTAGGAACATGTTCATCATGGCGAGCGCCCATGTGCTGCCGTTTACTTCCTGACCATAGAGTGAGAAATTATTGTTCTCTACTTCCTTGCCCGCCTTAATCAACAATGAGCCAGAACCGCATGTAACATCACAGATACGAGCGCCAGGCTTACTTTTCGTCAGTTTTGCCAATAGGGTAGAAACCTCTGCTGGCGTGAAGAAGTCTCCAGCTTTTTTGCCTGCCTCTCCTGCGAAAGTAGAAACAAGATACATGTAGGCATCACCGATAATGTCGTTGTTCTCCAAGTGTGACTCGTCTAAATCCACATCGCAGAAGTCTTGCAACAGGTTCTTCAAACGAGCATTCTTTTCTTTTGGCTCACCTAAGTTGGCGCTGTTGAAACTGATGTTGTGGAAAATACTGCTGCCGTCTTCGCTGCTCATCTTCTCGCGATTGGCATCCTCAAGGTCAGCCAGAGCCTCATCAATCAGTTCCCCGATATTGGTTGCATTCCTATTATTATATAGGAAATCAAACGAACTTCTCTCTGGCACGACAAAACGTTCATGCCGCATGGCACGTTCAGCACGCTCCTTGTCACCATTATATTTAATAAGATAGTCATTCAGTTTCGACTTGTAGACATCACTCACATACTTCAAGAATAACATCGTAAGAATATAGTCTTTGTACTGGCTGGGGTCAATCACTCCTCGAAACGTATCGCAGGCCTTCCATACGGTGCGGTTAATGTCCTCCTGACTAATTTTTTTCGTATCCATATCTGTTATTTATTTAATTCATTAATAAGTATCTGATTGGTGATTTGTGTTTTCCTTTCCATTATTTGGTTAATAAGATAAGCCTCCCGCTTTTGTAAGTTGGCTAACTCTACGATCTGTTGTTGTGTCTCTCTGTCGGGAACAATGATTTCCAAATTCTCCAATGTCGATTTGTGAATCAAAGGAGAGCCTGTCCCTACTTGTGCCGATTTAACCATAGCCCTAACCTTGGGATGATTCATATACCAGCACAGATATTCTGGAGAAACTTTGTTTGTCCGTAGCCGAATAGCGTACAATGTGGTAGAAGGAATTGCCAGAATGTCGAAGTTAAATACTTGACACAAGTACGTAGTGCCCTTTCCGGCAAACAGCAAATCACCTTTGCGAAGAATATAGTTTTCAATCTTTGGTGAAAACTCTACGTGGATAGCCGTCTTCTCTGGAGAAGACAGAATGATGTCCTTGACCTGCAAACAGGCAACGTTTCCTGTGGGGGCCCCCTTTATGTAAACCCCCGATTGTATGTTTGCAAGCCTTTTTAGGCTCATTTTTTCTTTAGTAATTGAGTTACTCGATGCATTCATGCTGCAAATGTAGATATAATATCTTACATCTGCAAACAAATACTCAATTAATTAATAAAGGGAATAATCTATGCAAATAAATTTGAGCTTTTGTCGAATTTATTTGCATAGATTATTCCCATCCGTCGAAGATGTGGGCGTCGTAAACGTTGTTGCTTGATGGATTATGCAGGGGTGTCCACATTTGTGCGAAGAAAGGATTGCGACGAGCTTCTGCATCCCATTGCCAAGGGCGAGGATTTGGCTCGTCGGCATAGGGATAGGGGAAGCATTCGGGACACCAATGTCCTCCAAGAAGTATAAGACGCGGCGAAGCCTTGAAGGTGTGTCCTTCGGCGCATTGCCATTCGAGTTGTGTGTCCCAGTCGCCTTTCTTCATACTTGTTGACAGACATTTGCCACCACGGAACTCTGCCGCTTTCTGCATATCCTCGATGGTGAATTCCTCCATCGGTTTCTTCTCATCGTAGCCGTGGTCGAGGATTACGGCCTTATCGCTTGGACGCGACAGGTCGGTATGTTTCCAGTCGGGTATGGCACGATAATCTTCCATCGAACCGTAGTATGCGGAGATGCGTAGGGGATTCTGTTCGCGAATCCAACGCTGCGTACCATGCTCCTTCTTATAGGCCATGAAAGCCATTGCAGGCTTCACGAGGAAGGGTATAAGTTTAGCCACTTTAGTCGCTTTAGCAAACTTAATGCCCAAAGGAAGCGAACTGCTGCGGCTCATCTGGTCGAAGTATTCCTTTAGGGGAATGTTGGCACGGAAGTGAAGATACTGTTCCAGTACATCACCATCGAGATACCACATTCCGTGGAAGTTGCGTGTGGTGAACCAACGAGCCTCGAATATCTGTTCCGGACGCGGACAGCCTATGGCTTCAAGCAGGAGACGTTCGAACTCATAGTTCGAGATGCGATATTCTGCACCGCTTCCTATATTATAATATCGATTCCAGAATTCATCAGGTACCGTTGGACGGCAGATTCGTTCGAGCAACCGACCGCTATCCTCAACTGTTGTCCATTCCAGTACACCACGAATGGGTACGTGGAACATGATTGGGTCGTAGTTGTTCAGAATGGCAGGGTATAGGATGCCCGACTGGCGCAGGCTTACCCAATGACGTATGCCAGAGTCGGTAAGGATGCGTTCGGCCCATGCCTTGGTGATTCCATAGTGGTCGTAGGCAGACACGCAGATGGGGTCACCTGTGCGTCCCCAGTGCAATGGCTCGCGACGGTCACCCATCTGTGCCACACTACCTATGTACACCACTTTGGGCTGTTTGTCTCCTTGTGCCAATACTGCATCGCGGATATTGCGTGCTGCACCAATATTAGTCTCTCGTGTTGTGCGAGGCTTGTAGTCAGCTCGTGGACTTACCATTCCGCCCACATGCAGAACGATGTCGCTCCCTTCAACACCTCGTAATACATCATCAAAATTGCGGAGGTCGCCCCATATGATTTCTATCTGTCCTTCGTAGGGAGCAAGTATGCGACGGTCGCGACGAGTGGGCAATGCCAGCACGCGTATGTTGTATTCTTCCTTACTAGCCAGCAGTTCTTTAAGACCGGCAGAACCCATGGTGCCTGTTGCACCAGTCAGAAAAACATTTGTTTTCTTCATATAAATATGTGACAATCGACAAATTATACTCCGTCTTCGTCGAAATAGACGGAATCACCTTCTTCGTGGTCGAGGTTCTCGTTCTTGACGAAAGTGAATGAACCATTGTCACTGATAGTCATCAGGAAGGGCACAGACATGTCGCTGTCGGGATAGCTGACGGCAAAGGAGAAAACGAGTCCTTGTCCTGCTTCATAGTTCATGAAACGGATGCCGTCCAATATGGCTCCCTGATAGAATGACTTGTCAATGCTCTTTATAAAGGTTTCTTTTGTAAATTCTTTATCGAAATATTTTGTTCCATCGCGCTTGATAGTGAGACGTATGGTGTTGTCCATATAAAGGTCTTCCATATCGTCCTTCACCTTCGGCAGAGAGTCTGAGGCTTCGCGAAGGATAGTATAAACATATTTGTGACCTCCGGTTTTCAGACTGTCTGTAAGCGATAGCGTTGGCATACTGCGAGTAACGACCTCATGCTCAGGTGCCACCCAAGCATCCTTATCCTTCTTGTTTCCTCCACAACTCGTTAGGGAGAAAATGAGAAAATGAGAAAATGAGAGAATGAGGAGTAGTGTTATCTTTTTCATTGTATTCATTCTTTAATCCTAAATCTTTAATCCTTCACCATTAATCTTTAATTCCCTTCATCCATTGTTCTGCCAAAGTAGGCCAGATGAGACCTGCACCGCGACGCATACCGTAGCCATGACCACCCTTCGTAAGATAGTGCACTTCGATGGGAGCTCCTGCACGCTGCATAGCATCCATTATTACGGGTGTGGAAGGACCGCTGTACTTTACGTCATCCTCTGTACCGAAAACAAATATAGGAGGCGTATCTTTGGTGACGGTGAGTTCTGGGGTTAGAGTGTGATTCTCGCCCTCGTCGAGATATGCAGGATAGATGAGAATACCGAAATCGGGTCGGCATGAGAGTGTGTCGGCCTTGTCTTTGGGATTTGCCTCATAGGCAGGCTCATTCCAACGAGTGCAGGCACGGCACGAAAGACTTGCTCCAGCCGAGAAACCAATTACACCTACTTTCTTTGCCCCGTTGCTGCGTACCAGTCGGATGGCACGCTGTACATCCTGCAAGGCCCCCAGACGGTTGTTGGGCACACGATAGGACAACACATAAGCATTGTAACCAAGCGACGACAGCCACTGAGCAATTTCCTGTCCTTCTTTCTCGTATGCCAGCATAACATATCCTCCTCCTGGACAAACAACTACTGCTTTACCGTTGCTCTTCGCTGGGTCTGGGGTGAAGGCTTCCAATGTGGGATTGCTGACCTCGAAGAATGCACGACCGTCGTTTGGGCGCTCCTGCCATTTCACTTCTTTCTTTTCGCCGCCTCCGGGTATTTCCTTTGGCCATATCTCTACGGCTTTGTTCAGGAACTGAGCGTAGGCGCAATTGAAAATTGAAAATTGAAAATTGAAAATTACAAGAAGTAATGCTATACGTTTCATGGTTATAGATGTGTTGTTTTATTCAATAGATAGTTGTCGAGAAGGGTGATGGCAGCCATTGCCTCCACCACAGGTACTGCTCTTGGAAGTACGCAGGCATCGTGACGACCACGGGCTTGCAGCGTTGTAGGTTCTCCTTCGATAGTTACTGTCTGTTGTTCGCGTAGGAGTGTAGCTACTGGCTTGAAAGCTACGCGGAAGTATATGTCCTGTCCGTTTGAGATTCCACCCTGTATGCCGCCGCTGTGGTTAGTACGTGTGGTAATACCTCCGTCTTCGTCCTGTATGAAGATGTCATTCTGCTCAGAGCCTCGTTGTGCGGCTCCTGCAAATCCCATACCATATTCGAAGCCTTTGGCAGCATTTATTGATAGCATTGCGTGTGCCAATTCTGCATGAAGTTTTCCGAATGCCGGTTCGCCCAGTCCAACGGGACAACCTTTCACCACACAGGCAATCACTCCTCCTATTGTGTCGCCTTGGGCCTTTACCTCACTGATGAGGCTGGCCATACGCTCTGCCGTTTCAGGGTCGGGACAACGAACTTCGTTCTCTTCCGTTTGGCTGAGGTCATAGTCCTCGTAGGTTCCTTCCAGACAAATGCCGCCAACCTGTTGTGTGTATGCCTGAATGGTAATTCCAAACTGACGGAGTGCCAGTTTTGCAAAGGCTCCTGCAACTACGCGACTTATTGTCTCGCGAGCTGATGAGCGTCCGCCTCCTCTATGGTCGCGAATACCGTATTTCTGCCAGTAGGTGAAGTCGGCATGACTGGGACGGAATACATCGCGCATATTCTCATAGTCGTTGCTATGCTGGTTTTCGTTATGGACAATAAATCCGATGGGTTGGCCCGTTGTCTTTCCTTCGAAAACGCCACTCAGTAGTTCCACTTTATCAGATTCCTTCCGAGCTGTCGTCAGTCGGCTCTGGCCTGGACGCCTACGGTCGAGTTCACTCTGTATGAACTCCATGTCCACACTGATGCCAGCAGGCATGCCGTCAATTACGCCGCCAATGGCTTCTCCGTGACTTTCGCCGAACGATGTCAGCTTGAAAAGGTGTCCGTATGAGTTCCGCATTATCAATTGTCTAATCGTTTCTTTAGTACGCTTGCCTAAGCAAGAATTATCAATTGTCAATTAACCGTAGGCTTAATGGCAATGTCCGCAACCGCAGTGGTCACCATGATGATGGTCGTGGTCGCAGTGATCGTCTCCACATCCTTCGCAGTCCTCGCAACCGCAGCCGCAGCCACCTTCACCTGTAATCATCTTCAGTGTGCTTGTAATTTCTTCTTTCGTAGCCTCGCGAATGTCAGCGACCTCGCCTACGAATATGAGTGACTTGCCTGCTAGAGGATGGTTGAGGTCAAGCGTTACTTCCTTATCCTCAATCTTCTTGATGAGACCATTGAAACGCTGTCCGTCAGCATTCTGCAAAGGTACAACGGCACCTTCGTAGATGTATTGTTTGTCCAGTCTTCCGTCTATTTCGAATGTCGAACGCGGTACCTTTATCACACGCTCCTCTTCGTATTCTCCATAAGCCTGTGCTGGTGTCAATTCAAAATCGAACTCTCCATCTTTCTCCAGTCCCACAATCTGGGCTTCAAAGTCATCGAGTGTCATACCCAGTCCGCTTACAAACTGGAATGGCTGTTCTTTCGTGGCTTCCTCCACGAGTTCGCGTTTACCTTCGCTATCTTTGGTGTACAGTCTATATGCTACTGCAATGTACAAATTGGGCTTAATCTCTGCCATAATATTATATATTAATGTATTAATCGTGCAAAGATACAAAATAATTACGAATTTATCTCTATATTTGCTGTGAAATTAGAAAACAACCTTTTCATGAAGAAAATATTATTTGTGTGCCATGGGAATATTTGTAGGAGTCCGATGGCTGAGTTCGTGATGAAAGACCTTGTGCACAAAGCCGGGCTTGATGACAAGTTCTACATAGAGTCGGCAGCTACATCAACTGAGGAGATAGGCAACGAGGTTTATCCAGATGCTCGCCGCAAACTGGCTGAACATGGGATAGGATGCAAGGGTAAGACTGCTCGGCAGATGAGGCGCTCGGATTACGAACGTTTCGACCTTCTTATTGGAATGGACGGGTGGAACCTGCGCAATATGAACGCCATCTGCGGTGGAGACCCTGATGGTAAGATTTGTCGGTTGATGGACTTTACTGAGCGACCTTCCGATGTTGCCGACCCGTGGTACACGGGTAACTTTGACGCTACTTGGCGCGATGTACTCGAAGGTTGCGAGTGTTTGTTAGAACGTTATAAATATTGGGAGGTGTAGCCAACACCGCTTTCCTTAAGAGCTTCAGGAGTACCTTGGAATAGGACTTGACCACCTTGCAGACCGCCCTCGGGCCCCATATCGATTAGATAGTCGGCAGAACGGATAATGTCGAGGTTGTGTTCAATGACGACAACTGTATTTCCTTTATCTACAAGACGGTTCAGTACGGATAGTAGCACGCGAATGTCCTCGAAGTGAAGGCCCGTGGTGGGTTCATCGAGTATGTATAGCGTACGACCTGTATCGCGCTTCGACAGTTCCGTTGCCAGTTTCACGCGTTGACTCTCGCCACCGGACAATGTGGTGCTGGGCTGACCGAGCTTGATGTAACCCAATCCAACATCCTGCAACACTTTTATCTTATTGAGTATCTGAGGTTGATTCTCGAAGAACTCAACAGCCTGATTGATGGTCATATCCAGCACGTCTGCAATACTCTTGCCCTTGAATCGTACCTCCAGTGTTTCACGATTGTAGCGTTTACCGTGACACACTTCGCAAGGTACCAAAACATCGGGCAGGAAGTTCATCTCAATGGTGCGATAGCCATTGCCACCGCAGGCTTCACAGCGACCTCCCTTTACGTTGAACGAGAATCGTCCGGGCTTGTAGCCGCGAATCTTGGCTTCAGGCAATTGGGCATAGAGGTCGCGAATGTCGTTGAACACCCCTGTGTATGTGGCAGGATTCGAGCGTGGAGTGCGTCCCAACGGACTTTGGTCCACGTCCACCACCTTGTCTATAAGTTCCAATCCTTCTACTCGGTCGTAGGGTAGTGGGTCTTTCAGCGAGCGATAGAAATGCTGGGAAAGAATGGGTTGCAGTGTTTCATTGATGAGGGTAGATTTGCCGCTTCCACTGACACCAGTAATACAGATGAGCGTACCGAGAGGGAAAGTGACATCAACATTCTTTAGGTTATTACCATTGCAGCCATAGAGCAAAAGACGTTCACCGTTGCCCTCGCGACGATGCTGGGGGACCTCGATTTTCTGTTCACCGTTCAGGTACTGAGCCGTCAGCGTGTGACTTTCAAGCATCTTGGGATAAGTTCCTTGGAACACCACTTCGCCGCCTTTGCGACCTGCACGCGGACCGATATCTATAATCCAGTCGGCAGAGCGCATCATCTCCTCATCGTGTTCCACTACAATCACTGTGTTGCCTGTATCGCGCAGCTCCTTCAGCGAGTTGATGAGGCGCTGGTTGTCGCGTTGGTGGAGTCCGATGCTGGGTTCATCTAATATGTATAGTACATTCACCAGTTGACTGCCAATCTGTGTAGCCAATCGTATGCGCTGGCTCTCACCGCCAGACAGAGAGGCTGAAGCTCGGTTTAGCGATAGATAGTTGAGTCCAACGTCAAGTAGGAACTTCAGTCGTGTTCTGATTTCCTTCAGAATCTCAGGTGCAATTTTGCGCTGATGTTCGCTCAATTTTCCGTCCACTTCTTCTAACCACTGGTACAGGTCTCCAATATCCATTTGTGCAAGCTCTGCGATGTTCTTGCCGGCAATGCGGAAACTAAGAGCCTGCTTGTTGAGGCGCTGTCCCTGACACTCTGGACACTTGCAGTCGCGGCTGAACTGTCCAACCCACTTCTGTGCCGTAGCACTCTGGTCGTTCTCTTGTGTCGAACGGATGTATTTCACCAGTCCTTCGAAGTTACAGAAATAGTCGCTTGAGGTCTTGGTTAGTTCGGCAGGAATGCGCAGTCGTTCTATCGAACCGCTGAATATCTCGTCGAGAGCCTCGTCGCTGAGAGAACTCACAGGGTCGTTAACAGTGAATCCGTATTTCTCCAGTATAGCCTGTATCTGCCAGAAAATCATCGATGATTTCCACTTGCCCAGAGGAACTATAGCCCCATCGTGAATCGATAGACTTTTGTCAGGTATGATTAAGTCGCGGTCGATTAGCGAGACATAGCCCAAACCCTTGCAACGTGGACAAGCACCTTGGGGTGAGTTGAACGAGAAATCGTGGGGAGCAGGGTCGCTATATGAGATACCAGAGGTGGGACACATCAGACGGCGGCTATAGTGCTTTATTTCCTCCGTTGCCACATCGTAAACCATCATCAGCCCCTCGCCCTGTTTTAGCGTATTTGCCACGCTGTTCTGTAGTCGGTGGTCATCAGTCTCTTTTACTACCAAACGGTCCACAACTACCTCAATGGAGTGGTTCTTGTAGCGGTCGAGATGCATTCCGTGTTCCACCTCCATTAGCTCTCCGTCAACGCGAACATAGAGGTAGCCTTTCTTCATCACGCTCTCGAACAATTCTTTGTAATGTCCCTTGCGGTTTTTCACCAATGGAGCCAGCAGATAAACCTTCCGACCAAGATAATCATGCAGAAGCAGGTCCACAATCTGTTCCTCTGTGTATTTCACCATCCGCTCCCCAGTCACGTATGAGAAGGCTTCTCCGGCGCGTGCATAGAGCAAGCGTAGGAAATCGTAGATTTCTGTTGTAGTGCCCACAGTAGAACGTGGGTTCTTGTTCGTTGTCTTCTGTTCGATGCTGATGACAGGTGACAGACCCGTAATCTTTTCAACATCGGGCCGTTCCATATTGCCAAGGAAGTTACGGGCGTATGCGGAGAAAGTTTCAATGTAGCGGCGCTGTCCTTCTGCAAAAATGGTATCGAAGGCCAACGACGATTTTCCGCTGCCCGAAAGTCCTGTGATGACTGTAAGGCTGCCGCGCGGAATCTCTACGTCGATATTCTTGAGGTTGTGAACCCTGGCTCCCAGAACCTCTATCTTTTCTCCACTCATAGCTCGTTACCTTTATTCTATTCTCCAGCGCCTCCAGAACCGGTGGATGATGAGCTGCTGGTTCCAGTCGAGTCGTTGTCGTAGCCGCTGATGACGGTTATGGCTTTCCTTATGTTATATTTGTGACCGTCGGCACCTTTGGCGTTCACCACTAGGAAGTAAACACCGTCCTTTACACGATGCCCACGCCAACGTCCATCCCATTCTCCGGCAGGATTGTTCCATGAATAAATCTTCTCACCCCATCGACTGAAAATCGTGGCGTTGAACGAGATTATGCTTTGATATCCGTCTTTTGCCTTGAACTTGTCGTTCCACCCATCGCCGTTGGGAGAGAATGCGTTAGGAAAATCTAGTTTGCTTTCGTTGATGGTTACTGCTATCGGATTTGCTTCACCTTCTTCCGGAAAAATGATGGTGTCGTTGCCAAGAACGAATGTGGCATAGAGCTGCACGTAGAACGAGCCGCTCATAGTGAAAGTATAGTCAATGTCTTCTTCGAAACGGTGTACCAGTGGTGTTTGTTCCTCTCCCGGACGGTAAATCTTCCATTCGTAGCGCACCGAATAGCCACCTAAGTTTGAGGGATTTGCCGTGAAATGTGCTACAAGAGGAGCATTCTGACCGCCCGATGCATCATCCGTTTCCTCACCATCAGTGGTAGTGTATGAAGCCAGTGGCGATACAGTTGGCGGAGTGCTCTGCGCCGATGCGCAGATAGTAGTGCAAAGCATTAGAAAAAAGCAAATAATCTGTCTCATCATATAGATATAACGTACAAAGATACATATTATTTTTTTATTTTTCACTTTTCACTTTTCACTTTTCACTTTTTATTTTGTACCTTTGCCCTTATAATTAACGAATTTAGCTATGAAACGCATATTTTCTCTGTTGTTGCTATGCATTATCGGCAGTTGGCTGTATGCTGCTACAACTGTTCGTGTGGCAGTTTTACTCCCATTGAAGGAACATTCGGCTCGTGCCACCACTTTTGTGGAATTCTATCGCGGTTTGCTGATGGCTGTAGAGCAGGTGAAGCGCGAGGGAACAAGTGTTGATGTCTATGCTCTCGACTGTGGCACTACGGAAACCAGTCTGCAGCAGACGCTTGCCAACGAGCAACTGACGACGATGGATTTTATATTCGGTCCGGCAGATGCTGTGCAAGTGCCTTCTTTGGCAGAATATTGCCGTCGTCATGAGGTTCGTTTAGTGTTGCCCTTCAATGTCCCTTGTCCACAGGTCTATGGCAATCCTTGGATTTATCAGGTGGGTGTGGCTCAGGAACTTCTCTATCCTGGCATTTCCTCACTCATTATGAAAGACCTTGAGAACAGCAATTTCGTGTTCTACCGCACAGGAGAGAGCGACGAGAGAGCCCAGAATTTTGCCAATCATCTGTCACAGGTGCTGAAGCTTCGCAACATGCAGACCACCAGTCTTGCTGCCGGTGGCGATGAGTTTGCCTACGACCGTGCCTTCAATCAGTTCCGTCAGAATGTTGTCATTTCCGACAGTCGCAGTATGTCCTCTCTGGCACAGATGATTTCAGGCATCAAATCGTTCCAGGCACGTTATCCTCAATATAAGATTGTACTGCTGGGCTATCCCGAATGGATTACCTATGCACCCACTATGATTCGCGACTACTACCAGTTCGATACTCGCGTCTATTCGCCATACTATCGCAATCCCCTAAGCGGACGTGTTGTGAAGTTTGAGCAGCAGTATCGTGCCAACTACGGACAGGCCTCGCGTGTATCATATCCTCGTGCCGAGCACCTTGGCTATGACCTTGGCTACTATTTCATGCATGGTCTGGCAAAACTGGGGCGTGAGAATTTCGATTCGATGCAAGGAACATTGGAGCAGCAGCCTCTGCAGCACTATTTCTTCTTCCAGCGTGCAGGCGAGAATGCAGGCTATGTGAATGTAAATGTACAGCTCGTTCACTACAACTCCAACAACACCATTCAGCTTGTCAGATGAAGCGCCTCCTCCTGTTCTTCTTAATTGTCAATTGTCAATTGTCAATTGTCAATTCACTTTATGCTCAGGTCGGCGAATACCGTAGTGCATTGGCGTTTGGAGTGAACGGAGGCTACAACTGGAACAAGGTGTCATTCGACCCTACAATTAAACAGAAATATCATGGAGGAACCACACTTGGCTTCACCATGCGCTATACCTGTGAGCGATACTTCAAGATGCTCTGTGCCGTACAGGCTGAGGTCAACTATGCCCAACTTGGTTGGACTGAAGTCATTGAGACCAGCGACGACAAGTTTAGCCGTACCATCAACTATGTGCAGGTTCCCTTTCTTGCCCGTCTGGGAATGGGTAAAGAAGTGAAGGGTATGATGGGCTATCTCGTTCTCGGTCCGCAGTTGGGTTTTTATATTTCGGATAAGGATAAGCGAAGTGGAACTTGGTCGGCTGCCACACTTGCCCAGCGTCCCAACAATGTTGTCGAGCAATACAGTCTTCCCATACAGAACCATTTCGAATACGGCATCACCGGAGGACTTGGAATGGAGGTAAACACAAAGAAGGCAGGACATTTTTCTATTGAGGGCCGCTACTATTTCGCACTCTCCAACATCTTCCACGATGGAAAGGCTGACACCTTCGGACGTTCCGCTAATGGAGCCATAGTAGCAAAGGTGACATACCTATTTGACGTCTTCTCCCGAAAGGACTAAACGGAACCCCTCTCCCAGTCCCTCCCCCGAGGGGGAGGGCTCTCCTTAAGCCTCTTAAACTCTTAATCCTTCACCCTTAATCCAAACATAAAAAGAGGCACAGCCGAAGTGGTTGTGCCTCTCTTTATGTTTTATGCTTGTGAATTAGCGAAGGCGGTCGAGGGAGCGGACGAGCAATTCGTCCTTAAGTATGCCTCGGAATGCCAGATAGTCGAGCACGATGCAGATGAATGGGAACGCTGTTGAGATGCTGGGTGTGTAGGAAAAGTCACCATTGACCACGAACACGAAGAAAGCCAAGAAGCCATAGTATCCCACGAGCAGTATTATACTAATCGTGAGAATGCGCATCTGTAGGGCACGACGTGTGAAGAGGAAGATATCGAGGAAGGTAAACGTGGTTGTTACCGTCAACAGGGCAAACAAGGCCCATGGAGCGAAGTTGTGTGCTCCTGTTTCTGTACAACGTGTCCACAGGTTGAAGAGGTCTGCAACGCGTTCTCCTTCAGCTGTGGTGAAGTAGCCCAGAGGCATACTCAGGCACACCACACCGAGTATGGCGCTAATCAGCAGATATAGGCTCTGTATTCTCTGTATCATCTCAATTCACAATTAACAATTCACAATTGACAATTGCCCTTAGCCTTTACAGGTCTTCAATTGTGGCTTCGGCTGCGGGATTGCGGAAATAAATCTTTCCGTCGATGAACTCCTGTGTAGCGATTAGAGATGGTTTTGGCAACTTCTCGTAGTAGCGTGAAATCTCTATCTGCTCGCGGTTCTCAAACACTTCGTCCAGATTGTCAGAACTGGATGCAAACTCCTGCAGCTTCTGCGAGAGCTCCTGCTTGATTTCTGTAGAAATCTGGTTGGCGCGCTTGCCGATGATGGCAATGCTTTCGTAGATGTTACCAGTCTCGTCACAGAGATTCATAATGTCGCGTGTCACCGTGTTTGTTGGTGCGTTTGTCTTTTTGTAATCCATATATAGCTTTTAATTAACAATTCACAATTATGCTGCGCCTTTAATCTTCCATATTAATATGCTTACGCTTTACTATTTTCTCAGCTTGGTTGAATATGTCCTTTGCCTCTTTCAGATACTTCGATTCAGGGAAGTCGTTGGCGAAGGCATAGTACTCGTCAATAGTATCGCGGAAACGTTCTATTCTCTTCTCTTCTACGCTGCGCAATGCCAGTTGGTATTTGGCACGCAAAGTCAGAATCGACAGCATCTCGCGCTTCTCTGGTGCGGCGTAGGGGTATTCGCGCAGGGCGTTCTGAGCCGTCACAATGCACGCATCGTAGTTGTTGCCACCATAGAGGCTGTTTATCATGTATGAACCAAGGTCGTAGTAAAGCTTGGCAGCCATACATTCCTTCTCCACCAGACGGTCCTGCAGGTCGAATATCATCTGCTGGCTCTGCGCCTTCAGCGGCGTGTAGGGATACAGGTCGAGGAAGTTCTGGAACTCGCCCATAGCATCAATGGTGTTCGTCTGGTCGAGACGTGGGTCTGGTGCCTGATTGTAGAGCGAAAGGGCAGAGTAGAAGCGGGCAGGCTCGGCATACACCCCTTTGGGGTATGTCTGGAAGTACTTCTTGAAGTTCTGGTGAGCCATGTCGTAGTTTTTGTTGCCAAACTCGCTCATAGCCGTTAAATAGAGGGATTCCTCACCGTTGGCGGTACCCTTCATTATTGCCAGTAAGTCGTAGAAAAGAGTGGCTGCGCGATTGTATTTCCCTTCGAAATAGTATGCCTTTGCAGCCTCGTATTTGTACTCGTAGTCGGGTGTCTTCTGCAGGGCTGCATATTCACCGCACGACGTCAGTACAAGGCTTCCGATTGCAACTGTCAGGGTTAGAATCAACTTCTTCATTCTCTTCATTTCGCGCATTTGGGCGACAAAGATACAATAATTAATTAAAAATTAAAAATTATAAAGTAAAAATTCTTCTTAATGAGGGCTATATTGGTATTGTTCTAACAATTTTTCACTTTTCACTTCTCACTTCTCACAACAAATCACTATATTTGCAGCAATATGGCAGTGTTTAGTCTATCATCATCGTTTCAGCCCACTGGCGACCAGCCCCAAGCCATTCGCCAACTGGTGGAGGGCGTGGAGCAAGGTGCTCCTGCACAGGTGTTGCTTGGTGTTACTGGAAGCGGTAAGACGTTCACTATGGCAAATGTCATAGCGCAGATAGGACGTCCCACGCTCATCCTCAGTCACAACAAGACCCTTGCCGCCCAGCTCTATCGCGAGATGAAGAGCTTCTTCCCACACAATGCCGTAGAGTATTACGTTTCCTATTACGACTACTATCAGCCCGAGGCATATATCCCATCTACGGACACCTACATCGAGAAGGATCTTGCTATTAACGACGAGATAGACAAACTTCGTCTGGCAGCCACCAGCGCACTGTTGAGCGGACGGCGCGATGTCATTGTCGTATGCTCCGTAAGTTGCATCTATGGTATGGGCAATCCTGCTGCTTTCTACGAGAGCGTGATTACTGTTAGAGTGGGGCAGGAGCTAGACCGTAACGTATTGTTACGCAAACTGATGGATAGCCTTTATGTACGTAATGATTTAAGCCTCAATCGTGGTGAAGTCCGAGTGAAAGGCGACACTCTCGACATCGCTCTTGCATACTCCGACAACCTGCTTCGCATCACCTACTGGGGCGACGAGATAGAGAGCATAGAGGAGATTGACCCAGAGACGATGCAGCGCATCAGTCAGTTCGACGAATACCATATCTATCCTGCCAACCTGTTCATGACTACTAAGGAAACACAGGAGCGCGCTGTGCGACAGATTGAGGACGATTTGGCTATCGAGGTCAACCGTTTCGAGGAAGAGGGAAAGACACTCGAAGCAAAGCGCCTGCAGGAACGTGTAACGTACGATGTGGAGATGATTCGCGAGCTGGGACATTGTTCTGGCATCGAGAACTACAGCCGTTATTTCGACGGACGCGAAGCCGGTACACGCCCATTCTGTCTGCTCGACTTCTTCCCAAAGGACTTCCTGATGTTCATCGACGAGAGTCACGTTAGCGTGCCACAGATTAGTGGTATGTACGGCGGCGACCGTGCCCGTAAGATTAACCTCGTGCAATACGGCTTCCGTCTGCCTGCTGCGATGGACAACCGTCCGCTGAAGTTCGACGAGTTTCAGCAGCTTACCAATCAGATTATATATGTTTCTGCCACTCCTGCCGACTACGAACTGGCGGAGGCCGAGGGTGTTGTCGTTGAGCAACTTATCCGTCCCACGGGACTGCTCGACCCAATAGTTGAGGTACGTCCGCGAGAGCACGAAGCCGATGACCTCTTAGAAGAGATTGTGAAGCGTGTGGATGTCAACGAACGTGTACTTGTGACCACTCTCAGCAAACGTCAGGCAGAAGAGTTCTCCGCCTACCTCATTCGCAGCGGCATCAATGCCTGCTACATCCATCACGAGGTGGATACTATGGAGCGTGTGCAGATTATGGACAGCTTGCGCAAAGGTGAATACGACGTGCTGGTGGGGGTGAACCTGCTGCGCGAGGGACTCGACCTGCCCGAGGTGTCGCTCGTAGGTATTCTGGATGCCGACCAAGAGGGCTTCCTGCGCAGTAAGACATCGCTCACACAGACCATCGGTCGTGCTGCCCGTCATGTTCACGGCAAGGCCATCTTCTATGCCGACAAGATTACGAAGTCTATGGCTGCCTGCATCGAGGAAACCAACCATCGTCGCGAGGTGCAGCTCCGCTACAACGAGGAACACGGCATCACGCCCCAAGCCGTCAAGAAGGACTCTGCCCCCATGCCTATGGGTTCTGCCGCAGCCAAGCCTACAGCCGCTGATAATCATAAAATTGTCAATTATCCATCGTCAATTATCAATTCAGAAATGGCTGCCGACCCAATTGTGGAGAACATGACGCCACAGCAGTTGCGTAAGACCATCGAGAATACGCGCCGACTGATGCAGGAAGCTGCCAAGCGACTCGACTTCCTCGAAGCCGCCCAGTATCGCGATGAACTTTTGCGCTTGATGGAACTAGACCCCTCTTCCCGTCCCCCCGAGGGGGAGAGCCCCTCTTGAACCATTAAACCTTTAAACTCTTAAACCTCAATAACCAATAACCCATAACCAACAACCACTCCTCCCACCATGAAACGCCTCCTCCTTCTGTTAATTTTCAATTTTCAATTTTCAATTTTCAATTCCTTCGCCTCTCCCGTCGGCGATTTACTGTCCCGTGTTCTGCCCAACGGCAAGGATGCCAAGCGATTCGAATTGAGGATTGACAAACAGGCCTCTGAACAGTATTTCACCATCAGTTGCAATGGGAAGAAGGTGCGTGTTACGGGTTCCGACAACATTGCCGTCGCAACTGGCATCAACTGGTATTTGCAGCACTATGCAGGCATAGATATTTCGTGGAACAGTCCGACTGCCTCGTTGCCTGCGAAACTGCCAGCCGTAAAGGAGGAACGCCACAAGAGCTGTGTCGATTATCGTTACTACCTCAACTTCTGCACCCATTCATACTCGATGGCCTTCTGGGACTGGGAACGCTGGCAGCAGGAGATAGACTGGATGGCACTTCACGGCGTCAATCTTCCCCTCGCCATTACGGGTATGGAGGGCGTGTGGCGCAGGGTGCTCGAAAACTACGGCTACTCTTCGCTCGACCAAGTGAATGAATTCGTCTGCGGAAGTGCGTTCTACGGATGGTTCTTCATGAACAACCTGACGGGGTGGGGGGGGCCTCAGCCCGACAGTTGGTATCGGCAGCGTACAGAGTTGGGACGAAAGATTTTTAAGCGAATGATGGAACTGGGCATGAAGCCCGTGGTGCCAGGCTATGTAGGTATGGTGCCCAAGGATTTCCTCCAGTATGCAGTTCCCCAGAAGGTTGCCAAGTGGCAGTCGGCTGACATCGTCGATGGTGGTATGTGGTGCAGTTTCGTGCGTCCTGCTTTCGTCAACAATACCGACCGCCTGCGCGAGTTTGCAGCGGCCTATTACAAGGCTTTCGATGAACTTTTCGGCGATGTTTGCAGCACTCGATTCTATGCCATCGACCCCTTCCACGAAGGTGGTGTTCCCAATGGTGTCACAGATGCTAAGGCCTCTGTACGTGCTATGTACGATGCTCTGCTCTCCTACAACCCTGAAGCTGTTTGGGTGTGTCAGCATTGGCAGGACAATCCCACGCCCATCCTCACACATACCGTACCTGCTGGCCGATTGATGATTCTCGACCTTCATGGCGACAACAACGGCGATACATCGTGCAGCGGACACAGCACCACAGCCGACGGAAAGCCGCACGACTGGGTATGGGGACAGGTTTCGAACTTCGGTGGCAATGTGGGTCTGTTCGGACGCATGGACCGCTTGATAGACTGCTTCTACGAGGCTGCACGGAATGCTTCTTCGAACGGACTTGTGGGCATCGGAGCCATTCCAGAGGGCATCGAGAACAACAGTATGCTCTACGACCTGCTATATGCGCTCCCCTGGACAAACACCGAATACACGCGTCAGACGTGGCTTGCCGACTATGTGCAGATGCGCTACGGCGTGAAGCCTGGCAGCAGTGCCTACGACCGCCTTCTTTCCGCTTGGACACGACTGGGCAAGGGCGTCTATAACTGTCCCAACAACGGACAGCAAGGTACAACGGAGAGTGTCTTTCTCATGCGTCCGTCGCTGCGGGCAGGAACCGTCAGCAGTTGGGCTGGCTCCACGTGGTACTGGGACTTTTCCGACCTGCGTACGGCCCTCCGTGAGATGTTGAGCGTGGCAGATGAGCTGAAGAACAACGAGAACTATCGCTACGACCTTGTGGACCTCATGCGGCAGGCACTTGCCGACCAGGGAAAAATTTCCCTCGATAGCATTTCCACAGCCACAGGAGCCGAACGCGAGCGACTGGTTCAGACTTTCTTGCAGCAAATCCTCGACCAGGACCGACTGCTTGCTACACGCACGGAGTTCCGCCTCGGACGCTGGACGGAGATGGCTCGTGCCATAGGCGAGACTGCCGAGGAGAAAGACCTCTATGAGAAGAATGCGCGTATGCTGCTGACCACTTGGGGCGACCGCCCGCAGTGCGAACGTGGTGGGCTCCACGACTATGCCAACCGCGAGTGGCAGGGACTGCTTTCCAACTTCTACTATCCCCGCTGGAAGGCATTCTTCGAGCGCGACTGTCAGCCGCAGCGTTGGTTCGACGACTTCGAATGGCCTTTCGTCACGGGCTCCCTCACTCCCTACGCCACCTTCACCGCCTCTCCCGAGGGCGATGAGTTGGAGGTAGTGAAATCCCTTTTCGCCAAGTACTTTTCAGCCTCCCTATCGCTCCCTGCTACGCGATACTATCCCTTCCTGCCAAGCCTTACTATCGTTTCGTGCCAAGTGATAGTATCGTGTGCTGGTTAAGACCTAGATGTTATGATAACAAGACCTAGGTCTTATAGCGATAAGGCCTAGGTCTTGTTGAAATGGTGTCTTAACCATGAAAAAACATGTATCGCGCATATAACCTCACAACCTCCCCCAAGTCCGATAAATAAAGGGCTCGCATGTGGGAGGTTTATTCGCAAGAGTCCCCCAAACCTCACCTAAACCTCCCATTTTCACTTAAAATTTCTCTTCCCTATTCATTTTGCTGGAGCATTACCTATGAGGTGAGGTTTATGGACTTTAGGGTGAGGTTTGAAAGCAAACCTCACCGCCTCCAGCCCTTTATTCATCGGCTCTAGGGGAGGTTGTGAGGTATTTTGCGATTACAACAATTTTCAGGCATAACAGATAAATATTATCTGTGCCCATAGGTTAATATTATCTTCGTCTATAGGTTAAGTTAACTTGTTGACGAAGGTACTAGAACCTATCGCCACAAGTTCTAAAATCTTCTGCAATAAGGACTAGTTTCACTTCGGCTTGCCCTCACTTCGGGATGGCTGGGAAAAATTTCCCTGTTGTTGATTTTTAGCTGAATCCAAATTTGGACTCAGCTATTTCACTTAACCAGCACCTTGAATATTATTCGAGTTGCTTCACGCTCGGCATAGCCGATGCAAGCATCGCTCTGCACTCACTTAATCAGCACCTTGCGGCTAGTTCCGTCCTTCATGCGGAGGATGTTGATGCCGCGCTGCATCTGGTTCAGCTTGCGACCGCTGAGGTCGTAACATGTAGTAGCTTGAGATTCTGTGTTAACGATGGAAGAAATTATTGTCAACTCTCTTGTATTTGAACGCAAGGAAAAGCAATTTTTACGATATAACCGCACATTTCTTCTTAAAACATATTAAAATGGAGTCAAATTACCTCTGAATTGAAAATATTCTTCTTAAAGGAAGCAGTTTATCGGATTTTATGACTACCTTTGCAACATTAAATCTAATATCTATGAAAAAGATTCTAAGCACACTGGTATTGCTAATATGTAGCATAGTTTTGTCATGGGCCGACGGTCCATTCCGTACTGCACGCTATGACGGTTTCAAGGTGTTGTCTCCCAAGGCAGGCAGTATCCTGATGATCGGTAACAGCATCACCGACATGCACATCTGGCAGGAGGTATTCCGGGATGCCAACGGCAACTACCTACCCATCTGCAACCGCGGAAACTCGGGTTCCTACTCCACGGAGCAGAGTGAGAACATCGAGAGCTACATTGCCAACGGACCATCCAAGGTGTTTCTGATGATAGGCACAAACGACATCGCCACCAGCGGCGGCCTCAACTTCACCCCCGAGCAGGTGCTCAGCTATGTCAAGAGCATGGTGAATCGCATTCACCGGCGTTCGCCAAGCACACATATCTACCTGTACCCGATTCTGAACAACAACACTGGTAATCGTGTTCGGGCAACGTGGCTGCACTACAACGAGATCCTGAAGGACTACATCAACACATCGAACGATGCCCTCCTTACCTTCGTAGATATATACGAAGAACTTCAGGACCTTGCCAACGGCGGAGCCTGGAGCAATGACAACCTCCACCCCAATGCCGCCGCCTATAAGATATGGTGTCACGCCATCCTACCCTACTTAGGCGAGAATGTCACCAGCGTGTACGACGATGTCAACGGAGACCTCACCACCGTTCAGCGTCAGGACGGCCTAAGCAGCATGCACGGAGGACGTGCCACGATGTTCTCGGTAATGCCCATCAGCAACGACGACATAATGATTTTCGGCGATGGAGAAATCAAGACGGCCGAATGGTGGGAACTTCTGGGCAACCCCAACGTCAAGAACCGCGGCACAGGCTGGAACAACAGCGGCGACATTGCCACAACGAGCAAGGAAGTGGATGCCACATGGGCAGCCACCGGCGCCGGCAAGTCCGGCTGTCCGAGAGCCATCTTCGTATATACAGGAACGAGCGATGTCACAGGCTCTACCGCCATGGCAACGGTGCAGTCGAACTACACAGCGCTCATCAACAAGCTGAAGGCGAAAGCCCCGACAGCTAAGATCTACGTGATGGCCATCCACCCTCGCTACAACAATGCCTCTCTGAATACAGGCCGCATCACCACCTTCAACAACTGGTTGCAGAATACGCTTGCTGCAGGCGATGAAAATATCCAGTTCGTCGATACATACACCCCGCTGCTTAGTGGCGATAATGCAGATGCCAATTACGTAAACAGCAACCAATACCTTCTTGGAAAGGGAAGTGTACTGTTTGCTAATGCAATGGCTGCCGCATATAATGCCGATTTTGACACGAACCAGTTGGTTCCCGTAAGCGTGGAAACAGGCGAAAACAACTATACTATGGCCACACGTCGCAATACGATTGGAACAGCCATAACCGCTGGTCGCGACATCGAGGTAGGAACAAAAGTCGGCGACTACACCGAAGCAGGCGTCAATGCCTTCAAGACTGCCGAGAACACAGCATTTAACGTTCTGGCTCAACAGACCATCACCGAGGCCGAGGTTACGAGCACCGTCAATGCACTCCGGGCAGGTCTCGAGGTGATTGCTCCTACACGTGAAAATACGGTAGGCAAATACTTCCGCCTCTATACCCCCAACCGTGGTTCCCGCTATCTTACAAACAACGGAAGCGGCACTGCCATGTCGGGCTTGTCATTAACCGTCCTCGACAATCAGGTTTGGCAACTGGAAGGACGCACCGATGGCTCATTCGACATCAAGAGCGTTTACGATGGCTCCTATATGGCTATGACCTCGCCCATTTCCACCACAAAGACAAAACCTGCAAACGGTTGGTCGTTTGTTGATAGCGACACTCCAGGACTGTTCATTATAAAAAGCGGCACCAATCAGCTGAACCAACAGAACAATAGTCCCTACAGCATTCTCAACTGGGGCGGAGGCAGCAACACGAGCGACGATGGCTGTAAATACAAGATTGAAGAGGTGGATGCATCCGACTTTGAGCGCCTGCATATTCAAGACGGCAAGTATTACACCATTGCAGGTTATGTAATCAACAATAGCAAGAAGACAACCCACTACGTACTATACGACGGTACAACACGCTCCATGAGCACAACTGCACCAACCAGCAACGACGGTATCTGGAAGGCTGTCAAGGTCGATGGCGGCTGGAAGTTCCAATCTGCCAAGGACAACAGTCAGTACCTGACTTACGCTGGTACGGACAATACGGGTGCAGTCTATACCATCGAGACAGGCGTTGCCGAGGGTTGCGTGTCCATGAGAATAAACGGCGTATGGTCAGCATCCTCTGAAAACGGCGACATGGGTGGCGCATACAAGTCGTCGAGCCAAGCTGTCCAGAACTCCTACACTTGGTCAACCGACTGGATTATCACAGAGACGGAGCCTGTCTATGTAAAAAACGGCCAACTATATACCATCGCAGGATATGTTGCCCGCAATGGCGGCACAACCAACTATGTTTACTACGACGGAACGACCCGTTCCATGAGCACAACCGAACCAACCAGCTACGATGGTGTATGGAAAGCCGTAAAGGTAGATGACGGCTGGAAGTTTGAATCAGCCAAAGAAGAAGGCAAATACCTTACATACGAGGGTGTTGATGCCACTGGCGCTGTCTATACCATCGAACCAGGTGTTGCCAGCGGATGTCTGTCCATGCGTATCAATGGCGTATGGTCAGCATCATCCGAAACTGGCATCATGGGTGGTATATACAAGGCATCCGGTGGCACTGTTCAGTCCAACTCCTATAACTGGTCAACCGACTGGAAGTTCACAGAATTCGATGATACTCCCGGAACAGGCCTGAACAACATCGTCGAAACTGGAGCCAATGCACAGCCCATCTACAATTTGAACGGCATGCGTGTAAGCAAATTGGAAAAGGGTTCTATTTACATCCAAGGAGGTCATAAGATTGTAGTAAAATAACCCTTCGCAGACATCATCCTTTTCCCAACGCTCCACCTTTCGGCATACGCGTTTTCGGCGTAGGGACACTGCAAATTTAATCATTTATATTTTTGCACAAAACAAAAGGCCCCAAAATGTTTAGAGAAAAGAAAAGCCTCTCCGCTTTGTGGGCGGAAAGGCTGTGGGGCAGGAGCGTCCTGCAGTTATTGTGGAGTGGGATTAGCGGCGGAGGAGCTTCTTGCCGTTGCGGATGACGAGGCCGCGGTAGTTGTTGCCTACCTTCTGACCAGCCATGTTGTAGCTGACAGAGTCGGATTCGGAGCGGCGGATGTCGTTGATGCCATCTGTGGGGATGGTGTACCAGACGAGGCCTGAACGCTTCTCTTCGTTGCCAACGCGATAGATGCTCTGCACACCGATGCGCTTGAACTGCAGGGAGTTCTCGAAGATGGAGATGTATGCGCCTCCTACTGCAATGTCAAAGTTGTCGGTGTAGTCGTAAGGAATCTCAACCATGCTTTCTTCCAGTTTGATGTAGTCGTCCTTCGTGAAGACATAGTCTGTAACCTCGCCGTTGATGTCCTTATAGAGCTGATAGCTCATTTTATCGGAGGCAAGGGCGGTTCCCGTCTCGCTGACAAGGGGAATGTTCAGTTCCAGTGTTCCATAGCCTTCGGCAGTGGAGTAGGGGGTGTAATTGGAAACTGAAGGATTGGCAGGAGTTTCTGCTACAGCCTTTTTGATGCTGACTCCGGCATAGACAGCAAACGGTGCCAGCGTTGCCTTGTATGCATTGATGACCATATACTGGCGTGCAGTGAATGCTCCTGTGGTGGAATCGTATTCAAATTCGAGGTTGCTGATTTCCTTCGTGTCATATTGCTGTCCCATGAGGTAGGAACTGAAAGAGCTGACCTTGCCCATGAACTGTCCCATCTCGAAGGTCACATCACCATCGTTGAGGGTTCCCTTTGCCCAAGCCGAAGGTACTGCCTGCGACAGTCCCTGAATATAGACGTTGTTGCCTTCGAAACCCACTTTCACGCTAAATGCAATGTTGTCCATGCTGCTGATGGAGCCGTCCTGAGCGTAGTTGATGGATGTTCCTGACAGCACGTAATCCTGTGTCTGCAGGTTCTCTGGAGCCTGTACGAGTTCGTCGGGAACAGGCTTCGATGCTGATATCGTGGTGTTCTCGAAATAACCGATGGCTGTGCTGACGTCGGTTGTTGATGAGGAAATCATCATGTAGCCGAAGCATGAATAGGAATTTGTGGCTTCGCTGTAATAGAAGGAATAATCGGAAAAATTCTCTCCGTCATAGCCAGAGAAGTAATACATGCTTCCATAGTTTCCTACTTGCTGACCTCTGCCAAAGACATAGGCTCCGCTCTCGCTGTCCTTTGTTCCCTTTATCCATGAATTCTCGCCCCATGGATTGGGAAAGTAGAAGTAGATGTCGTCGCCGCTGAATGCAACGATAATGTCCTCGCTGACTTGCAGTTGAGCAGGTTCTCCGTTTTCCTGATAGTTGAAGGTGCTCTCAATCCACCATTGCTCTTGCTTGGCATTGGATGGGGGAGTGTTTTGTGCAAAACTCATGACAGCCGTGAAAGCTGCCATGAGTGTTATATATAGTCTCTTCATATATGTATATACTTACTTAACGATGACCTTGCGTGAGGTATTGCCCTGCTTGATGATGTAGAGGCCGGGCTGGCTCATGCTCTGAACACGCTGACCGCGCAGGTTGTAGATGGCCGTTACGTTTACATCGCTTGAAGCATTCACTACCTGACGGATGTCGTTGAGGATGTCAATGCTGATGGGATTTGAGTCGGCTGATTCCGAGTCACCGTAAACTGCTTTTACGGTGAATGTGTCGGAATCCTCGATGCGACGGGCGGTGTAAGTTGTGGTGCTGGCATCGAGAGTTGTCAAGAGAGTGCCGTTCTTGTAAACCTTGTAGCCAGTTACTGTCATAGCGGCAACGTTGAACTCGATGTCGTCAATCATCATCACGAAACTGCCTGTCTCAGGAACCTCAACGGTAGCGCCTTCGTATTCGGTGTACTCACGCTTTGCGCTGTTGCGATGCAGGGCAAAGTGCTTGGCTCCGGCAGGAAGTTCAGCAAGGTACTGTTCCCATGCCTTATCGTTGACCTTGAAGGTTTCCTTTATTACGGTGTAGGTCGTTGGGTCGAGGTTGTCGGCATCGGTGGTGTAGAGCACCTCCAGTGTCTCGTTGAATGCCATTTCTGTCTGGTAGCCAGTAGCCTCAGTGCCTCTGTAGCCTTTTGCCCAGAAACTGATGGTCTGTGCCTCGCCGCTAAGCAGGGGAGATACCATGTAGTCGTTATTGTCAATCTCGCCAGCATCGGGAACGGCGCTGTAGAAACCAGCAAAGTACTGCTTGCCGCTGTGTGCCAGCCATTTCTCGCCTCCCAGATTGTGGTCGGGACCGAGACCTGCTGCATAGGGCTCCATCACGATGAATGCCTTCGGAGTGTTCCAGTTGGGGAAATCAACAGTGCCGAACTGGTTGTTGGGCTTCTGTGTGTAACCACCATCGCCGTCAATCATTGTCCAGTCGTTCAGACCGTCGTAGCTGAATGCTGCATAGTCTTCAGCACCGTCGCAGATGTGTCCCTTGGGATCTGTCCAGCTAAGATTCAGCACGCCGTTGCTCTGTACTCCAGCCAAAGTCACGTTGGGCAGAGTCTTACCGCTCAGCACGATGATGCTGGTGGCAGTCGTCCTGTTGTTAGCCTGTTGCTCGTCGTCGGCATATACCACTTCGGCGTAGATCTCTACATTGCCAGCCTTGTTGGCTGTGAAGTAGAATGTGTAGTCTTGCGATGTGCTCTTGTCGAGGTCGCGAGTGTAGATTTCATCATCGTCTGTATTGTTGATGGTGCCTGCAAGCTCGTTGCCTACATATAGATTTACAACATACTTGCTGCCACGAATGGTATTCAGACCGATGTTCTTGACATTGACGGTTACTGAACCACGATCGCCCACCTTCATCTGTGTGGGATATTTCTTCAGCAGTACGCGCAGGTCCTTGTTCAACTTGGTGAATGAGTTCTCGACATAGATGCCAGTCATCTGCATCTTGCCGTACTTGTTAGTGTTGGCACCAACAATCGCACCCTGATCATCATAAAGAATTTCCACATCCACAAAGTCGGTCTTGCCGATAAGTGTAGCTACACCGTTAGTGGTGCTGACTTCGTACAGACCTGTGTCGCGACCGCCTTCTTCTATTGTCATAGTGTTGTCGGTACCGCTGGTATCTGCACTCTTCTTGCCGTTGTTCATGAAGCCAATCCAGTAAAGCTTGTCAGTGCGGAAGTCGAATGTCGCCGACATTCTCTTGTCCTGACTCTTGAAGCCCACATTGCCGATAGTGGTCAGTGTGCCGTCTGTCTTGTTGACGGTATAAACGTAGCCGCTGGCATCGATGGCATAAATCTCGCCCTTGGAGTTGATGGCTATGCACTGAGGAGCACCATAGATGATACCCTCGCGTGAGATGTTAGTCACCTTGAAGGTCTCCATGTCCAGTGTTCCGAACTTGTAGGTGTTGCCATCATAGAAGATACCATATACGATATCGTTCATTGGGTCATAGGTGAGGTCGATGGGCTGTGTGGTCATTGTTGCCACCTGTTGGTACTTCACGTTCTTATAGAGTCCAGTTGTCTCGTCAACGCCGTCCCATGTCCATTTGCGAACCTTGACAACGTAGCTTTCAGAACCGTACTCACCATCCATACCGTCTTCCCAACCTGTTTCGCTCATGAAGAAAGAGTAGTAGGCATCGCCGGTATATACACCGCCGGTATTGCTGTAGAGGACTGTGTTGCGAATATTCCATTCGGGCAGCAGGGGCTTGGTGGCTCCTGGGTTTAGTGTGAACGACATGAGGCCGTAGTTGGCATCGCCTGTAGCGTGTGCCACACCTTCATCGTCAATCCATGCTCCACTGCCAGCAGACTGCTGGTTCCAGCTATCTCCACTGGTGCTGCCAGTATAGTCCTTTCCATAGTAATACCAGTTAATCAACGAACCATTGATTACAACGGGTTCCTGTGCTGTAGCAGGCATTATTAGCATAGATGTTAACATTCCTGCAAAAAGCTTTTTCATTATCATCTTCTTATATGTTATATTAATTATTTTACAATAGTTTTCTTTCCGTTCATAATGTATATGCGGCCTTTCTTCGGGCTGTAAACACGCATGCCGTTGAGATTGAAGATCTTACCATCCTTACTCTGCTTTGTAATGCTGTCAATACCAGTTGGGATGGATACGGTGACAGTTTCCTCTTCTGTTTCTACAGAGTATGTGCCATCGTCTGTGCTAACCTTAATCTTAACCTGATAGGTTCCGGCATCAGGTACTGCACACTGAACTTCGAGTTCTGCCACAGTATTCTGATTGATGGTTGCATAGTACATGCTTCCCTTGGATATTCCGTCGAAGAATACTTCTACCTTCACGTCATTTTCGTTGCTGCCAAGGTTGGCTAAGGTTACAGTTGCTGAGAAGAAATCGGCTGTGGTTTCTACTTTTTCAGGAACGTCAGTGCCGATGAGAAAGAAGTCGTGGGCAGGAACTGCAAGTTTCTTCAGACCCTTGATATTGTCAACAGAAGCATTGCTTGATGTGAAACTTACATAGTAGTTGCCGTCAGCAAGAGCTTCCAAAGCAAATGTCTGGGGAGTGGTTGTCAGAGTGAATGTCTGTGCCTCGCTCCAGTGCCTGCGGTCTGTGGAAGTGTAAACCTTCAATATCGAGGTCTCGTTCTTTGACCATGCTTCGAAACTCAAGACGTTCTTGCCTTCCTCGGCACCAACCATTGCTGTTATGAGGTCTTTCTCTACACCGCTGAATACGCTGGCATATCCGTTGGCGATGTTCCAGTTACCTTCCACACCGTTGTACCAACCATGGGGTAGGGTGTTGTCGTTGAAGTCAACAATAAGTGCATCTGGGTCTGTGAAGTTGGCTTTGAAGTTCATTTCAACAGTACCTACACCATCTTCGGAAACGATGGATACCTTTCCTTCCATATCTCCATAAGGTGCTTCGTAGTATATGTTCACTGTGATGGTGGCAGTATCAGAGGGAGCCAGTGTCAACTGTCCATAAACAGGAACTTCATCCTTCGTGACTGTTACCTGTACGTCGCCTTCTGTAACGATTGTTGACTTGAGGTCGGCATTACCAGTGTTGGTCAGCGTGTAAACCTTAGCCACAGGATTTGCCTGAAGGTCGCTGCCAAAGTCAACTACCTCTGATGTGTTCACTGCTACACCGTTTTCCGTCAGAGAGAGGATTGGGGCCTGTACGCTTACAAATCCGTAGATGTTGTCAATATATACGTTTGCACCTGTGAATTCCACAATGGTGTTCTTCTCTGCGTCCAGACCATCAAGCTTAAAGGTTTGGTATGCAGAGGTGATGTCGTAGAAGTTGACAGCCTCTGACCAAGTTGTAGCACCGTCTGTGCTGTAGCGAACCTTCAGAGATGCTTCGTCTGTGGCATAAGCACGCTTGGCGTCGAAATATATTTCTGATGCTTTAATAGTTGTTGTCACGAAAGAAGCTTCCTCCATCTGTGTTCTCTTGGCGGCTTGGTCGGAGATTGTCCAACCCTCGTGCTTCCAACCTTCAGGCCATTCGCCAGTGGCAAAGTCAATCATCTCCTTCTCTCCGTCGCGAGTCATTCCCTTGAAGACGATAGACTTGGCTTCAATGCCTTCGCTTGTAGTGCTGATGGTAAGAGTGTCTTTGCGTGTTTTGTATTCTGTGCTTTGCTTCAATGTTACTTTCACATTTATACTTTGTCCGGCAGGAATAGTAGCAACACCTTCATTGATGGTTGCTGTGCTGTTCTCAGGAATGCTTAAGGCAACCTCGAAATCTTCACCTTTCAGTTCTGCCTTCACTCCCTCCAATGTACCAGAGCCTGTGTTGCTGACAGTGATGTCGTATTCTGCGGCTGTTGTCTGCATCTGGAAGTCATATTCCTCGATAGCTGGGGCTATGCTCATCTTTGGTTCGAGGGGAGTGGTTAGACCGTAGATGCGATAAATCTTGGCGCTGTTGCCCTTGAACTGCAGTTGGAACTTGCCGCTTTCGATTTCACTCGGCATCTTCAGTTTAAGCAGTTGGGGAGCTGCACTCCATGTGGAGGCACCAAGTTCTTTACATTCTTCATCTCCAACAGCCTTGTAGCTTACAGATAGAGCGTTGCCTTCAGTTCTTATAATAATATCCTCGTCGGCGGTTGCAATCAACGGGGCTGTAGTCAGTGTGGCAGCTGTGCTGCTTGTTGATATGTATCCTGCCTCGTTCTTTGTCCAGGGGAAGTATTCGCTGTCGTTTGTCCAGTCGTCGGGCAGTTCGTCAGTAGCAAAGTCGATATTGAACTTCGTCTCATCAACAATGACTGCGCTGAAGGATGCAGTGAATGTTCCAACCTCGTCGGCTGCTGTAACGCTGACTGTCTTGTTCTCAAATACGCCTTTTGCGTCAGCAGAAAGATTGATAGTAAGTTTGGCAACCTGTCCCTCGGTTAGTTCTTTCTTGTCCAAAGTTGCGGTCAGAGGCTCGTCGAAGGTCGGGTCGTTCAACACGAGTGTTCCAGTACCTGTATTCTTTATATAATAGGTAATAGTCTTAAACTCGGTAATGAACTCATAGTTCATTGTCTCTGTCAGTGTGGCTGCTGTTTCACAAGCCTCATCAGAGAATACACCCATTACGGGTGCTTCTGTATTCAGTGCGAAGCCGTTGAAGTTGTCCAAGTCATATCCGTCGTTCAGGAAACGGAACTGGTAGCTGCCAGCTTCAAGACCTTCGATGGTGTACATCTGCCAACTTGTGGTGAGGTCGCTAATCTTCTTGTGCTGTGTCCAGTCTTTTCCATTAGTCGATTTCTCGATTACGATGTCAGGATAACTTCCTGTCTGACGAGCCTGGAACACCAGTTTGTCTTCAGTGCCTGAGACTATTAGGGTAGGAGTGACGAGATAAGACTTATTGCTGTAGTTATATTCTGCCTTTGCTACTCCGTTTTCAATTTTCCAATAAGTGTTGTTTGTGATTGTCCAACCGTCGGGGAGCGTGTTGTTAGAGAAGTTCTCGAAGAACTTAGTGTCGTCTGCAACATATCCGCTAACGTTGAACTTTGCCTTTTCCTCTTCGCCAACCTTGATGGTGACTACGCCTTGCTGAGCACCCTTCTCTTTAGTCAGCAGTGTAACCGTCAGGTCTGTAGTGCTCTTGGCGTCAATGGTGTTGGCAACTTCTACGCTGAAGTTTCCTGTTACCTCTGCTGTCAAACCAGTCAACTCAGCGGTTCCTGTGTTGCTGATAGTAAATGTCTTTGGCGTGTTTTCAATTACGAAACCGAACTCATAGTCGGCAGCCTCAAACTTAAACTTTGGCGTTGGTGCAACAGGTGCATAGGGTACACCTGCAATCATATCGATAAATGCATTGTAGCCTACAAATTGCAGCCTGTTGACTGTTGTTGGTATGTCGTCGAGAATGACAGTTGTGAAGTTTGTAGTCAGGACGTCATTGCTCAGTTTCTTGCTATATGCGGTCCATGTCTCACCGTTGTCAGCAGAACCGTTTACGGTGATGTAATAGTTTGGCGAGTTGTAATTTAACCTTGCGGTAAGTGCAATAAAGTCGTCAGAAGTGAAAAGAAGTTGCGGCGATACCAACGTAGCTGCGCTGTAGCCGTATTTCAATGTTCCACCAGTGTATGTTACGGAGCCGGAAGGTAGTGTCCATTCGTCTGGAAGCTGATTGTCTTCGAAGTCAATTGTTTCAGTTCCGGCATGCAGCAATGAGCATGCGAGGTTGATGGTGACAGGTGTTAAGCCTTCAGCCGTCGGCGTGAACGTTACACTTCCGTTGCCAGATGTTTCAGGAACGATTACCGTTATAGTCTGTTCACCTTTGGCATCAATTGAAACCTGTTCTAATTCTGTGGTATAACCACCAGTTGTTGTTATGTTAATCGTAACGCTTTCAGTTCCAGGATTCTTTAGTGAGAATGTCTTTGTCGTACCTGCATCTACTAAACCGAAGTCAAAGCTGTCTCCATTGTTGAAGCCTTGAACCTTAAGGGCAGGACCATCAATGTTGACCTCAGCATAGGTGAATGTGGTCTTGGGGATGAACTTTACACGTGTTGCAACGTTCTTGTTGTAGAATGCTGTGTTGGTGCTTTGTGTCTCTCCGTAGAAACTTGCATTTTTCCATGCACCTCCACTTGTTACTTTGAAACCAACAAGAAGATTGCCTCCCTCATAGCTGTAGTTTTTTGTAAAGGGAACCTCCATAGTTTCCTCATTACCGTTGAGTACTATGCTGCATACTTCCGTAGTTCCATCTTCTCCAAATGCTTTAGTGGACTCATAGATGTTTTCTTCAATCTCTTTCAGATAAACTTTAAAAGTCGCCCCCCATGCGGAAGAAGCCGGTGAAGAGAGATAGAAAGTCATCTTGAAAATCTCACATCCGCTCATTTCCTGTATTTCAGAAGCAGGGATAATAAATTCTGATAAAGAACCACCTGTGTCAGCATAACTGCCATTTATAGGTATATAGCCGTTTGTCGCTTCCCCGTCACAAACAGTCAAATCGTCAGCCCAAGCAGAACTTGCTCCGAAAATACTTAGAAAGAAAGTCAGCAGCAAGGTTAGCGCCGAAGTACTCTTAGCATGTAGAAACTGTTTCATCAACTTGAAATTTATAATTATTTTTATCTTGTTGCTTTTAATTTTTACGCAAAAACGCGGCAAATATAATAATTTTTTATCAAAAAGTCGGTCATTGAGGTCGAATTTTTATTCCGATTGGTCAAGATAATAAATAAATATTGTATATTTGCAGGCCAAAAACAAAATAGGATAGAAGAAAATGAGAAAATTTATAGTCTTGGTGCTGTTGATGACAGTTGCAACGTCCATCGTGGCACAGGAATCGAAAGAACATGAGAAGATATCTCCGTATCTGGAATCATTGATATGTGGAGAGGATGCAAGGGATATACGTCGTGCACCTTCTACAGAGACTCAGACAATAACCTTGCTGGCAAAGTTGGCGGAGGATGCTGACGAAGAGGAACTGGCAGAGAAGTATGGTTTTGAAGTGCTGAGCCGTATCGGACGAGTACTTGTTTTGCGTATGCCCAAGGGTAGTGTTGCGCAGATGGCAGCCGATAATGGGGTAGTGCGCTTGGAGGCTGAACGTATGCCTCGTCCCATGCTTGACCTCGTGCCCCAGCAGATAGGTGTTGACAAGGTTCATGATGGTCTGATCAACCAGTTGCCACAAGCATATACGGGAAAGAACGTCGTAGTGGGAATCGTGGACAGTGGTTTCGATTACATTAATCCTTTCTTTCGCGATGAAAATGGGGTGACTCGAATTCAATGGGCTGCCGACTATATAAATAATAAGAAGTATAGCGGCACCGATGAGGTTACGACTGCAATGCACAGCTCAGACGCTTCTACTATGTATCACGGTACTCATGTGGCTGGTATTGCTGCTGGTTCGAGAGTGCAGGACAGCGACTGGGACACTACTACGTCAAAGACATATCAGGGTATAGCCTCTGAGGCTGATATTGCAGAGGGTGCCATTAATTCCGAGATTACCAGCAGCGGACTTTCTTCTGCCACTTCCATACAGGCCTTTGCCGACATCTTTGAATATGCCGACCAGCAGAACAAACCATGTGTCATCAACTATAGTTTGGGCGATGCAATGAGTTTTGCCGATACACGTCAGCTTGAGGAAGAAGCAATAAGGACCTTGCTCGAAAAGCCTGGTCATGTGTTGGTGGTTGCATCAGGTAATGCTGGTAGCACCAGCCGTCTCGCTCACAAACCTGCCGATATGACAGAGGGTGGATGCGGCGTCTGCTTCAACGACTGGGAACAGTATGGAACATACTTTGGCATTGAACTGAAGGTGAAAACCACGCAGAGCATAACGCTGCGCTATACTAATAGCAGTTATTCTACGAATAAGGGTACTCAGACTATTGCTGTTGAGTCATTGATAGGTGCTAAGAGCTTTTCTTTGGGAAGCAAGCAGATACAGGTTTACCTGAAGGAACAGACTGATGACTACTGCGTATTCTATCTTACTGCAGGTCTTACGACTACCTTCACCACATCCGAGCGCATCCTTGTTACCATTAGCGGTGAGGGAGATGCGTGGATATATGCCGACCCCCTTTGTGCTCAGTTGGAGAATGTTGTTACCATCCTCAATCTTCAGTTGGCAGAAGAGGGCTATAGTATGGCTTGGCCTGCAATGATGCCGGAGGTTATCAGTGTTGGTAATATTGCGTACCGTTTCAAGATTGTAACTATGGCTAACAAGTATGCTTCGCAGGGAGGTGTGGTTACTCCAACTGATATTACAGATATGGAGAGTACCAAGGGCGAGGGCTACTTGGCAAAGTCTTCTTCTGTAGGTCCCACGCTTACTGGAGCAGTCAAGCCCGATGTCTGTGCACCTGGTGTCAACATCGTGTCGGCAGAAAACTTCTTTATTGACGACGATACATATTATTCTGTAGCCGGATGGGATATTGCAGCACTTGATACGGAGTATGAAACATGGGATGGTATGTCCGGATATTTCCATATTATGGCTCAGACAGGAACCTCAATGTCGGCTCCGGCAGTAACAGGAACGATAGCGCTATGGTTACAGGCAGATCCTACGCTGACTACAGAACGAATAAAGGATGTAATTGCCCATTCGAGTCGTCAGCCAGACGATGAACTATCATATCCCAACAACCAATATGGATATGGTGAGATAGATGCTTATCGTGGTTTGCTTTACATACTAAACCTGACAGGCATTCGCGACTTGTCGCAGCACCAGCCCCAACAGGCACGCGTTTCCCTTAACGGAAAGCGCCTGAACGTTAGTTTCGCTAATGACTATGAAGGACCTGTGACTGTACGAGTATTCTCAACCGACGGTCGTCTGCTATTGACATCAAGTGATACAAACATCGGTCTTGAACGTCTGTCTCATGGTGTATATGCAGTGCAGGTTACTACTGGAGAAAAGAGTACCACAGGCTCCACTCTCATACGCCTGTAATACTTATATAATGTTAATTGTGAGGCGCGTAGTTTGCATACATCGCAGATAATTAGTAATTTTGCAGGAAATTTCGCAAACAAAGAGAATGATGAAAGGTAAAAGAATTATATTGGCAGCCCTGCTGATGCTGACAACAGTTGGCACTTGGGCTCAGGAAGAATTGCTGAAATATGGCGATTTTGAATCGTGGGTCACTCGTACTATCAAGGAGAGTGGCATCATCGGTGGTAAGACGAAAAAACTTGTGGAGGTAGGTCCCACAATGAACTACACTCCAAAGGAATATGTCAATCAGGGTGGTTCACCTTGGGGTACTAGCAATGTATATGCTCATGTGAAGGGTATTTCGAAGACAAACACCAGCGTTTACAAGGATACACATAACGGCGGCACTTGCATCAAACTGCAGACTCATGTCGAGGGCGTGAAGGTGCTGAAGATGATAAACATTCACGTTATTGCCGCAGGTTCATTGTTCCTCGGAAATATGGTGGAGCCTATTACCAGTGCCTCTAACCCGATGCGTTATCTCAACCCTGGTATTCCTATGACTCGTCGTCCCAAGGCATTGAAGATTGACTACAAGATTCATCTTTCCGACTCTGCAAACTATCGTATGACGGGTTTTGGTGGCAAGAAGGTGATGTCGTATAAGGACTATCCAGACATCCAATTATTGCTGCAGAAACGTTGGGAGGACGAAGAAGGTAATATTCATGCCCTGCGCGTAGGTACAATGATTCATCGTTTCTTCAAGAGCACCAACGGATGGCAGGAGGGCAAAACGTTCCAGATTCACTATGGCGATATTACACATGAAAGCTTCTATCGCAACTGGATGGGTCTTGTTACAGGTGAGTCCTCGTTCTATGCCACCAATAGCAAGGGCAAGCAAGTGAAGATTATAGAAGAAGGATGGGCTGATGCCAACGAACAGCCAACACATATTATCCTGAAGTTCAATTCCAGTTGTTGCGGTGCATTCATTGGTGCGCCAGGCAATACTTTCTGGCTCGACAACGTTAAGCTCGTTTATTAATGGCATTACAAACACCATACTATATGCTCGAAGAAAGATTGCTGCGTCGCAATCTTTCTTTGATTAAGCACGTTGCCCAAGAGAGTGGGGCAGAGGTGATACTTGCCTTCAAGGCCTTCGCTTTGTGGCGTACGTTCCCAATCTTCCGCGAGTACATACAGCACACCACAGCCAGCAGCCCCTATGAGGCTCGTTTGGCGATGGAGGAGTTCGGTTCACCTGCCCACACCTATTCGCCAGCTTACACCGAAGCCGATTTTCCGACTATTCTGGCTTGCAGCGGACACATCACGTTCAACAGCCTCTCGCAATACCGCCGTTTCCTGCCGATGGTAGAGAAATACAACAACGAGCATCCAGAGAAACGAGTGTCCATAGGTCTGCGTGTGAACCCTGAATACAGCGAGATAGAGACAGAACTCTACAATCCATGTGCCCCCGGCTCCCGTTTCGGCGTTCTTTCCGAAGAATTTTCAATTTTCAATTTTCAATTATCAATTATTGAAGGCTTCCATTGTCACAATCATTGTGAGAGTTCTGCTGAGGCTCTTCAGCATAGCATAGAGCATTTGGAGGCAAAGTTCGGTCAGTGGTTGCCCAATCTTAAATGGCTCAATCTGGGTGGAGGACATTTGATGACTCGTAAGGACTACAATATTCCTTTGCTCATAAATCTGATAAAAGACCTACGGGCAAAGTATCCTAATCTTCACATCATATTGGAGCCGGGCTCGGCATTCGCTTGGCAGACAGGTCCTTTGGTTTCCTCCGTAGTGGATATCGTAGAGAATCATGGCATACGAACAGCCATTCTCGACGTGTCGTTCACTTGTCACATGCCCGATTGTTTGGAAATGCCTTATCAGCCAGAAGTCCGTGGTGCCGAGATGGTATCTTCTCACCTCTCACCTCTCACTTCTCACATCTATAGATTAGGCGGTAACAGTTGCCTGAGTGGTGATTTCATGGGAATGTGGAAGTTCGACCATGAACTGCAGATTGGCGAACAGATTATATTTGAGGATATGATTCACTATACCACAGTAAAGACAACAATGTTCAATGGTATTCATCATCCCTCAATTGTGCTTCGTCGTGAGGACGGAACCGACGAAATACTGCGTCAATTCCGCTATGAGGACTATCGCGACCGTATGTGTTGATACTTTTTTTGAAAAAAACGGGCGTAATGTTTTGCCAATTCAGAAAAAGGTAGTACCTTTGCACTCGCAATTCGGCGGAATTGCCTACGAAAGTTGAAATACTTCACAGTTTTGCGGCAATGTTAGCGCAGCCTAACATCGCAGCAACTTCGTAGAAGTTGCGGCAATAGCTCAGTTGGTAGAGCACAACCTTGCCAAGGTTGGGGTCGCGAGTTCGAGTCTCGTTTGCCGCTCAACATTAGTTCTTATACTTATTGATGCCCAGGTGGCGGAATGGTAGACGCGCTCGTTTCAGGTGCGAGTGTTGAGAGACGTGCAGGTTCGAGTCCTGTTCTGGGCACACAAATCACGATGGAGAGGTGGCGGAATGGTAGACGCGCTGCTTTGAGGTGGCAGTGCCGCGAGGCGTGGGAGTTCGAGTCTCCTCCTCTTCACCAAGATTTGACATAGTTTTCCCTTATTATATCTTCATCCCCGACGAGGGGATTTTATTTTTTATACCCCCTCCTCACTTTAAGAAGCTGGTAGCTGTTCCATAGATTGTGCCACACGCTATAGAAGCCGCCTGCAATGCTGGTGATGGGAGTCATAAATGTGTAGCCCATCCATATTACCAGCACAGTGTTTTTCTGTCCGCAAGCCTGACCAGCAGTGATTTTGTCGCCATAGTGCAGTCCGATTTTCCTGCCTAAAACAAATTGCATGATGCAAGCCACAAGCGATACAGCGGCAATCGCTATCTGATATGTCCAAGGGCAATCTGTGTGAACGATACTTCGCACGCTCATTGCTATTGCCAGCGAAAGGCTGAAAGCCCACATGTAGAATGGGAGATCGCGAGCCGAGGCAAGCCATTCTGTTGCCTTTGGCATAAGCCATCGCACGAGGATGGAAAGGAAGAAAGGACCAAGCAGGAGGGGGAATACCTTGCTGATGATTGTCAGGAAGGCTTTAAAGAATGTTGTTCCGTGATGAGGATGAATGATTGGCACTATCAGAGGCACGGCAATGGCTACGGCAAGGTTGATGATGATGGTGTAAGCCATAAGCGTTCCGACATTGCCACCCAACTTTCGTGTGACAACTGCTGCGGCTGTAGCCGTTGGGCAAATAAAACACAGCATTGCGCTCTCCAACACTATTTGCCAGTGGCTCTCAGGCATAATAATGATGGCAACTGTAGCGCTAAGGAACATCAATAGCTGGAACATCAACAGCCATATCTGCCAGCGGGACAGTCGGAGGTCGCTTGGTCGCACCCTGCAGAATGTCAGGAACAGCATAGCGAAGAGCAGTAGCGGTTGCACTATGGAAACCGTCTTCAGTGCCATCGCGTGAGTGTGGTCAAACAAAGGGATGGCGGTGTAAGCAAAATAGCCAAGAGCTCCGGCTATCATTGCAATGGGAAGTGTCCAGTTTTTGATAAATGCCATCATATCGATTGCAAAAGTAACATTTTTAATTTTTAATTTTTAATTTTTAATTTATTATTGTATCTTTGCAGGCGAAAAAGTATTAGTTTCGTATTCACCTTATACGTTTTATTGTATGAATTTATACCTCCGCTTCTTTAATGAAGAGGTATTGGTCGAGAATGTTGACCAAGCTATAGAGTTTCTTTCAAGTATTCCAGAAGTTAATATGGACGATGCATTGCGTAATGATATACTGCGCTATGCAGAGAGCAACAACCCCTATCCCAAGCGCTTCAAAGTAGGTCCGAAGGTGTATTTTATCATCATCAAGACCACAGCAAACACGATGGAGGAGTTCAAGGCCTATGCCGAGAATGCTGCCAATGCTGAGCAGGAGCCGATACCTTCCCGTAAGGAGGAGCGCGAAGCTCAGACGAGCGCAATGGAGAAGGAAGCACCTGGATGGTACTCTGCTTGGATGAAGTTCAAGCGTGTGGTTCCTATGGAGGGCACAAACAAGTTCCAGTATATCGATACTGAGTTCGAAGCCCGCCTGAAGGCACATAGCGTAGCCGACTGCTACAATCGCATAGTGGACCATCTGCGCACACGTGGCGATGTGGATACACGCAGTCAGTTCCCTTCAGCACGCGGCCGTAACTTCAAGGCCGAATTGCTTGAACCGGCAGTTTAAGGCTCTGCCTCTTATTTCTTTTTGATGAGAATGTCGCGTAGGCCATAGTTGTCCATAAAGCAACTTTGGTCTACGTCTCCGTTTATGCCGCGTATTCTTCCGCTGGCGCTGAACTGCCACATTGCGAAACGTGGGTTGCCAAGCAGTTCAGGTACTCCTGAGCTGTATTTCGCAATCATAAACAGGTAGTCGTCGAAGTGCCCACTCAGGTATTTGTTGAAGAAGTTTTGTCCAGTGTAAATCAGAGGTTTAACACCATAGAATTCTTCTACGGCTTTGAGGAACTGGCGCAGACGGTGGCGCAGTTGCTCTGGAGTGGTGTTTTTGCCCTTCACTTCCACATCAATCATTGGTATGAGGTCGTGTTCGCGCAGATTGGGCACTGTGCTGGTCAGGTTCTTCAGTTGTGCCAGAGGAGAGGCTGTAGGACTGAAGAAGTGGTAGCAGCCAACAGGTATGCCTGCACGTCGTGCCTGTCGCAGATTCGTCTCGAACATGTTGTCCACCAGTCCGGCATTTTCCGTTGCCTTAATGTAAACGTAGTTCACGTCGTTTTGTTCAGCAACGGTTTTCCAGTTGATGCGATTCTGGTAGTGCGACACATCTATGCCCTTCTTTCCTGTTACATGTCTGCGGCGGCGTGCTGTCGGTTCATACTGCACTTCCAAAGGTGCTGCCGACTGCAGGGCAGGTATCATCGGGTCAGGCTCCTGAGTGTAGAGTTGGTCTATCGACAATGCGCGCGACTTCTTCTTGCTACCTGCTTGCACGTTGAATGCAAACAGGGTGAGGCAGAGTAGTATGGTGATAATCTTACGCATTGTGGATAGTTCTGTTTTTTGTTGTTTATAAGCCTCCCCGCCTTTAGTGCGCGGTGGGGTGGGGAGGCTCTTAGGGAATCACTTAATCTCGATTTCTTCTTTCATGTCTATTTCCTCTCCCTTGCGGTCGTAGAACTGATATTCTAGGAATGCCAACCGTTGGTTGGGGATTACCTTCACTCCCAGTCCGTATTTCATCTGCCATTGACGGCGAATGCTCCATATTCCTTGTGTTATGTATGCCATAACGTATGGATGTACGTGCAGGGTGAATGTCTTGACGTTCAGTTTGTTTACAAGCAGGTCTATTTTGCTTTCAAGCACATCGGTAAACATGAAGCTGCTCTTGATGGTGCCTTTGCCGTGACATGTGGGACAGGTCTCGTCGATGTTCACTTCCGTTGCCGGACGAACACGCTGGCGTGTAATCTGCATCAGCCCGAACTTGCTCAGGGGCAGAATGTTGTGTCGTGCACGGTCCTGCTTCATGTTTTCGCACATGCGCTCGTAGAGTTTCTGGCGGTCTTCGGCCAGAGCCATGTCTATGAAGTCCACTACTATAATGCCGCCCATATCGCGCAGTCGTAGCTGGCGTGCCAGTTCGTCGGCAGCTCCCAAGTTCACGTCCAGTGCATTTGCTTCCTGTCCGTCGCTGTTTCGTGTGCGGCTTCCGCTGTTCACGTCCACCACGTGCAGCGCTTCTGTGTGTTCAATAATAAGGTATGCGCCACGCTTGAATGAAACAACCTTGCCGAACGATGCCTTAATCTGTCGTGTGATGTCGAAGTTGTCGAATATGGGCAACTTTCCTTTATACAGTTTCACGATGTCTGCCCGTTCGGGGGCGATGAGTGTGACGTAGTCCTTGACTTCGTTGTAGACGGCCTCGTTGTCGACGTATATGTTTTCGTACGAAGGGTTGAAGAGGTCGCGCAGCATAGCCACTGTGCGGCTGGTCTCTTCGTACACCATTGTGGGCAGCTCGTTTGCTCTTGCCACCTTCGCTATGGTCTCTTCCCATCTGTTTACGAGTACGCGCATTTCGGTGTCCAGCTCTGCCACACGCTTGTTTTCGGCTACTGTGCGCACAATCACGCCGAAGTTCTTGGGCTTAATGCTCTGAACCACCTGTTTCAGTCGGGCGCGTTCCGACGACGATTTGATTTTCGTCGACACCGACACTTTGTCTTGGAATGGCAGCAGCACCAGATAGCGGCCTGGGAAGGAAATCTCGCATGTCATTCTGGGCCCTTTGGTGGAAATGGGCTCTTTAATCACCTGCACCAGAACTTCTTGTCCCTGTTGCAGCAGGTGCTGAATGCTACCGTCCTTTCCCAGTTCCTCCTCTATGTGTGCCTTTTCTATTGGCAATGGTGCCTTTTTGCTACCGTTTCTTACCTGCTTGAGGTAACGTTTGTAGGAGGGAAACTGTGTTCCGAGATCGAGATAGTGTAGAAACGCATCGCGCTCGTGACCTGCACTCACAAAGCAGGCGTTGAGCCCGGGCATCAGCTTGCGCACCTTAGCCAGGTATATATTACCCACGCTGAAGGACATCGTCTGGGCCGTCCCCCCGGCTTCGCTTCCCGACTCAGATGCCGGTTCCTGCGTAGCCTCCTGAAATTCCATCAGCCTCTTGTCTTCTGTCAGAGCAATGGAAATCTTCTTGGGTGTGGCGCTAATGAATAACTCAGTCATTTCCTTTAACTATCTCTTTCTTTTTAATAGTGAGCGAGTGAAGAAGAACTCTCCACTCGCTATTACTCACTATTTTTTACTTGCTCTTGTGTCTGTTCTTACGCAGTCTCTTCTTACGCTTGTGAGTCGACATCTTGTGTCTCTTCTTCTTCTTTCCGCTTGGCATAGCTTAAATGTTTTTATAAAGTTAATTAATCGTTTTTACGCTTTTCGCCTGCAAAGGTAGTGAAAATCGAGCGAAATACCAAATAATGAACAAATTTTTTCTGGAATAATTACTCGATTTCATACCTACGACCTGCTACGATTGTAGGGGATAAGGATTACAACGCGTAAAAGAACGCGATACTATCGCCTCCCTCAAAGCATTACTATCCCTTCCCGCCAAGCGATACTATCCCTCCGCTGCTAAGGTCTGACCTTATCGCCATAAGACCTGCGTCTTGTTGCCGTAAGACCTAGGTCTTATGTGAATAGGCTATAGACATGCACGCGACATCATTGCAACATACGACAAATACCTTAAAAAAATACGTCACAAGAGTAATTATAATATAATATATAATTAATAATATATAATATATAGTATATATTATATATTATTAATTCATTAGTAAGAATATTTGACGTAATAATTTAAAATATTTGTCGTAAGATGTTTTGTTATATCGTTATTTTTTTGTATCTTTGTATAGACTTTAAAAGAGATAAAACTATGGAAAATTTTGACACACAAACAGACAACCGTCCTCTCATCGAGCGTCAGATGGAGTACTACGGAAAAGAGATTGAGAGACTGATGAGCTACTACCCTTGTTTGCGCGAAGTGTGCAGGGGCTTACATGTTGCGGCCTATCCCGCTGCGCTGTTCTCGGCTGCCAGCATCATGGGAACACTGATGACACGTTGCTCCTACCGCTTCTATCACCGCCCGGAGGAACTGCGCAGACTGAACTATGGCATCTATATCATTGGAGACCCTGGCAGTGGAAAGTCGTTTGCAACACGTCTCTACAAGCTGCTGGCAGAACCCATGAATCGTGTCTCGAAGGAGGGTATGAACGCCATGAACCGCTACAAGCGTAAGTACAGCGAATGGTTGAACGGACCTCAGAAGGAGGAAGGTCCCGTGAAGCCCAAGGCACTCATTCGCACACATCCTGCACGCACTTCGAACAAGGTGTTTATAGAGGATATGAACAACGCCATAGATACTGTAGAAGGACAGGAGATGCACCTCCACCTCTTCTCGTTCGACACGGAGCTGGACAACGTGACACGCTGCACGGGAGAAGCATGGAACAACCGCCTGTTCATGGAACTGAAGGCATTCCACAACGAGGAAGACGGCGAGTGCTACGTCAGCGACAACCTGTATCCGGCTTTCAATGTCTTCTGGAACTATATCTACACGGGCACTCCTATGGCACTGGAGAAAAAGGTTAATCAGGAGAACATAGGCAACGGACTGTCCACACGCCTGGCAGTCATCCCCATGCCCTCCAGCCACTTCAAGATGATTGAATACGAGGCTCCAGGCAAGGTCGCACAGGAACCAGAGGATGACAGGGTTCTGCGCATGTGGGCCGAACGCCTCGATAAGGAATATGGCGAGCTGCCCATCCATGATTTGGTGGAGGAGTGCTACGGCTGGACAGAACGTCGCATGGCAGACGCAAAAGACGATAATTCGAAGGTCGATGAACTGCTCTGCAAGCGTGTGGCATACTACGGCATCAACGTCTCAGTGCCTTTCATCGTCATGCGTCACTGGGACGAATGGAAGCAGCATCGCACACTCAGCATCGATGACACCGACCTCCACTTCTGTCAACTCATCTGCAACATCCAGCTCACCTGCCAGCGTCACTTCTTCGCTCGTTACTGGGAGACATATTTCATGACGCAGGAAATGGAACTGACCGAAGCCCAGATCCACAAGCACTATTCTCGTAAGATGCGCCTGCGCTACCAGTCTCTGCCCGACGATTTCATGACCTACGACGTGGAGGAAATATGCCGCGTGACCAAGCGCAATGCCGAGAAGATGGTGGAACGCTGGAAGCGCGAAGGCTACATCGAAATGCCCGAGTACGGCATCTACCACAAACTCCTTCCCACCCTCCTCTAATCCTTTCCATACATAAAAATACAAGGGCTCAATTTCGAGCCCTTGTACCTTTATGCCTGAATCCAAATTTGGACTCAGCTATTTCACTTAATCAGCACCTTGAACTTTGTTCTAGATGCTTCTCACTGAATTCTATTCGACCTCGAACACGACTCGGCATCGCTTAAGCAAGCTTAGCGCTGCTCTCGCTGTTTACTCGGTTCGGCATAGCCGATGCAAGCATCGCTCTGCACTCACTTAATCAGCACCTTTTTCGTCGTTCCGTCCTTCATCGTTCCAACTGGACTTGTTCGGCTTGCGCTTGTGCGATGCAAGGATGGTAGCGTTCTGCTCCTCATCCGTCAAAGGAATGGGATTCTTGCGATTTGCCTCCAACCATTTATCTATCTCATCAAGGTAGATGACCCATCCCTTGCCTGGCTTGGAGCCGGGGATTTCC
>CACZJU010000001.1 GCA_902781515.1 uncultured Bacteroidales bacterium | reverse complement strand
TGGCGAGCTTATCGTCATAAGCTGGCGAACCTATCGTCATAGGTTGGGCAACCTGCCGCGGCAGCCACTCGCCTCGCTTCCTTTTTGTTTCTAACGCAAAATTACAACATCAGAGAGGCGAAATCAAGTAAACGCGTAAATATCTCCTGAAACACCCCATATTACTCAATACATATTTTTACATTGTGTTAATAATCAGGCATTTAAGTGTCATCTTGAGAATGGCAGGTGAGGTTTAGTATACAGTTATACAGTATACAGTTTTAAAATGCGTTACCTCACCTGTCTTGAGATAGTGCCTATAAGTAATTATAATAATATATAATATTATTATATATTATTATTAAGTAAGCATACACACCCATGCAAATAGAAACTGTATACTGTATACTGTATACCAAAAAAAGCCCTCGTGCCGATGTGGCGCGGGGGCTTTTGCTTTGTGATAAGTATTTAGATTATCGTCTTCTTTTACTTCACGAGGACAACTTTGCCGTTAACGATGTTGAGACCGCGGACGGGCTTTGAGATGCGGCGACCGCTGAGATCGTATATGGCCTTACTCATTTTCTCATTTTCTGAATTTCTCATTTCCTCGATTCCATCGGTGTTTTCGATGGCTACGATGCGAGCGAAACGACGCCATGTGGAAGCTGCACGATAGCTGTCGAGAGCAGCGGCAGGCACGTGGAGAGTGGCAGTCTCGATGGGCGACGATTCGAAGGCGTCGGAAGCATCGGGAACGCTGACTGAACGGCAATATACATCGCGCAGGGCTACGCACTTTTCAAATGACTTTTCGCCAAGGGCTGCTATAGAGCTGGGCAGAGATACCTGCTGCAGGGCCTGACAGCCACCGAATGCATGGTAACCGAGGTCACCGAGTCCTTCGGGCAGATCTGCACTGACGAGGCCCGTGCAGTAGCAGAAGGCACCACGACCGATGGTCTTGAGGTCGTCGGGGAATTCGACAGTGGTGATTGCCGGGCAATATGCGAAGGCATAGGCACCAATGGAGTCGAGCGTAGCAGGCAGAGTAACCGACTGCAGGGCTGTAACGTCGCAGAAGGCATAGTCGCCAATTTTAGCGATTCCATCGGGGATTATTGCCGATGTAACCTCAGCACCACCTACGAATACGCGGTGGGCGAGAGAGGCTGGATTGGCAGTGGGGTCGGCGAAGGAGATGCCGCAGAGTGTCTGGTAGTCGGCAAAGTTGGGCTGAGTGAGTGCATTGCAGCCATAGAAGGCCTGACTGCCGATAGTCTGCAGGCTGGCGGGAATCTGCACATTGGTGAGAGCCGCGCAGTTGTAGAAGGCATATTTGCCAAGGGCTGCAACACCTGCGCCGAGGTTGGCAGCGGTGAGGGCTTCGCAGTCGCTGAAGGCTCCATCGCCAACTGTTGTGAGGCTGGTGGGCAGAGCGAGTGTAGCAAGTGATGTGCAACCGCGGAAAGCATTCTCATCAAGAGTGGTGAGACCTTCGGCGAATGTCACACTTGCCAATGAAGCGCAACCTGCGAAAGCGTTGGCACCGATGGAAGTGAGAGATGCCGGAGTAGCAAGTGCAGGAATCTTGTCGGCTCCCTCAAAGGCCGAACGACCGATTGTCTGCACACCAGCACCGAGAGTGAGGCTGGCAATGGCAGGACACTGGGCGAATGCATATTCTTCGACAGCGGCTGCTGACAGATTGACGTTGGCGAGAGCCGGGCAGTTGTAGAAAGCACGCTTGTCAACCTTCTGCGCAGTGGCAGGAATGGTGACAGACGTAAGCGACGAGCAGTTGGCGAAGGCAAACTCACCGACAGACTTCAAGGCTGTGCCGAAGTCAACGGTGGCAAGCTGAGGACAACCGGCAAAGGCCAGTTTCCCGACCTCAGTGGGTGAATTCTGGAAAGTGACACTGGTGAGAGCCGGACAGCTATAGAAAGCATACTCACCGATAGATGTTACGCTGGTGGGAATGACTACAGAAGCAAGGTTCTCACAACCGCGGAACACATAGTTACCAATTTTACCCACACCATTCTCGATAGTAACGTTGTTAAGTGACTGGCACTGAGCAAAGGCTGCATTGCCGATATTGGTCACCTTAGCAGGAATGGTGATGGAAGTGAGAGCATCGCACGACGAGAATGCCATATCGTTGATGGTGGTCAGGGTGCTGGGCAAAGTGACTGCCGCAAGCTTGGGACAGCCAAAGAAAGAGCCTTCACCAATGGTTGTTGTGCCCTCACCTATTGTGACGTTGGTGAGGTTCTCGCAACGTGCAAAAGCATATTTGTTGAGTTCGGTTGTTGTTCCCGGCAGGCTGATTGTTGTCATAGAGGTACAACCCTCGAATACTGCTTCCTTTAGAGCCTTGAGCTTTGTGCCAAGGTCGATAGTGGTCAGCAGGGGGCAATCAGCGAAAACGCCGTTATAAATGGTAACGGGAGAATCGTTGAACTGCACCGAAGCCAAGGTCTTACAACTGTAGAATGCCGAGTCGCGAAGGTTTGCCAGCGAAGAGGGGAACACCATCGAGGTCAGCGACTCGCAGTTCTGGAAGGCCTGCTTCCTTATTTCAGTGAGTGTGGTGGGTAAATCGACAGAAGCCAGAGCCTTGCAGTTTGAAAAGGCGCAAACGTCGATAGTCTTCACCTTTGGCATGATAACTGATGTAAGCGCAGAGCAGTCAGCAAAGCTGTTGATACCGACGGTAGTGGTCTTGTCGGGTAAAGTTATTGTCTGAAGTGAAGTACAACCGCTGAAAGCATAGTTACCGATGCTGGCAACATTGGTGGGAATCTCGATTGTCTTCAAGCTTGAGCAGCCCGAGAACACATAGTTGTCAATTTTCTTAATTGCTGTGCCCAAAGTGACAGATTCGAGCGATTTGCAACCGTTGAACGCGTTGGCATCGATAGTCTTCACTGTGGTGGGCATGACGATTGTCTGAATGCTGGTACAGCCGCCGAAAGCATAAGCCTTGATGTCTGTGGTACCAGTCATAGTGACATCCTTAAGAGCTGTACAGCCACGGAATGCCTGTGCGCTGATGGTCTTTAATCCGCTTGGAAGGTCAGCCTTGGTGATGAGCTCGCAACCGGCAAAAGCAGAGTCGCTGAGAGTCTTCAATCCGGCAGGAATATCCAGTGAAGCAACGCTGGAGCATTTTGCAAAGGCACGCTTACCAATGCTGGTGACTGTGGAAGGAATGTTGCACGAAGTCATCAACGAGCAACCGTCGAAAGCAGAGTTACCAATCTTGGTGATGCCTTCGGGCAGAACTGCTGCGCGAAGGTTGCTGCAGCCCTTGAAGGTGTTGTTCTCGATGGATGTTACAGGACCCTTAATCTCAACACCTGAAAGCTTTTCACAACCAGAGAAGGCTCCGAGACCTATGGTGTTAAGAGTAGAGGGCAGCGACAAAAGAACCAAGCCCTTGCAATCGCCGAAAACATTCTTACCGAGGGAGGTAACGCCTTCGGGGATGTCAATCTTGGTCACACTTGAGCAACCGACGAACATATTGTCGGGAAGTGCTGTAAGACCAGTGCCCAAGGTAATACGAGTCAAATTGGTGCACGACTCGAATGTGCTGGTTCCTGACTTGACTACACTGTTGGGAATGGTTATAGAATCCAACCTCGAGCAACCACTGAAAGCAGAGGTTCCAAACTCTGTAACAGAATTGGGAATGGTCAGTGAACGAAGAGCGGTACACTTTTCGAAGGCCAGCTTGCCGATTGCTGTCACAGGGTACTCCGTTTTGGTTTCGGCAACTGTGTCAATGACAACTACCTTGCTGGGAATCTCGACAACGCCACTATAGCGAGGCGAACGGGCAATGACAGTTGCTGAAGTGCCGGATACAATGTATTGAATCTTCGACATAATCGCAGACTTCAATGTGTCGGCAGGAGCTGCCACCTCGACCGTATCGACCACCTCAGCACGGGAGCCGAGCGTAACGGTCAGCAAGCTTAAAAGAAATAGAAATTTTCTCATATCGGTATTAAATTTTACATTTTCACGCATAAATCGTGGTAAAATTACGAAAAATATTCGTATACCGCAAAGAAAAAATGCGAAAAGGATAAGGATTTTCTAAATATAGGGATTAGAAACGCTCTCATCGCCAATAGTTGACGATGGACCATGCCCTGGATAGACCACTGTGGAGGGCGGAAGAGTGAACAGACGCTGACGAATGGAATTAATCTCGTCGGCATAGTTGCCAAGGGGCAAATCGGTGCGTCCAATACCTCCCGCAAACAGTGTGTCGCCAGTGAAAACCACACCCGAATTTGGCTCGTAGAACGAAACGCCACCAGGGGTGTGACCCGGAGTGTGGAGGACCTTGAGAGTGGTGTTGCCAAAAACAACTTCGGAATTGTCGGCAAGATATGCTTGAGGAGCCGGAAGAGGACTGGGTATATCTACTCCGAACCATTCGCTTGACATCTGCGGTGCCGCATCATAAATGGGTTGCTCGGCAATGTGGAACATGGGGCGCAAACCATATTCGCGATAGAGGAACGGCAGACCGAAGATGTGGTCGAAGTGTGTATGGGTTTGCAGCACAAGCTTGAGTGTCAAGCCGTTGTCGGCAACAAACTGCGAAATTCGCTGTTGCTTGACAGGATCTATTGCACCACAATCGATGATGGCTGCCTCCTTGGTCTCATCCCAAATCAGATAGCAGTTCTCCCCTATCTGATTGCTCACAAAGCGCTTAAATTCCATCATAACGGCAAGTAAACAACTTTCTTTGTTTCGAAGAAAGGCTCTGAGAAATAGTCACTCAAGGGGACTATCTCAACACTGTTCTTCATCGGATAAGTCTCACTATCCAGCTCGCCTCCCTTCAGGCAAATCAAACCGTTAGGTAAGGCGTTGTGGCACTCTTTGGCGACGTTCTTGCGACAGATTTTCACCAAATCAGCAAGGGGCATTACTGCACGACTGACTACGAAATCGAACTTTCCCTTCTCCTCCTCAGCGCGACACCAGCGAGTGGTAACATTCTGAAGACCAAGACCTTTAATCACCTCGTCGCACACCAGAATCTTCTTTTTGGTACTGTCAACCAAATGGAACTTAACCTCTGGAAACATTATTGCCAAAGGAATACCCGGAAAACCGCCACCAGTGCCAAGGTCCATCACTGTCGTTCCTGCGCGGAAGTTGATGTACTGGGCAATGCCAAGGGAATGTAGAACGTGGTGTTCGTACAGGTTATCGATGTCCTTGCGCGAAATGACATTGATTTTGGCATTCCAGTCGTGATACAGGGCATCCAACTGCTGGAGCTGCTCCTTCTGCCTTTCACTAAGATTGGGAAAGTACTTTAGAATCTGTTGCATATTTTCGAGGGTAACGGAATAATATCGCCATGAGCATAAAAAGACACATGACGAAGGGATAGTAGAGATAAGGAATGATTTCTATGGGATTAATGAATGCAAGACTGCTGGCCATAAGCATCTGCGCCCCGTAGGGGATGATGCTCTGGGCGAAGCACGAGAATGTGTCCAAAATGGAAGCCGAACGACGAGGGTCTATGCCGAATCGCTGGGATATCTCCTTAGCAACAGTTCCCACGGTAAGAATGGCTATGGTGTTGTTGGCAGTGCAGAAGTTGGTGAACACCACCAAACCGGCAAGACTGAATTCGGCTCCACGACGATCTGAAATGTGACGGGTGAGTCGATGAAGAATGAAATCGATGCCCCCTAACTGACGGATAACGCCCACCATTCCCGCAGCCATCAAGGTCACTATGATAAGCTCGCCCATATTGAGTATGCCCTCTCCCATTGCAGTCATCCATTCAAACATACGGAAGGAACCACGAATGATGCCAACGACACCCGTTGACAATATTCCCAACGACAAGACAATCATTACGTTAACACCCATTATCGCCGTCAGCAAAACCACAATATAGGGCAAGACGAGAAGCCAGTCGGAAGGTGGTTGGGCGGAATATGAAGTCGTGTTCCACCCTATTGCAACATAGAGTCCCATTACGACCAACGCTGCCGGAACAACAATACGGGCATTGAGTCGGAACTTGTCGCTCATGCGGCAACCCTGAGTCTGGGTTGCGACAATAGTCGTATCGGAAATGAACGAGAGATTGTCGCCAAAATATGCTCCCCCAACTACCACACCCACGAGGAGAGGAGTGGAAAGATAGGAATTATCAATTATCAATTGTCCATTATCAATTGTATTTGTAATACCAACGGCGATGGGGACGAGAGCCACAATGGTGCCGACACTGGTGCCGACACTGATGGAAATGAAACAGGCCGCAAGGAACATCCCAGCCAACAACAATTGCGGAGGCAAGGCCCACAGACAAAGGTCAACGGTGGCACCAATGGCTCCCATTTTCTCTGCCGAACGGGCAAAGGCTCCGGCGAGGATGAATATCCACACCATCATGAGCAGATTGCTGTGAGCAGCACCCTTGGAATAGACCTTAATGCGCTCGTCGAGTGTCATTCCACGCAACAGCAGCAATGAATAGCCCGAAGCTACCATGAAAGCCACCGTTATGGGCACGCTGTAGAAATCGTGTGCCAAAAGGCTGAACACGAGATAAAACGTCAGAAACACCAACAGCGGTGACAGCGCCCACCATTTACCGTTACCCATTATCCTTTAACTTCCTTTTAACTTCCTTTTAACTCCCCTTTAACTCCCCTTAAAATAATCATTATAAATCTTTATGACAAAAACGATGACACTGCAGGACGTAGTGACAAGGTTCGTAAGGAACAAAGCCCAAAGAATATCGGGCTTGTGAAGAATGCCCTGAAGCATAAAGCAAAAGCCTCCGATAGCCATCATCAGGAACGTTGGCAATGCTATGCCATCAGTGTTGCGGGTGCGAATGGTCTGTATAGCCTGTGGCAAATAGCCCAGAATCATGCTGATGCTGGCTACCCAACCGCAGATTTCAAACAACATCTGGTTGTCCATTGAAAAACGGTGTTAGAAATAGAAGCCAAGACCCAAGCGAAGTCCTACACGACTGGCATCCTTGAAGTCATCAAGACATATATTGTAATACAAAGCGGGCTCGATGCTAATGTAATGGTTGACATAGAAGCAATAGCCAGCCTCAACAGGCATTAAAACATGGTTGTCGGTACGCTTTGCCATTGTACCAAGAATAGTAGGTTTCGGACCACTTGTCAAATCATACAGAACACCAGAACCAAGGAAGATACCGCAACTCTTGAAATAGTAACGGAAACCTGCTCCCAGTTCAAAACTGGTTTCATCGGGAGCGGCCTTCACCACCTGATGATTCAGTCCTGCGCGGGCGTCTATCATCCAGCTATCCTTCACAAAATAACCTGCCGTAGCCTCGAAGCCAAGATGGAATCGCGAATTCTTACTGTAGTTGAGGTCGAGACCTGTAAGTGAGGCATTCAGATACTTGGTTTTCTTCTCGAACTGTGCATTAGCACCAACACATACAACGGCCAGCAAAAGGGCCAGAATAGTTCTTTTCATCATAGTTTCAGTTATTATTTTTGTTATAATTTATTTTCCATATAATAAATCCCGCAGCAGAAGCAAACATCACTATCAGACCAGCAATGATGCTTGGCACATAGGGCAGGCTGAATCCTTCGGGAGCAATCAGTATATACGATGTGCAGACCACCGTCATAAATAGAGCAGGAATGAAGGGTATCCAGTAGCAACGTCCCTTTCGTACCATCCACACTGTAGCGGCCCAGAGTGTAAAGGTTGCCAACGTCTGGTTCGTCCAGGCGAAATAGCGCCACAGTACGTTAAAGTCGATGAACACCAATGCCACAGATATTGCAAACATTGGCAAGGCAATAGCAAAACGGCTTACGAATCGTTGCTGGCCTATGTGAAGAATGTCTGCCACAATCAGACGAGCTGAACGGAATGCAGTATCGCCCGATGTAATGGGAGCAGCAACAACGCCAAGTACTGCCAAAACGGCACCTACGGCTCCAAACCACGTATTGCATATCATATTTACCACAACGCCAGGTGTTCCCAATTCTGCCAAATGCTCGTATGTTCCAGCATATTTAATAGCGGCTGCGGCCCATATCATTGCCACCACGCCCTCGGTTATCATTGCTCCATAAAACACCACGCGACCGTGACGCTCATTCTCAATGCAACGCGACATCATGGGGCTTTGCGTTCCATGAAATCCGCTTACCGCTCCACAGGCTATAGTGATACAAAGCATAGGGAACACGGGCAGTCCCTTGGGATGATGACTTGCCAGTCCGTCTGTAACCTCTGGCAACCATCCCGACTCCGTATAGATACCATAGCAAGTGAGCAATGCCATAACCAACAGCGAAATACCAAACAGCGGATAGAGTTTACCGATGAGGGTGCTGATGGGAAGCATCGTTGCTAAAATATAATATATGAATATCACACCAACCCATGCCAAACGCCCCATCGAGCCATTCGTCATCTCTGCCAAAAGGTCGGCAGGAGTAACTACAAACACAGTTCCCACAAGCACTAACAGCACAATCGAGAATAGTCGCATACCCTGACGCATCGCGCTACCCAGTTCATCGCCAAGTATCTCAGGCAGGGAAATACCGCCCTTGCGGACGCACATCATACCTGTCAGATAATCATGGACAGCACCAATGAAAATGCAACCAAGCACTATCCACAGATATGCTGCTGGACCGAACTGTATGCCCATGATTGCTCCAAAGATGGGACCTGTGCCGGCAATGTTGAGAAACTGAATAAGGAATACTCGCCAACGAGACATCGGAGTATAGTCTATACCGTCTTGTTTGGTATAGGCCGGGGTTCGTTGTTCCGGCTCTATGCCAAAGGCGTGTTCAACCACCTTTCCATATATCAAATAGCCTAATAAAAGGGCTACCAAAGCCAAAGAAAAACTAATCATAACGGCGTAGAATTATTATCAATATGCAAAGATACGCAATTTTCGGAATTAGTAATCCGTAATTGGTAATTATTTCTTATCTTTGCCCATAATTACATCAATTATCCTATCCTGTCTCACGTATGCGCAAGCGCGTACAAGCGCATTATAATATTAAATAAGTATAATAATGAGAAAAGTCCTATTAGCCACACTACTATTGTGGAGCTTGGCAACAAGCATAAAAGCACAACTGCCTTGGGAAGCCGAAGCACCAAAACACGAACTGCGTGCAGTGTGGGTGACCACATTGAGTGGTTTGGACTGGCCTCGTACAAAAGCAACCTCACCTCAAAGCATCGAGCGACAAAAACAGGAATTGTGCCAGTTGCTCGACCAGTTGCAATCGTGCCACATCAACACCGTCCTACTGCAAACGCGAGTGCGCGGTTCTGTGATATATCCCTCATCAACAGAACCTTGGGACCAGTGCCTGACAGGCTCTTACGACCGTTCACCCGGTTATGACCCTCTGGCTTTTGCAATCGAAGAAACACACCGACGCGGAATGGAACTTCACGCATGGATAGTGACAATTCCAGCCTTCAAAGTAGAGGTGGTGAAACGCATGGGCAACAAATCTCTTCTAAAGACACATCCCGAATTACTGCGAAAACATCAGGGACAATATTATCTTGACCCGGGAATGCCTGGCACTGCCGACTATCTGTCGCGTATGGTGAATGAAGTGGTAGAGCGCTATGATATTGACGGCATACACTTCGACTATATCCGCTATCCCGAGCAGGCAAATTCGTTTCCGGATGGCACCACATATAAGAAATACGGCAACGGAAAGAACAAAGCACAATGGCGGCGCGATAATGTGACACGTATTGTGCGTCGTATATACGGAGAGGTGAAAGCTAAGAAACCTTGGGTGGTGATGTCCTGCAGCCCTGTTGGGAAATATCGCGACACAAGACGATATTCGAGTCGTGGATGGAATGCTTACGATGCCGTAAATCAGGATGCTCAAGGATGGTTGCGCGAAGGCATTCAAGATGCACTGTTCCCAATGATGTATTTCACAGGCGACCATTTCTACCCATTCGCTGCAGACTGGCAGGAAGGATGCTACGGAAGAGCCGTTGCACCTGGACTTGGAATTTATTTGCTTCATCCACAAGAACGCAACTGGACACTGCAAGAAATTTCCCGTCAACTGCATTACATTCGTCAACAAGGATTGGCTGGACAGGCCTATTTCCGTTCAAAGTTCCTTACCGACAACACCAAAGGACTGATGGATTACCTTAGACAGACCTTCTATGCCTACCCTGCCCTGCCGATTCAATACACATGGAACGACAGTATAGCTCCGGCCGCACCAACTGGATTCTCACAAGAAGAATTACCAGACGGATTGACGCTATTGCGATGGAACGCAGACACTTCAGAGAACGGAAATGGTGGAGTACGCTACAATGTTTATGCTTCGCGACAAAAGCCCGTAGATACCAAACGCGCTGAAAATCTTGTGGCTACCCTTCTCCCAACACCGGAATATTCATACTCGCGTTTGTCTCTTTTATTGAATGGTGTGCACCTCGCGGTGACCGCTGTTGACCGCTCTGGCAATGAAAGCGAAGCAGCGCAACTTAAATATTAAATCGAAGTAAAAAGCACTTTTTGTCAACTCCGGTTTGCAAATTCAACTTTTTTTCGTACATTTGCGGCGCTATGGAATCACTCTTTCGCACGCACGCTTATTTGGTTCATCACGTACACGCCCCTGTGCGCCGACTTCTTATGGACGAAATCGACTGGCGCGACCGCCTCATAGGTATCAAGGGCAGCCGTGGTGTGGGCAAGACATCATTTCTGTTGTCATATGCTCGCGAGAAATTCAAGGTGGAAGACCGTAAGTGTCTCTACATCAACATGAACAACTTCTATTTCCAAGGGCACACCATTTCGGAATTTGCCCACCAGTTCTATGAAGCTGGAGGACGGGTTTTGCTAATCGACCAAGTGTTCAAGGAACCTGACTGGAGCAAGGAACTACGCCGATGCTACGACGAACTTCCCGGACTGCGTATCGTGTTCACGGGCTCCAGTGTAATGCGGTTGAAGGAAGAGAATCCTGAACTTAACGGAATCGTCAAATCGTATAACCTTAGAGGGTTCTCGTTCCGTGAGTACCTGAACATCAAGACCGGACTGAATCTGAAGCCGCACACTCTTGAAGACATTATGGCACACCACGGTCAGATAGCAGCCGAGGTATGTCGTCAGGTGAATCCCCTTGAGCACTTCGACTCATACATCCATCACGGTTACTACCCATTCTTCCTTGAACAGCGAAACTTCTCGGAGAATCTGGTGAAGACCATGAACATGATGATAGAAGTGGACATCCTGCTCATTAAACAGATAGAACTGAAATACCTGTCGAAGATAAAGCGCTTGCTGTATCTCTTGGCAATGGAACCTACTCAAACGCCGAACGTCAGTCAACTGGCAGCCGACATACAAACCAGTCGTGCCACAGTGGCAAACTACATCAAATACCTGTCCGATGCCCGACTGGTGAACATCATCTACCGTCTTGGTGAAAGTTCACCCAAGAAACCCGCCAGAGTGCTGCTTCACAACCCCAATCTGGCACATGCCATCAGACCTCATCAGGTGCCAAGACAGGAAGCCATAGAGACGTTCTTCCAGAATGCCCTTTGGGGACGTCACATAGTAAATGCAGGAGACCGTTCATGCACATTTGTAGTTGATGGCAAGCACCGCTTCCGTGTTCTTTCCGAACAACCCAAGCGCCAGCTATCAGGACTTTATTACGCTATGGACGGAATACGCCGTGGCGACGAGCGCCAAATCCCCCTCTGGCTTCTCGGCTTCCTCTATTGATTTTACTTTATCAAAAATATATAAATGTTGAAACGATTTAATATTCTTATACTGTTCTGCATTGTCTGCATATGTGGAACAGCTCAAATGACGTTCACCCTTAACGGCATCGCCTATGACGAAGTGGCAGAGCGTAACAGCAAGGGATTTACAACCATCACATTACCTGCAGGTACTAACCTCAGCGGTCTCGTTACAGGCATAAAGGTTGATGGTAAGACTGTTGCTGCTTCTCAGGTAAAGCCCAATCCCATGACCACTACCTGGAACTACGGTGAACTGAAGGTGTTCGTATATAACAACAAAGCCTACGGCTTCCGCATTGAGGAAGATGTTTGGTTCTGCGGCGTATTCATTTCTGACTGCCACATAAATCAAGGCAGCAGTCACGACGGGACTAGTTCTGAAGATATGACCCGTATTATGAATAACATCATCGCGATGGGCAAGGACGGCAGCAAAAAAGTATCCTTTACTACAGAAGGAGCCACCAACATTGTGCCCAAGGCAAGCATCATCTTCTGCTTGGGCGATATTGACCAAGACAAGGGCGATGACGGCAGCAACGGTTCACATGACAATTTCCTAAACGCTACGGCAGAAGTGGCAAAGGCCGCTGGTGTACCTTTTATCTTCATAGCTGGCAACCACGACTTGTCTCCGGACTATTGGACAGGCGACGATCCGGACTACGGAGTAACATCCAGTGGAGCGAATGCCGACAATAAAACCATTTCGGCCATTGTGGACAACAACAGTTATTGGAATGGCACTGGCGTTTTCGATGAAAATATACAATACTTCGAGGACAATTCCAAATCAGTTGACTTTCAGTCGAAACCTTTTACATTTAAGTTCAAAGACGTACGTTTCTATTGCGCCCACACCTATTGGTTCCAAAAACTATATAAGGGCACTTTCCTTAAATGGGGCTCTACAACGCTCACAAAGGCGACATATTATGCTCCCGACGGTGTCATCTCGGCTCTCAACAACTTCGTAGACAATCATACCGACGATGCAAGCGTCTGGATGCAACACTTCCCATGGCTTGCCGGAAGCGATTGTAACCGTTGGTGGCTCGACCAAAACGACAAGGGATTATACATTCCCACAAGCGATGAGTCTGCCTACGGAAGCAACATCAGCGATATTGCATACAACAATGCCACACAAGCAAACAAATTGAAGAAAGACCCATTATCTGCTATAATGATGAAGGCCGCAGGACGTACTGACGGCAAAGTTCAACACTTCTCAGGGCACTATCATCGTTTCTCAGACCGGACTTACACCTCCACAGTGAACAGCAGCAACAAGGTGCACGACTACACGGTAGCCGCACCTGGAAATACAGAACAAAGCAACAATGCATACATCGTACTCTTTAAACGCGGTGAAGGCGTAAAGGAAGTCGTTCAAGCCCAATTTTAATATTTAACAGACGATGAAGAAATTTATAATAATACTAATATCGCTGATTTGTTTCACAAGCAATACATGGGCTCAAACCGACCGTGCAAAACTGCTTGCTGCACTGGAACGCTTCGAAAACGACTATAACCCGATTGATGGTACCGACTATCGACGCGTGACTATGAGTGCAGGAGCATGGACCGATCTCATCAAAAAGGTAAAAGAAGTAAGTCTGGCGCTTGATGATGAAACACGCACCTCAGAATACGCTACACTTAAAGACGAACTTACAGCACAATTAGATAGTACAGATGTATCACTGCGCTTGTTTAAGAGCTACAATGGAATGATTGCAGGTACAAAAGCCCTCTCCATAGCTGCTGGCGACACATATTCCTCAACCACATATACAAGCAACGACGAAAAAGAAAAGGCTGCCATCGCTGACTTGAATACAGCATTCCTAGAATACGCTTACGAGAATAAAACCGATATTGATGTGGCAGGTTTTCTTGGCAACAATCTCGACTTCAACACACCACAAGGTCAACGGCTAACTACAGATGGAGCATTCAGCATCTACGATATTGATGGATGGGAAGAACAGTACCAGAATCTTGACGGATGGTGCTTCATTGAAAACAGCAATGCCGACCACAATGGTCAACTTTATCTTCGTGCTAACTGGACTGATAAAGCCGTAGTCCTCAAAGCTCTTAAACAGACAATGCTGCCTGTGGGAAAGTACACTCTGTCACTCTCTTGGAATTGCGACCTTGCCAATATGAAGAACCTGTCGGCCTATGTCGTTGGAAAGACATCAAGAGCAATTAACAGAACTGTCACGACAGCAAGAGTATTAACTTACAACTTTGAGGTAAAAAACGAGCCCAAGTCCTTCGACCTTATCTTCGGCTTTCAAAAGAAGAACAGCGGGAACACTCCTGCTCAGATTCTTGTTGACGACATTAGTCTGACATACCTATATGATGAATCCCTAACGGACATTGATGCAATACCGACAACCAATGAGAAAGATGTCTATTACGACCTCGGTGGACGCTCCGTATCACGTCCTATGCATCCAGGAGTGTACATTCACCAAGGGCGAAAACTTATCATAAGATAACTTTTTGTCATCTATACTTTGCATTATCACTATTTTTAGGTATCTTTGCGCCCGTAATTTAAAACCAAGTATTTAACAAACTCATAAACGCTAAAATTTATGGCTAAAGAAAAGAAATTCATTACCTGTGATGGTAACGAGGCTGCGGCTCACGTGAGCTATATGTTCTCGGAGGTAGCTGCTATCTACCCCATCACTCCGTCTTCGCCAATGGCGGAACATGTTGACGAGTGGGCTGCCCGTGGTCGTAAGAACCTCTGGGGTCAGAACGTCAGTGTTCAGGAAATGCAGTCAGAGGCTGGTGCTGCCGGTGCCGTTCACGGTTCATTGCAGGCTGGTGCCTTGACCACCACCTTCACCGCATCTCAGGGTCTGCTCCTTATGATTCCTAATATGTACAAGATTGCCGGTGAGCTGATTCCTTGCGTATTCGATGTTTCTGCCCGTACGCTGGCTTCACACTCTCTGTGTATATTCGGTGACCACCAGGACGTAATGGCTTGCCGTCAGACAGGTTTCGCTATGTTCTGCTCTGGTTCTGTACAGGAGGTTATGGACCTCACAGCTGTACCTCACTTGGCTACTCTCGAGACAATGGTTCCATTCGTTAATTTCTTCGACGGTTTCCGAACCTCTCACGAGTATCACAAGATTGAGATGATGGACATGGAGGATATCCGTCCTCTGGTTAAGGAAGAATTTGTTAAGCGTTTCCGCGACCGTGCTATGAGTCCTGAGCGTCCTATCACCCGTGGTACCGCTGAGAACCCTGAGACATTCTTCACACATCGTGAGGCCTGCAACCCATACTACGATGCAGTTCCCGAGGTCGTCGAGAAGTATCTGGGCGAGATTTCTAAGATTACAGGTCGCGAGTATCACTTGTTCTCATACTACGGAGCCAAGGATGCCGACCGCATAATCATCCTCATGGGTTCTGCTACCGATGCAGCCCGCGAGGCTATTGACTATCTGAACGCTAACGGTCAGAAGGTTGGTATGATTTCTGTTCACCTGTATCGTCCATTCTCTGTTAAGCATCTGCTGGCAGCTGTTCCTAAGACTGTCAAGAAGATTGCTGTTCTTGACCGCACTAAGGAGCCAGGCGCAAATGGCGAGCCTCTGTACCTTGATGTCAAGGATGCCTTCTTCGATGTTCAGGATCGTCCCGTTATCGTTGGTGGTCGCTACGGTCTTGGTAGCCGCGACACAACCCCTGCTCAAATCATCAGCGTGTTCAACAACCTCGCTATGCCCGAGCCAAAGAACCACTTCACTGTTGGTATCGTAGACGACGTTACCTTCACCTCACTGCCTGAGGTTGAGGAAATCGCTCTGGGCGGCGCTGGCATGTTCCAGGCTAAGTTCTATGGTCTGGGTGCTGATGGTACCGTTGGTGCTAACAAGAACTCAGTTAAGATTATTGGTGACAACACCAACAAGTACTGCCAGGCTTACTTCTCTTACGACTCTAAGAAATCGGGAGGCTTCACCTGCTCTCACTTGCGTTTCGGTGATACACCTATCCGCTCTACCTACCTGGTAACTACACCTAACTTCGTAGCTTGTCATGTTCAGGCTTACCTGCACATGTACGACGTAACTCGCGGTTTGCAGAAGAACGGTCAGTTCCTGCTGAACACCATCTTCGATGCCGACGAGCTGGAGAAGTTCATGCCCAACAAAGTAAAGCGTTATTTCGCACAGAACAACATTACTGTTTACACTATCAACGCCACCAAGATTGCTCAGGAGATTGGTCTGGGCAACCGCACCAACACCATCCTGCAGAGCGCATTCTTCCGTATCACCGGCGTAATTCCAGTAGAGCTCGCTGTTGAGAAGATGAAGGCTGCTGCCCTGAAGTCCTACGGTGCTAAGGGTCAGGACGTTGTTGATAAGAACTATGCTGCTATTGATCGTGGTGGCGAATACGTTCAGCTGACTGTTAAGCCCGAGTGGGCTAACCTGCCCGACGATGCGGAGAAAGTTGATAACGCTCCCGCATTCGTTAAGGAACTGGTACGTCCTATCAATGCTCAGGCCGGCGACCTGCTGAAGGTTTCTGACTTCGTTAAGCACAACACAGTCGACGGTTCTTGGGAAGTTGGCACAGCCGCTTACGAGAAGCGTGGTGTTGAGGCTTTCGTTCCAGCTTGGAATAAAGACAACTGTATCCAGTGTAACCAGTGTGCTTACATTTGTCCTCATGCAGCCATCCGTCCGTTCGTATTGACCGACGATGAGTTGGCTGGCTTCGAAATTGACAGCATAGAGATGAAGGCGCCTGCAGCTATGAAGGGCATGCACTTCGTAATCGAGCCTTCTGTTCTCGACTGTCTGGGTTGCGGCAACTGCGCCGATATCTGCCCGGGTAATCCTAAGCTGGGTAAGGCCCTCACGATGGTTCCATTCAATCCTGATGCTGCCGACATGAAGAAGATGGCTGCCGATTGGGATAAGCTCGTGAAGGTTCCTTCTAAGCAGAATCTTGTTGACATCAAGAGCAATGTGAAGAACTCTCAGTTCGCTCAGCCTCTGTTCGAGTTCTCTGGCGCTTGCTCTGGTTGCGGTGAGACTCCATACGTTAAGTTGATTTCTCAGTTGTACGGTGACCGCCAGATGATTGCCAACGCTACTGGTTGTTCTTCTATCTACTCTGCTTCTATTCCTTCTACCAACTCACTGTTCGAGGACTTCTGCGAGTTCGGTCTGGGTATGGCTCTTGGTAACAAGAAGATGAAGGAGCGCGTAGCTAAGCTGCTGCAGGAGATGATTGACGGCAATGCCAGCGATGAGTACAAGGCTCTGGCTGCTGAATGGATTGCAAATAAGGACGATGCTGACAAGACCAAGGAGATTGCTCCAAAGCTTCGTGCTTGCATCGCTGAGAGCGCGGCTAAGGGCTGCCCCGTTTGCAAGGAGCTCCAGACTCTGGATCACTATCTGGTTAAGCGTTCACAGTGGATTATCGGTGGCGACGGTGCTTCTTACGACATCGGTTACGGTGGTCTCGACCACGTAATTGCCAGCGGTGAGGACGTTAACATTCTCGTGCTCGATACTGAGGTTTACTCTAACACCGGCGGTCAGGCTTCTAAGGCTACTCCTCTTGGTGCTATCGCTCAGTTCGCAGCTCAGGGTAAGCGCATCCGCAAGAAGGATCTGGGTATGATTGCTACCACCTACGGTTATGTATATGTAGCTCAGATTGCTATGGGCGCCGACCACGCACAGACCCTCAAGGCTATCCGCGAGGCTGAAGCTTGGCACGGACCTTCAATCATCATCGCCTACGCTCCTTGTATCAACCACGGTCTGAAGGCCAAGGGCGGTATGGGTAAGAGCCAGGCCGAAGAAAAGAAGGCTGTTGAATGCGGTTACTGGCATCTGTGGCGTTTCAACCCAGCTCTGGCTGAGGAAGGCAAGAACCCATTCTCTCTCGACTCTAAGGAGCCAAATTGGGAGAACTTCCACGACTTCCTGCTTGGCGAGGTTCGTTACCTCTCCGTCAAGAAGGCTTACCCCAACGAGGCCGAGGAACTCTTCGCTGAAGCTCAGCGCATGGCTCAGCTCCGCTACAAGACCTACGTTCGCAAGACGCAGGAGAACTGGGAGGATTAAGAAAGAGTATGGTCAGCCGTAACAGCTGACCATACTACTCATACAAGAAGCGACGCACCCAATCGGATGCGTCGCTTCTTCTGACTAAATGATTCTACTTCTACAATCTAGCACCATAGATAATATTAACCTATAGGCATAGATAATATTAACCTATAGGCATAGATAATATTAACCTATAGGCATAGATAATATTAACTTGTTCGCTTAGGTTAATATAACCTCTTTCATTACATCTATGAGTGGAGGCTGAGGATGAAGCGAGTGCCCTTGGTGAAGGATGGGTCGATAGTGAGCTCGCCGTTCATATTCATTGCCATTTGACGGCAGATGGGAAGACCAAGACCATCGCCTTCGGTGAGGTCGCGCACTTCAACGAAGGGCTTAAAGACATCCTCTTGTTTATCCTCGGGTATATACTGGCCGGTGTTTGAAACAATGAACTGGCAACTGTGGGGACCGCGCATCTTGAAATCGAGCCAGATGCTACCGCCATCGGAAGCATAATAAGCAGCGTTTGAGAGCAAGTGGTGAAGTATGTGCGACACATATTCTTTATTCATATTAACGCGCACCTTGGGAGCATCAACCTTTAGGTTCACACCCAACTTTACATTAGGACGAACTTTTTCAACCATTTCATCGCAGAAAGGCTGAATCTGCACTTCTTCGTATTCAAGTTGTTCTTCTGGATTGCTTTCCAGTTCTGACAACGTCTGAATGTGGTTTGTAAAGTTCTTCAGGGCTACTACCTCTGGACTACTATTATCCAACTTCTGCAATGTGGGAGCAAGCTGAGCAGAGATATTTCCGATGAAATGGGCCTTTATTGCAATATTCTCATTAGCTATGCGTACCTTTTGCTTCAAACGGCGAGTGACCGCGATGGAACGCAAGAGAGCAATGACTGCGAGCACCAGCACGACAGCGAGTGCGATAGCCACGACACCCAGTGCTACAATGGCAGCACGACGACGCGACAATGATTTGTCACGCTGTTCAATACCTTCTTCGCCTTCAGCAATCCTGTTCTTCAGGGAATCTGTTTCAGCTGTCCTCTGCAACTGAGCTACAGAGTCCTTCCAAGCCACATAACTCTTATACGACTGATCCACGAGACCTGCATTACCCGAACGACGTCCGTTGTTAATCAGAGTCTTATATACATCCTCTACCCTGCCGAACTCTTTCTGAGCAGTCATACGGTCAGTCATCTCTTTAAAAGCTTCATTTCCCTTCTGAGTCTGACCAACAGAATAGTAATAAATAGTCTTATTATATAGCATGTCATTAATTACCGCATCATTACCAGATGCCTTAGCCTGACGCTCCATAGCATCAAGCTGCTCTTTGGCGTTGGCAGGTCTGTGGATATTAGAATACATCTTCATCCTCTGCAACGAAGTCTGATAATAGAGAGCCGCACGCTCAGCCTTATCGCTGACACCGGAAATCGTATATTCAACATCGCGTAACATTTCGAAAGCCTCTTTATACATATTGTCCCTACAATACAGGTCGGTTGCCTTCACACCGCATTCCACAGCTTCTTTGGTCTGTTTCTTTGCTGCATAGTCCTTGTAAGCCTTAATATAAAGGTAACGGGCACCTACAGGATTGCCCTTCTTTATGTCAGCCTCAGCCTGCTGCTGCAAATCGCTAACCTGCTCAGCTTCAGCACAAACCCAACAAGGTGCTAAACACAATATCAGTAACAAAAGTTTTCTTTTCATATAACCATTTCTTTCAATTATCACTGCAAAATTACACATAATATCGTATAATTGATACAAAAACTTAAAAAAGTAAATAAAATATCGTACCTTTGCTGCGATTTTAAGGTAAAAAGATGGCTATCAATTATACAAAGAAAGAAGAAATCATTAATTCTTCATCACATGGGGCCGGCATCTTGCTGGGACTCGTCATGGGCGTGCTGTTCCTATGGTGGGTATATCGTCAGGGCGACGGATGGGCAGAATTCGGCATCTGGCTCTACCTGTTCGGGATGCTTTCGTCGTACATTGCCTCAACCATATATCACGCTTTACCTTCGCAATGTAAAGCGAAAGAGGTTCTGCGCAAGTTTGACCACGCAGCAATCTACTGGCACATAGCAGGTTCATACTCCCCCATCACACTTATTGCCCTGCGTCAGCAAGGAGCTTGGGGATGGGCTTTGTTCGCCTTCGTTTGGACGTGTGCTATCGTGGGTACTGTGATGAGTTTTGTCAAACTGAAAGAACACAGCAACCTCGAGACTATATGTTTCGTTGTTATGGGACTGTCGTGTCTCGTTGCACTGAAACCCTTGCTGGAAGTTATTCCAGAAAGTTTTGCATGGATAGTTGCCGAAGGCGTATGCTACATCACAGGTGCACTATTCTACACCCTGCACGAACGCCCCTACCTGCACTCCGTATTTCACTTCTTCGTCCTCGCAGGCTCCGTCTGCCACATTATTGCTGTGTGGGGAATCCTGATGAAGTGAGAAGTGAGAGGTGAGAAGTTACATATGGAGGTAGGAATCCTTGAAGCCGAGGAAGTAAAGAACGCCATCGATGCCTATTGTATTGATGCTCTGACGGGCGTTAGCAACGACACGCGGCTTAGCATGGAACGCAATTCCTAATCCTGCGAGTGAAAGCATAGGCAGGTCGTTGGCTCCATCACCAACAGCGATAGTCTGTTCCAAATCAACCTTCTCTACTTGAGCAATCAAGCGCAACAGTTCGGCCTTGCGATGACCATCGACAATATCGCCCACATAGCGACCTGTCAGTTTATTGTCCTCGCCAACCTCCAGCTCATTAGCATAAACATAATCTATGCCAAGTTTCTTCTGAAGGTATTCGCCAAAGAAGGTGAATCCACCTGAAAGCAGAGCAATCTTGTAGCCATATCGCTTCAGAACCATCATCAAGCGTTCAACGCCCTCTGTCATAGGCAAATGCTCGGCAATGTCCTGCATAACACTGATATCGAGACCCTTCAAAAGAGCGACACGACGGGTGAAGCTCTCCTTGAAATCAATCTCGCCACGCATTGCGCTCTCGGTAATTGCACGTACTTCTGCGCCCACACCGTTACGCTCTGCCAGTTCATCGATGCACTCCGTCTGAATGAGCGTAGAATCCATATCGAAGCAAATAAGACGGCGCATACGGCGGTACATATCATCCTTCTGATATGAAAAATCAACCTCCATCTCCGACGACAGGCGCATCAACTGTTCGTGAAGCTGGGCCTTGTCGTTGGGAGTGCCGCGGACTGAGAATTCGATACATGCCTTAGCAGAATCCTTATCCTCATGAAGAGGGGGACGACCTGTTAGACGACGGATAGAGTCGATATTCAATCCTTGATTGGCGATAATCTTCGTTACAGCCTCTATCTGACGAGCCTCCAAGCGACGTCCAAGGACAGTCAGTATGGCACGGTTCTTGCCTTGACGGCCCACCCAAGCGTTGTATTCCTTCTCGCTGACAGGGGCGAAATGGACTGTAACACCAAGCTCGCTGGCCTTGAACAATACATGTTTCATTACCTGACCGGAATTGGCCTCATCTACATATATCATAATGCCAAGCGACAATGTATTATGTATGTCGGCCTGACCGATATCCATTACATCGGCATCGTAGCGTGCCAAGATTTCCATAAAGCTGGCTGTCAAACCCGGACGATCCTCACCCGTGATACGCAGCAATATCAGTTCTTTCTTGTTTTCCATATATAATTATGTATTATTTAATAGTCAGTGGTAGAGTACGCAGGTCCTTGGGGTCAGAACTGGTACCATAGAGCAATTCGTAACGACCAGGACGAGTGCACATAGCATTGCTATTGGGATCGAAGAATTCGAATGAACGAGCATCCAGATTCAATTTAACATCAACCGTCTGCCCGGCCTTAACATCAACACGCTTGAAAGCACGAAGTGAACGTAGCGGTCCTTCTGCATCCTCGAGATTGCGAATGTAAAGCTGCAGCACCTCTGTACCATCGCGCTTGCCCTTGTTAGACACGGGAACAGTCAGCGTGCAGTCGAATTTATCATTTTCAAGCTTGGCTTCTCCGACCTCAAAATTGGTATAGCTAAGACCATATCCAAACGGGAACAAAGCATCTGAGAAGTAACGATAGGTACGTCCCTTCATCGAGTAATCCTCGTAGTCGGGCAACTGTTCGCTGTTCTTATAGAAAGTAACTGGCAGTTTACCACTGGGATTCGTGATACCAAACAGTATTTCAGCAATGGCTGTGCCGCCCTCCTGACCTGCATACCAAGCCTGAACGATAGCGTCACAAGTTTCCGTTTCCGGCTGCAATGCAATAGCAGAGCCTGAACAGTTGACGAAGACAATGTGCTTTCCTGCCTGCTTTAAGGCGTGAAGGAATTCCCGCTGAACGCGAGGCAACTCAATGTTTGTACGGTCGCCCCCCTTGAAGCCCTCAACATTAACCGGCATCTCCTCGCCTTCGAGAGCTGGTGAAATTCCACCTACAAACACAACCGTATTGATACCCTTGAGCTGGTCGATAAGTGTCTGATAATTGATTTTCTCTTCTTTTGCCACGTTTATCTTTAGGTCAGCGCCCCAAGTGGGAACAAACTGGTATCGGATTTCTATGTTATATGACCTTCCCGCTTCTGCCTGAATGGCAGTGCGAGTGGCAGTTGTGCGCCAAGTGTGCTGTTTTTGCTTCTCAACACCATCGACGTACACCTCGAAATGCCCCGTACCCTCCACATTGACTACGTATTCACCAGCGGTCTTAGGAGTGAACACAGTCTCGTAACGTCCTGAGAAGTCGGTAATATTGACATTCGGGGCAAAATTGTGGAAACCGGCCGTAGTAACCGCCATTGGAGCCGTGAAATACTGAACAGATACGGGATTACCCTTCATTTCCGTGTTGTTCCAGAATGTACCACGCAAGCCTTTCTTACCAGCCATCTGACACTCCTTATCCATCAGACCATCCATAACCTTATCATCAACCAAATCACAGCCAGGCAGATAAAGGACTTTCTTCTGACGGGCGCGTATTCCATCGAGAATGGTTGTGGTATGATTGGGCACACCATTGTAGTTACCCCACATCATTGCCACATTGTGAGCATTGGGACCAATAACTGCTATGCGCTCCTTATTTGCCTTCAAAGGCAGTATGTTATTCTTGTTCTGGAGCAGAACAATACTCTGACGCGCCATATCGAGTGCCGTCTTCTGATGCGCGGGTGATGACATCACGCTATATGGAATCTTCGACCACTCGACGAGTGATGGGTCATCCATCTCTCCAAGGTCGAAACGTCCCTCCAGAAGACGAAGAACATGTTTATCCACCTCAGCCTCTGTTATAAAGCCGCGCTTTACTGCCTCGGGAATACTGCGATAGACATATCCCCAACCGCACTCCACGTCTGTGCCTGCAACAGTTCCTACGGCAGCTGCATGTACCGCATCACTCGATGTCTTGTGATTCTGATGGAAATCACTTACCGCGCCACAATCGCTGACGACAAGATACTGGAAGCCCCATTCATCGCGAAGAATCTGCTGCAACAATCGGCTATTGCCACAACAGGGTTCATCGTCAAGACGCTGATAGGCACACATAACCTCGCGAACCTTGGCATCCTGCACAAGCACCTTGAAGGCTGGCAGATAAGTTTCCTGAAGATCACGAAGGGATACATTATTGAGATTTGCAGTATGACGGGTGTATTCGGGTCCGCTGTGCACGGCATAGTGCTTGGCACATGCCCACAACTTACGGTATTTTGCATCCTCTGGCCCTTGCAATCCTCTAACAACAGCAGCACCCATAACACCCGTAAGATATGGGTCTTCGCCATAAGTCTCCTGACCTCTTCCCCATCGTGGGTCGCGGAATATATTGACATTCGGCGTCCATACGCTCAGACTATGGAACTTCTCGTCCTCACCGCCACTACCAATACGTTTGTGATATTGTGCACGCATTTCTGTGCTGGCGATATCGAAAACATGATAGAGCAATTCGGGATTCCACGATGCAGCCATACCTACAGGTTCTGGAAAGACCGTAACGTTGCCTTGATTTGCAGCTCCATGAAGGGCCTCGCTCCACCAATAGAATTTCTTAATTCCGAGACGAGGAATTGCAGGGCTTTCGTCAAGCATCAGTTGCGCTTTTTCTTCCAAAGTCAAACGACCACACAAATCACGAGCCCGCTCACGGGCACTAAGATTAGGATTCTGATATGGCAACTGCTGAGCCGATACGCCCAGACAAAACACTAAGGCCAAAAGGATTATGGTATTGCTTTTCATAATATTAACAATGTATTGACGCGTTTAGCGCAACAAAGTTAACAATTATATCTGATAAAACAAAAGAGCGAAGCCTCAAATTAGAGGCTCCGCCCTTCACACACATTATAAAGCAACTATTACTATACGATGCCCTGAGCCATCATAGCTTTGGCAACCTTCATGAAGCCGGCAACATTTGCGCCCTTCACATAGTTGACATAGCCATCGGCTTCCTTACCATATTTAACGCAGTTCTCGTGGATGTTCTCCATAATCCAGAGAAGCTTAGCGTCAACCTCTTCGGCACTCCAGCTCAGACGCTCAGAGTTCTGAGACATCTCCAGACCACTTACAGATACGCCACCTGCATTGCTGGCCTTACCGGGAGAGTACAGAATCTTAGCTTCCTGGAATACGCGGATAGCACCGGGAGTAGAGGGCATGTTGGCACCTTCAGCAACAGCAATAACGCCATTGGCAACCAGAGCCTTTGCCTGCTCCTCGTTCAACTCGTTCTGAGTAGCGCAAGGCAGGGCAATGTCTGCCTTCTCGAACCAAGGCTTTGCACCATCGCCAACGTACTTTGCCTTTGGATACTGGTCAACATACTCGCGGATACGTCCACGATAGATGTTCTTCAGTTCCATAATATAATCGAGTTTCTCGCGATCGATGCCGTCTGGATCGTAGATATAACCATCTGAGTCACTCATGGTCATCACCTTACCACCCAACTGCAGCACCTTCTCGGCAGCGTACTGGGCAACGTTACCAGCACCAGAGATGAGGACCTTCTTACCTTCTACGCTGTCGCCCTTAGTCTTCAGCATTGCACGCAGGAAGTAAACGGTACCATAACCAGTAGCCTCGGGACGAATCAGCGAACCACCGAACTCCAGACCCTTACCTGTGAGAACGCCGCTGAAGTCGCGTGTCAGCTTCTTATACATACCGAACATATAACCAACCTCGCGACCACCTACACCAATGTCACCAGCGGGAACGTCGATGTTGGGACCGATGTGACGAGTCAACTCAAGCATGAATGCCTGACAGAAACGCATAACCTCAGCATTTGACTTACCACGGGGGCTGAAGTCGGAACCGCCCTTACCACCACCCATAGGCAGTGTTGTCAATGAGTTCTTGAAGGTCTGCTCGAAGGCCAGGAACTTCAAAATACCCAAGTTCACACTTGAGTGAAAACGGATACCGCCCTTGTACGGACCAATGGCATTGTTGTGCTGAATGCGATAACCCATGTTGGTCTGGATTTGACCCTTGTCGTCCATCCATGTAACACGGAACTGATAAACGCGATCGGGAATGCATAAGCGCTCAATCAGGTTTACCTTGTCAAACTCGGGGTGTTTGTTGTACTCTTCTTCAATAGTACCAAGCACTTCTTCCACTGCCTGATGATACTCAGGCTCGTTGGGGAAACGACGTTTCAAGTCGTCCAAAACTTTCTTTGCGTCCATAAAAAACTAAATATTAAAAGTGTCAATCTTTTACCTTTTCGATTGCAAAGGTAACAATTTGTTAGCAAACCGCCAAAAAATCTTACAAAAAGTTACAATTTAATGATAAAAAACTTTTTAATTCGTATATACATTATTAATTATACGCGCAAAAGTTTGCTATACTGCCATTTTATGATTATCTTTGCGCGATATTTACCAAAACAAGATGACTAAAATAGAGTTTCACCGCGCATTTGGGCGCATAATAGAGATACTTATCAGCTTTTTCTTCCTGCTGACAGTATTTCCCATAATATACATCGTAATGGCCGTAATCGTAAAACGACGCAGCGCAGGCCCCGCCATCGTAACAAGCATACGCCGTCGCGATGACGGATACGAATACGATGCCCTTACATTCCGCGTAGATAACAAAGATAGCTTCATAGCACGCATGCCACAACTTATCAACCTGCTGCGTGGTGACATCCCCTTGACAATCACAGCAACATACGACACTGGCTCCATCGTAGCCCCCTCGATCCCATTAGACCCATCAACCCAAGAACAAACAACAAATAACATAGAAAACAATGTCGATATTGAACAAGATTTTCGGTCGTAAAGAAGCCGAACAGATGCGTATTGGCGGCATGGAAGACTTCATGACGTTAGTACGTGTATATTACCAGGCATCAATGGCAGCCCGCCTGGGCATTAGCAATTTGGCGGCATTTCCCGACCTGCGTGTCTTCAAGCAGACGCTGAAAGTGCCAACAGTGAACAACAAACTCGGAGTGGGCGAAAAGAAACGTGCCCAGAAAATGATGAGCGAGATGTACGGCATGTCCGACAGCTTCTTTGCAGAGATTGACGAAAGTATTAAGAAACGTTGCCGCACACCCCAAGAAGTACAGACCTACTTCCTTGTTTTCCAAGACTTTTCACAAAATCTGATGATGAGCATGGGGCAACTGATGCAATGGAAGCTACGTTTGCCTTCGTTCTTCCACAAAGCCCTGCGCCAGATGACGGAAAAGACCGTACACGAGGTTCTGACATCAAATTCGTGGAAAGACGATGCCATGCGACGCAGTGTTGCTGCAATACGTAAAGCACAGGGAACACTGGGATACAGCGAGACGTGGATTGTAGAGTTTGCCCACACCATCCTCATGCTCGCCAAGAAGGAGCCTCGCAACAAAATAGAAGACGAAAAGGCATAAACAAGTCCAAAAACGCTGTAAATAATTTGGTCAAAACCAAAGAATTCACTACATTTGTGACGACAATGGCCTAAACAGTAAACAATGGCAAATCAAGCAGAAGATACACTCCGGATGCTGGAAACAAGAGTTCGACAACTCATCCTGCACGACAAGGCTCTACGCGACGAAATAGAGAGCCTCAAAAGCCAGCTTGCAGACCGCGAGCAGCAAGTGAGCCGAATAGCTACCGAGCGCGATGATATTGCACAGCACTACTCAACGCTCAAAGTAGCGCGTATGCTCGAACTTAGCGATACAGACACACGCAATGCGCGCCAAAGGCTTAATCGCCTCATTCGAGAGGTGGATAAATGCATCGCTCTGCTGAAAGGTTAATCCACTTTACATTTAACATTTGACATTTCAAAAAGATGGCATTAAACGACCCCCTACAAATACGACTTAAATTCGGTACGCGTGTGCTTCCAATGCAAATTGAGCGCAGCGATGAGTACATATACCGCGAAGCGGAAAAACTCATAAACGGCCGATTCAACTACTATGCTTCCAAATATCCGAATCAGGGCAACGAAATGTATCTGCTGATGATGGCTCTTGACATTGCAGTACGACTGAAACGCGTCGAGACCACCGTTGATGCAACACCATTGCAAAAGCCCCTCTCGGAACTACTTGCCGAAGTGGAAGAAGCACTGAAATAGAAAAAATCATACATATATATTCAAACTCTAACAAACATCTATGGTACAGATAATAATTGCCGTAATCATTGCTCTTGTCATCATTGCCGCATGGGTAATATACTTCTTCAGAGCATTACTGCCGGCAAAGATGAAGGGCATGGAAACCAGAGCCCGTGAACAAGCCGAAAGAGAGGCGGAAGTAATTAAGCAGAAGAAGCTTTTGGAAGTTAAGGAAAAGTTCCTCAACAAGAAGGCCGAGCTGGAAAAGGAAGTACAGCAGCGCAATCAACAGATACAGCAAGGCGAGAATCGCATCAAGCAGCGCGAACAGAGCCTCAACCAGCGTCAGGATGAACTGAATCGCAAGAAGCAGGAACTGGAAGCATCGCGACAGAGAGTAGAAAACCAACAGGCAGCTCTCGAGAACCGCGAACAGGAGCTCCAACAGCGTATGGACAGCTTGGTTGAGCAAGAACGCACACGTTTGGAAGAAGTGTCTGGGCTGAGCGTTGAGGAAGCCCGCGAGCGCCTTGTAGAAAGTCTGAAGGAAGAAGCTAAGACTCAGGCACAGGCATACATCAATGACATTATGGACGATGCAAAGATGACAGCCAACAAAGAGGCCAAGCGTATCGTCATACAGACCATCCAACGAGTTGCAACAGAAACCGCTGTAGAAAACAGCGTGACAGTATTCCACCTCGACAACGATGATATTAAGGGGCGCGTCATTGGCCGTGAGGGCCGCAACATACGTGCACTCGAAGCTGCCACAGGTACAGAAATTGTGGTTGACGATACTCCTGAAGCAATTGTCATCAGCGGTTTCGACCCCGTACGCCGCGAGATTGCCCGTCTGTCACTCCATCAGCTTGTTGCCGACGGCCGTATCCATCCCGCCCGTATCGAGGAAGTTGTGGCAAAAGTGAAAAAGCAAATCGACGAGGAAATCATGGAAACCGGCAAACGTACAGCCATCGACCTCGGCGTACATGGTCTGCACCCCGAACTGCTGCGTCTAATTGGTAAGATGAAGTACCGTTCATCATACGGACAGAACTTGTTGATGCACTCTCGCGAAACCGCCAACCTGTGTGCAGTAATGGCAGCCGAACTTGGTTTGAATCCCAAGAAGGCAAAACGTGCTGGTCTGCTCCATGATATCGGTAAAGTGCCCGACGAAGACCCCGAAACACCACACGCACTCTATGGTGCTAAGCTAGCAGAACAATACAAGGAGAAGCCCGATATATGTAACGCCATCGGTGCTCACCACGAGGAGATGGAGATGGAGACATTGATTGCTCCTATTGTTCAGGTATGCGATGCCATCAGCGGTGCACGTCCTGGAGCACGTCGTGAGATTGCCGAAGCCTACATCAAGCGTTTGAAAGACCTTGAGAACATTGCCATGTCATACGCTGGTGTTACCAAGACATACGCCATACAGGCTGGTCGTGAGCTGCGTGTAATCGTTGGCGCCGACCAGATTAGCGACCAGGAAACAACGAAACTCTCTGACGAGATTGCAACCAAGATTCAGAACGAGATGACATATCCCGGACAGGTAAAGATAACCGTCATCCGCGAAGTGCGTTCCGTCAGCTATGCCAAATAACCGTAAAACCGTAAAACCGAATGATTATCGCAGTAGATTTCGATGGCACAATAGTTAAGGATTGTTACCCCGACATTGGTAGCGAGATGCCATTTGCCACAGCAACACTGAAGATGCTTGCCGAAAAGGGACATCAACTCATTCTTTGGACAGTACGTAGTGGGCGCGCCCTTGATGCAGCCATAGAATGGTGTCGCAAACGCGGCGTAGAGTTCTATGGTATCAATCAGGTATTCCAAGGTGACGAGCGAGATGGAAAGAACTACGCGCGTAAGCCGAAGGTGGATATCTTTATCGACGACCGCAATGTGGGAGGATTACCCGATTGGGGAACCATCTATGAAATAATTACTGAAAACCGCACGTATGAGGAAATACTCCTCAGCGAAGGTCATAACCACGAACACAAAAAGAAGAGCTCGTGGTGGCATTTTTAAGAAACTATATTTATTAAACCAATCTTATTAACCAAAAACTAACAGAAACGATGAAAAAACGTCTACTCTTTTCCCTGGTAGCAGGGATGTTCGTTCTGGCAGTCAATGCACAGAACACGCCGTCCATCATCAAGAAAGTTGAGTTGCAGAATGCTGATTTCAGTCAGGGTGACCCCGTTACGACAACAATCAACACCTACGACTACGACATGCCGGATAATGGGGCAGGTAGCGACGGAGAAGGTCTCTTCGGTATGCAGCCTATTGAAGGCTGGACAGCCAACTACCCTTCCGACAACATCAAAGTGATGAACACCGGCAGTGACCCTGCTCGCGAAGACGGTGCTAATGCAAAGGCTGCAGGTATCTTTGCCTACCGGACTGGTGGAAATGAAGACTCGAATGCAGGTCTAGGCGGCGACTATCTTCCTCCATACGACAGTGACAGTCCCGATTGTACTAGCGACAACGTTCTTGGTATGGTAGCTGTATGGGGCTCAGACATCAAATACACCCAAGAGGTTAGCCTGCCCGCTGGCGACTATATGCTTATTGTAAAAGTATTTAACGGCGCTGGTACTGGTACATTGACAAAGAACAACATGGGATTTGCAACTGCCGACAAGAGCTATGTGTCATCAAAGACAACATATCCAGCTACCACATGGACTAACGACACCATTTTCTTCCAGTTGGCAGCAGCAACCACTGGCAACGTGCAATTAGGTTATGCATTTAACTCTGGTTCTGGTAGCGCTCCTCACCTCTTTATCGATGCTGTGGAACTGTATCAGATTGACCCCAACTACCTCATTCAAGTAGAAATAGACAAGGCCAAGGAAAAGCTACTTGCAGCTATCGAAGAAGGTGAGTCTTATAATGTTGACACCACCCCTGCACAGAATATTTACAACAATCCCAACGCAACACTCGAAGAGGTTCTGGCTGCAATAGAGGCACAAAAGGAACGCAACCAAGCTGGTTTGACCGACCTTAGCGAATTCTTCATCCAAAATCCCCACTTCTCTGAAGGTACACCTGTCGAAGGCGGTATCTGCACTTACGACTACGACTGCGAGAAGAACGGTATTGCCACAACTAATTATAGTATGCTCGATGTGCCCGGATGGACACAGAATACTAAAAACAATGGTCCTGCAGCTGGTGTATATGCATTAGGCAGTAATGCATTTCTTGGTAATAAGAACTTCATTGTACCAACTGAAATGTCAAATGGTAGCACCGAAGGCAATGTTCTTGGCATCGTAAGTTCATGGGGTGCTGTTGCACAATACAAGCAGGATGTATCTTTACCAAAAGGTAAATACACCATAACCATTTCCTACTATAATGCAGGTGGAACACTTACTGTTACAGAAAATTTGATTGGTTTCGTCTCAAACAATGGCACTAAGTATTTGGGAGAAACTAGAAAGTTTCCAGTAGGCGAATGGACAACTGATATAGTACAGTTCACATTAGAAGATGAAACGACTGGTTACTTTACAGTAGGATACCAAGCATATAAAGCAAAAAATGATCAAGATAATGCTGGTTCAAATTTACAACCTCACTTATTTATAGATGGTTTCTCACTGATTTATGTAGGTACAGGCATCAATGCTTCACTGTTGGGTCTGACTTCTCAGGTTAACGGAGGTAAGAAATTGCTTGAAGAGCAGTTCAATGTTGACCTGAAGAGCCAGTTCACCAGCGTACTGAATGACGGACAGGCATTGGTTGATGCTAAGAGCGAAGACACAGACGCCAACAAGGCTGCAACAAACGCCATTAAGAACATGCTGGCAGACGTCAACGCAAGTATTCAGGCTTACAAAGATCTCAACGCCTTCCGCACCGACGAACTTATTCCTGCCACCGATAAGTACACAGCCGATTCCTATGCTGCACTGAGTGCCCAACTGAGCACTATGCTCGATGAAGTTACTACTGCACTGACTGCCTCCAATTGGACTACTGCGCAGATTAACGAGACCATCGCTTCCCTGCCCACCATTATTAAGGAAGGTGTACAGAAGGCTTGGGACGCAGCCATTGCTTCTGGAGAGAAGTTGGCAAAGGACCTCGACATCACGCCACTCTTCAAGTTGAACTACACTTATAGCACTACAGTACAGCAGGGTAGCAATGTTCCCGACAAGGAGTGGAGCTATGGCGATGCCAGCAACTTCAAGACTCAATACGGAACAGCCGAGGTATGGAACCAGAGTCCGTTTGCTGTTAGCCAGACATTGACTGGTCTGCCCGCAGGTAAGTACACCATCACCACTAAGGCATTCTTCCGCAACGCCGCTAATGCAGCGAACTACGAAAACTACGACGATGGCAACACTCCCGAAGCTTCCGTATTTGCTGGCTTTAGCAAAACTGGTCTTACCAATGTTGCAGTACTTGCCAAGGAATCCGACGAAGCAATTGATGGTTGGGCAACACTCGAAGAAGGCGGAACGACCTATGTTCCTAACTCTCAGAAGGCTGCATACGATATATTCAACGACAAAGACTACACAGCACTCGTCCAGAAGTCTGTATCCAGCGTAGTAAGCGGTAAGGGTGAACTTACCTTTGGTGTTACTGCTGACGTAATGGAAAGCAACTGCTGGGTTGTATGGTATGGCTTCGAACTTGCCTACAATGCAATGGAAGCAAATGACATGGCAGACGCTCTAGAAGGAATGAGAGAGCAGGCTGACGAGATTCTCGACGGGAATGAGAATGTAGAGAAGGTTACAGCAGCCGTTGACTACCTGAATGGCGCCAAAGATGCGCACGACGCTGTCGACAAGACCGATTTGGCTGCCATGAGCGAAGTAATGTCACTGTACGAAGAGGCATTTGCATACGCAGAGGAGGCCGATAGCCTTGCTGAGGTACTGTACTATACCACTCTGATTTACACATACCTGAGTGAAGAATATGGAGAAAGCGACGAGCCAGGTTACACGCAAATTCTTTCTGATGCCGACGTTGCCGTTAACGACAAGGTTGCCAACAACGAAAGAATGCAAGAGATTATCGACGACCTCAAGAACAAATGGGCTTACTATGTAGCATATCCTGCAATTAATACTGCCGATGCTGAAAACCCTGTTGATATCACAGCTGCCATCTACAACAACAGCTTCACAGATCCCGAATATCTTGCCAACGGCGCGTATGACCTCGACGATGAGGCTACTGCAAAAGCTGCCAACAACGCTAACGGTTGGACCATTGAACGCGAAGGCGGTAAGAATGAAGGCCAGGGTGCTGGTGCATTTAGTGACGATCAACATCATGTCTATGAGTTCTATGACACCAAGACATTCTCTATCTCACAGACTTTGAATGGTCTGCCCGCAGGTAACTATGTAATTGAGGTACAAGGCTTCAATCGTGGTGCCAACTCACCCAAGGAACTGGCTGACACACTCGCTCTCGATCCCAATTTTGGTAAGGACGTATATCTGTTCGCTCAGGCTGGAGAGGCTGATAGCACAACCGTACTTAAGAACATGTTCCAACGCGAAGATAGCGAAGGTGAACTTGACCCAGGCATGGTAGATGATGGTACTTCCAACGAAATTGCTGTTGCATTCGAAGATTATGAAGAGTTCTACGTTCCATCAGGACAAAAGGGCTTCAACTTATATGCAGAATGTGACCTTTATTGGAACAAAGTTTCCATAACGTTGCTTGAAGGCCAAGCATTGACTTTTGGTCTGCGCAAAGACAACGCTGAAGGTTATGTATCTGGCAACTGGGTTGTATTCGACAACTTCAAGCTTTACTACTTAGGCAATGGAGAAGAAGAAAATGCAATTAACGGCATCAAGGCTGACGTAGAGAAGCAGCAGGCTATCTACAACGTTGCTGGACAGCGTGTACAGAAGGCTATCAAGGGTCTCTACATCGTTAATGGTAACAAGGTCATTGTTAAGTAACAAGTACTTGGTATAAAAAAATAAGAGCCGCGGCATCAACTGCGGCTCTTATTTTTTTCAATACCCTATTTCCTTTTCATTCCACTCCTCGGGGGAAGTATCTAAATTATCGAGACTAATACCAGATAGCCAATATGCATTAGTTATCTCACGAATACCATTAGCCCTAAAATATTTACCATATCGTCCTCTTAAAACAAGTACTTGACGAAAACGTTCGGGATTATAGACCAAGCTATACAGTTTTTGTAAAGAAGCCGACTTCAAGTCTACAGGTACGCACTCATCAGAGGACTCACAAAACGCATTATCTGAAATCAGAATATTAGACTTATTGGTTGTTTCATCATCAAAGACAGCATTATCCATACTTGTATATGTACTACCTACAACGTATCCTATAAACCAGTGAGGTTTTGCATCAAGAGCAATACCATCAGACACCTTGCCTTTCAAGACTTGGGCAACGGTGTAGGGTGACAATTGTGTACCCTGACCGAGACTGGTAGGAACAACTATCTCGACAGCATTATCGCCATCGGTGTTTGGATTGAGCTCTACCTTCTCACAAGAATTCAGTAAGCCTAACGCAGATAACAGGATGAGAGCCTGACACGACTTCATTCCTCTTCCGTTATTGCCTCGGCAATACGATGAAAGCGTCCTTTGATATCTATCTGCTCGGAATGCATATCATAGAACATATATGCATAAACCACAACATCAAAGGCCAACCAGCCAAGCAAAATATATAAATAGGTATTCATGCGCGCGTGCGTGTTATATTAATATGTATAGAGTTCATTAGTAAAGTCTCCGTCCTCAAGTAACAAGGTGAAGCCTGTAGCACTCTTGTCCTCCTCAAAGAAATATCCGTTGTATTGTGTTCGTTGACTAATACACATTGGAACATTTGTGAATGTACGCTGACGAAGAATATTTTCGTTTGCGTCACGAGCCGTAGCCGTGAAGTTCATAGTAGACTCTGCATCAGTAAGGAATGTGAACACAGTAACTGACAACGTATCCTTACCAGCTTTTGCTGAGACATCAAACCTATACGAACGATTTTCCATCTGGGCTCCACAATTCGTTAATGCATTGAAATGGTGGCTTCCACCCTGAGATTCAATAGTAAGCGAACTTAAATTAGACGGATTGTCTCCCCTACTCCCTAACTTGAATGCGGCAACACGACGAGTCAGGGATACATTGCGAGCGTCTGTTTCAGGCTTGTCAATGGTAATGTCGAGAGTCTTTGAAAAGAAATCAGGGACATAGTCATCCAGATAAGAAATTGCGGCTATATTATCTACATTTGCCGTGCGTGAGCCTTTATAACCAAGGAATACGACCTTGTATGTACCATATGGCAACGTTGCGGAGAATGCGCCATAGCCATCAGCATCCTTTGCCTGATGGATGTGGTTGACGAGAGCATTGGTTGATGCATCGTATATCGCCATATCAAGATGATCAACATTCGACACGGAGGCACGAGTGGATTCGTCGTCGAAGGAGAATTGCTGATAGTTTATAACCTGGAATGTGATACGACCCTCGCCCTCAGAGGGTTGAGGCTCGTCGGTGCTGTTTTTACATGCAGACAGCAACATGGCAACTAATGCCATAAAAAATAAATTCTGTTTCATCTCAACGATTTCTTTACGAACACAACTCAGCCAGCGATTTGTCGCCGTCCGTTGCAGCAAGTGTTGCTCGCATACGGCGAATGGCGTTCCAATTGATACTGTTTTGCGACCATTGCAAAGGTATGCGTCCCTTTCCTTGATTGTCGAGGCGGTGCAATATAATATTTATTGTCAGGCGATGGATATCCAATTTGGGCAAATAGTGCTGATGCAGACCAGTCTCATCGTTGGCCTCACTAAGCAGACCGACAGCAGTAAGCTCGTAGAGCAACCCCTGAACAACAGAGTGTGGCAGACCGGTCTCATGCGCCAGTGTATGTGTGGAATGAGGAGGCATACCCTCAGCAAAGCGGTGTCCGATGGTTGTAAGCAGGAGTATGCACAGAGAATCATGGTCGCAACGCGACATATTCTGCGACTCCTTGGTAAAGGCATACTCATCGACACTCTGATTGGCATAACTCATCTGTGCACCGGCAAGACATATTATCCACGAAATGTTGAGCCACAGCATGAACATTGGCAATGCAGCGAACGTTCCATAAATGGCGTTGTAGCTCGAAAGCACTATCTGGTAGTGAATGTAGAGATACTGCAACAATTGGAACAACGCACCAGCAATGATGCCCGGAACAAGGGCCGCTGTCCAGTGAACATGGGTATTCGGCATCATCTTGTAGAGGACCACGAAGGCAATACACCACAGCATTATCGGAGCTGTCTGAATCACGAATTCCATTGTGCTACTGAGAATCACATAGTCGCTAAACAGTCCCGTGAGTGTAATCATGAATACCGAGAAACCGCTAGTGACGATGATGAGCAGGGGCAGTATAACGAATGTTGTCACATAATTTATGGTACGACGATAGATGTTTCGTGACGAACGTACGCGCCAAATAGTATTGAATGCCGTCTCAATGTTTGACGTGAACATCACCACCGTGTAAAGCAGCATGATAAGACCGAAGCCCAGAAATATACCGCTGTGGGTGTGTGCCAGATAAGAGTCAATGAAATTGAAAATAGTATCGGCAATATCGGGACTGAGACTGATATTCTGTCGCAGTTGTTCCTCAATAACAGAACCGAAATTGAAGCCGCGAGCTATGGCGAAGATGATGGCCAACACTGGTACGGCAGCCAACATGCAACTGTAAGTGAGTGCTGCGGCATAGCTGGTAAGGTTGTTCTGCAGAAATCCATCGACTGTGATGACAGTACGACGCGCCAGTCCCACCCACAGACGCTGCTGCCAAGGCAGTCTGCTGTCGCTGACGCGCCAAATATCGCGGTCAAACATCCGCTTTATTTGATTGAAACTAATCATATCGTATGTGTCTTCTTTTATATAAAAAGAGAGCTTGCCTGTAAGCCGGGTTCTGTTTCCACCGCAAGCGGCGGACGCCTGTCATTTATCTACTGCCGCTGTCACCAGTCGGCCTCTATCGTTCTACCCTCCAGCTCGGACGGGCCGCCCTCAAACGCCGGTATACATGAACTTTCAACATCCGGGATGCACAGCACGCATGTCGCCATACGCCTGGTGGGCTCTTACCCCACCTTCTCACCATCACCCATAATGGGCTGTCATTCTCTTCTGCATCTACTAGCCCTCGCGGACTTCTTCCCGTTAGGAAGCGGATTGCCCTATGTTGCCCGGACTTTCCTCTCGCCACTACGTAAGTGACCAGCGACAAGCCGGCATGCTCTCTTCTTTCTTTGAGCACAAAGGTAATACTTTAAATTGAAAATTGAAAATTGAAAATTGAAAATTGGTGGGGAAATGGGCGAATTTGTATTAACGAATGTGAAAAGGTGGGCTCGGACTCTTAAATCGTCTTAAAAAACAACTGACAGTGTGACAGGTGATGAAACTTTTGCATTAACTTTGTGTCAGGATTCACAGAGAGCACAGAGCAGACAGAGTGCACAGAGCAAAAAAGGAAATTAAATTGTGAAATTGTAATTGTATAATTGTAAAATTAAATAAGATGGACAAGAAGACAAAGACATGGATGGGGGCTGTAGCCCTCGTATTAGGCAGCAGCATGATGACTGCCGCCGTGGTAAACAACAAGAGCGGACAAACATTGCCCATGCCAGAACCCGTAGTGGCAACGGCTCCTGCAGCAGCCCCTTCGGCATACGTTGACCTGACGAATGCGGCAGAGCAAGCTGTCAACAGCGTGGTATATATCAGTGTAACGGTTCAGGGCAAGACTCAGCGTGTGCAGGTGCAAGATCCCTTTGAGGATTTCTTCGGCGATTTCTTCGGTTTTGGACAGCGTCGTCAGCAGCCCCAGCAGCGCGAATACAAGCAGCCCGACCGTCATGGTGCCGGCTCCGGTGTCATAATTTCTCAAGACGGCTACATCGTCACTAACAACCACGTTGTGGGTCAGGCAGACGAAATCACCGTAAAACTCAACGACAGTCGCGAATTCAAGGGTCGCATCATCGGAACTGACGAAACGACAGACCTCGCACTGGTGAAGATTGATGCCAAGGGACTTCCTGCTATCAAGATTGGCAACAGCGACAATCTGAAGCTGGGTCAGTGGGTACTGGCAGTCGGCAACCCCTTCAATCTAACTTCTACTGTTACGGCTGGTATCGTCAGCGCCAAGGCCCGTACTCTTGGAGCCAATGGCGTGGAGAGCTTCATTCAAACGGATGCTGCCATCAATGCCGGCAACTCGGGCGGCGCACTTGTAAACGAGCAGGGCGAACTGGTGGGTATCAATTCAATGATATACAGCCAGACAGGTTCATACGCAGGCTACGGTTTTGCCATCCCTACTACCATCATGAACAAGGTGGTAGCCGACCTCAAGGTTTACGGAACAGTACAACGAGCCATTCTTGGTGTTCAAGGACAGGATGTTGACAAGTACATCGACGTTGAGAAAGCCAAGGGTAACACTCCCGAACTGGGCACCGTTACGGGCGTTTACATCGCAAAGGTGACCGATGGTAGTGCCGCTGAAGAAGCAGATCTGGAGCAAGGCGACGTCATTACAAAGATTGGCGACAAGGAAGTGACAAAGATGTCGGAATTACAGGAGCAGATTGCCCAGCACAAGCCTGGCGACAAGGTTAATATAACCTACCTGCGCAACAAGAAGACCAAGAGCACCAGTGTGACACTGCGCAATGCACAGGGCAACACAAAGGTAATGACCGAAGTTGATATGGACCAGCTTGGCGTGAGCCTGAAGCCTGTAACCGACGAGCAGAAATCGACATTCAGCATATCCTACGGTCTGGCTGTCAATGGTATACGTCGTGGCAAGATGATGGACGCTGGAGTCAGCAAGGGCACCATCCTCTTGGAAGTCAATAACAAAAAGCTGGAAACCACGGAGGATTGGGAAGAAATCGTGAAGGAAGCCAACCGCTCAGCCGACCGTGAGCTGTGGATAAAGGCCTTGAAGCCCAGCGGTCGCAAGGTATCATACTTCATCGACTTAAACGAATAATTTCTCGCTATTTTTAGAGAATATTTTATTGGCATGGATGGTTGGGCCGGGAGCAGTCAGTTGCTTCGGGCCTAACTTTTTTGAAGAAAAGTTTGGAATTGTCGTGAAAAAGTTGTACTTTCGCGGCGTTTATTATGCACATACCCGTATGAAGCAATTAAAAATCACCAAAAGTATTACGAATCGCGAAAGCGCGTCGCTTGATAAATACCTGCAGGAGATTGGTCGCGAGGACCTAATCGTTGTGGAAGAAGAGGTGGAACTGGCCCAGCGCATCCGCAAGGGCGACCGTGCCGCTTTGGAGAAGCTCACGAAGGCCAATCTGCGCTTCGTAGTCAGCGTAGCCAAGCAATACCAGAACCAAGGTCTTTCGCTCCCCGACCTTATCAACGAAGGCAACTTGGGTCTTATCAAGGCCGCAGAGAAGTTCGACGAGACACGCGGTTTCAAATTCATTTCGTATGCTGTTTGGTGGATTCGTCAAAGCATTCTGCAGGCTCTGGCCGAACAGAGCCGTATCGTGCGTTTACCCCTGAATCAGGTGGGTTCACTGAATAAAATCAGCAAGGCCTACAGCAAGTTCGAGCAGGAGAACGAACGCCGTCCCAGTCCCGATGAACTGGCAGAGGAACTGGACATCCCCGTTGACAAAATCAGCGACACACTGAAGGTCAGCGGTCGTCACATTTCCGTTGACGCCCCCTTCGTGGAAGGTGAGGACAACTCGCTGCTTGACGTGCTTGTGAACGATGACAGTCCCATGGCAGACCGCACATTGGTGAACGAGAGTCTGGCGCGTGAGATAGACCGCGCCCTCGACACACTTACCGAGCGCGAGAAAGCCATCATACAGATGTTCTTCGGCATCGGTCGTCAGGAAATGACGCTTGAGGAGATTGGCGACGAATTCAATCTCACTCGCGAACGTGTGCGCCAAATCAAGGAAAAGGCCATACGCCGTCTGCGTCAGAACTCAAAGAATAAACTTCTGAAATCATACCTCGGATGATGCGCCGTACCATACTGGCCCTCATATTCATTGCAGCCACAGTTACCACGCTGATGGCAGCTCCTGTCAAGCCCAAGCCACAACGTGTGTATATGTTCGGCATGGCTTGCTCATTCACCGATTCCACCGTGGTAATGACCGACTTGCAAGCAGTTGACGCATACGTTATGCCCAACGGGTTCCTTGCCGACCGCTCGCTCTACACCCTGCAGCTCAACAACCATCTTGTAGCGAAGCAGATGCGCGAGCACATGACCTGCACAGTCTTCTACGACAAGAATAAGGTAAAGGCCGAAAAGAAGTATCAGAAGATACGCAATTCATATCGCAGTCGCAAGGCTGTGACTTTACAACCGCTTGGTGTCGATGAGTTTCGTTTCGAGCCTGAAGAATGGGTCGATAGCGAAATCATAGAGACATCACCCGAGCCCTCCGACAGCATAAAAACCACACCCAAGAAATGACTACAGCACGATACCGCGTTGGTGGCCATGTGCTTTGCGTGCAGTTTGCTGATGCCGACGCCACAGCCGAACTCATCCCGTCTTTCCGTCCCTTTGTACTGGAAGAAGGCAAGTCTGACGACGAGCCGCTTTTCACTATGACCGTTGACAGCACCTATCGCTACGACGGACCACGCACCGAGGTCGGTCAGTTCGACGGTTCAGGCAACAACTACGGAGTCTATCGCATGCCCGACGGAGGCTATCAGATAGAGATGAGCAACCCTGCCGGCGAGCTCTGCGGCATACTTACCGCCGACCGTCTTTTCCGCAAGTGTACCACACAGTTGTTGCGCGAGGAATGGACGAACCGCAACTTTGCCCTCAACAATGCACTCATGATGGCCTACGCCTTCTCGTCTGCCGAACAGCAGACGGTGCTTCTTCATGCCAGTGTCATCCGCAAGGACGGCTACGGCTACCTGATGACAGCCCCCAGCGGTACGGGCAAGAGCACCCATACATATCTGTGGTACAAGAACATACCCGGCTGCGACCTCATGAACGACGATAACCCTGTGGTGCGCATTGTCGATGGACGTCCCATCATCTACGGTACACCGTGGAGCGGCAAAACACCCTGCTATCGTAACATACAGGCCCCGGTAGGAGCCATAGTACGCATTCAGCAGCGCAAAAAGAACGAGATACGTCGTATGTCGCCAGTGGAATCGCTGGCACAACTCCTACCTGCTGCCAGCAGCATGAAGTGGGACGAGCGCGTCTATCTGGGAGTCTGCGACACGCTTTCTGCCATCATCAGCAGTGTAAGCATCTACGAGCTGGGCTGTCTGCCCGATGCCGAAGCAGCCTTATTGTGCTATAGCACAGTTGGAATTAAAATTTAAGAATTAAGAATTAAGAATTGGGATTAAGGGTGAATGGTTAAAGAGATAGCGAGAAAGATAATGCGAGGGGTAATGACGCCTGTTCGTGCCAACTACCGCAAGAGAAACGGAGTTGAGCCGACAGAGGCTCGTCGTGAACTGCCCAACCACGTGTTACTGGGTCTTGCCCGTGACATGATTCGTGAAGGACACACCGCTACCATATCCGTCAAGGGTTACAGTATGCGCCCGTTCCTCGAACATCAGCGCGACCGCGTAATCCTAGCTCCACCCACCGAACTCAACATAGGTGATGCCGTTTTGGCAGAAATAGAACCAGGACACTACGTACTGCACCGCATCATCAGTATCGATGGCGATCAAGTGACTCTGATGGGCGATGGCAACGTGCAGGGAACGGAATCGTGCCAGCGACAGGACGTTGCAGGCATTGTCACGCACTACCTGCGTCCGCGCCGCACGCTATTGGCCAGCGACCCTCGTCTTCAGCGTCGCATTCGCATCTGGCGCCGCCTCCTGCCCATCCGTAGATATTTGTTATTTGTTTATAAGGCTATAATATGAGAATAAAGGAAGGATTCCAACTGCGTACAATTTGTGGCGAGAATATCATCGTTGCCACAGGTTTCAAGAACATCGATTTCAGCAAAATCATCAGTCTGAACGAAAGTGCCACGCTGCTGTGGAAAGGACTGCTCGACCGCGACTTTGAGGTTGAGGACATGGTAAAGCTGCTGACCGATGAATACGAAGTTGACGAAGCAACCGCCCGCAAGGATGCCGAGGCCGTTGTAAAGCAGTGGCAGGAAATAGGCCTGATTTAACCTAAAATTTGGTATTCATTATGCGGTAGCCCACGAGTTTATCGTAGCGGGCTCCCTGCGGACGATGGTAAACGAGTACTATGTATTCGTTTTCCGTTTCATAGAAGTTGCCGTCGGGCGACGTTCCGTCTTCCCTCACGTACATATAATTGTAGTATCCCTGTTTCAGATACACAGCAGCCTCCCATTGGTGCTGCTCGGCGTTCCACGTCATACGGCAAGCCTCGTCGCGCGGCCCGTTGCTCCATTGTCCCCACACGTACATTGCATCCGTGGTGGGTTCAGGCAACAGCAAGGTGAAGTGCACCCATAGATATTCGCTTTCCGTCTCGTAGTTGCCATCGTCGTTACGCATCACAAAAGCGCCGTTCTGGTCCTCCGTGAACTCATAGTTGCGGGCAGGACGGTCGGCATAGAGTGTGGCGTGGTGAAATGGCTCGTACCAACGGATGTTGTCGATGTTGATTCCCGGTTTCTCCACATCCAGAATCTCGAATTTATGAAACTCGTTGCCGGCAGGGAAAATGAGTTCCTTGCGATGTGTGAACCCTATGCCTCCGGCATGTTGTATGTTGGGCTGGAGGTCCACCACACGGGTATCCTCCCGGCGGTTCTGCATCACTACGGTATGTATTTCGCGCAAGGGGTCAACAACCTTGTTGGCACCATAGCTGATGCTGTACGACAGTTGCTGGTGACGGCTATTGAAATCGATGTCGGTATTTCCCGACACCTCTGCCATGATGTTCATTGAGGGACTCACCACGTAGAATTTCGCCTGCAGAAGCGGCTCGTCGCGCTCATCGTCCTCATATATTGTCACGCGATAGTTGCCCGACAGACGCAATCTCGTTTCCTCGTTGGGCAGCGTGAGTCGGTAATGGGTATAGAGCTGTGTGGTGTTGAATGAGTTCTCGTAGTCCTCGATGGGCAGGTCGTTGAAGCCCGACAGGTAATCGCTCTCGAACAATCCCTCGGTCGGTGTCCAGTCGGCATTGCAATGCTCGATGTGGTAAGTGTATCGGTGATAGTCGTGACTGAGCTCGTCGAATTCGATGCTAACATGATGTCCACCTCCCAGTTCTACAATGGGCGGTGCCAGCGGGTCTCCATCCACCGTCACCTGCAACGAACGGAGGGGTGCGATGTCGGTTTGCGCGAAAAGAGAATGAGAGAATGAGAGAATGAGAAAATGAGAAAGCATTATTACACACTTCCTCCACTTTCCATTATTTATTATTTTACTACCCTTCCTCATTTTTTCATTCTTTCATTTTTTCAACGACCCGTATGCCGAGTTGACTGGGGTGCTTGCCCATGTAGTCGAAGAGCGTCATCGGTTCCAGCACCACACGCTTGTGAATCTGACTGGCATTAAGCAAATGCAGCCGCCCGTCCTTGCCCCACACGGCAAAACCGATGTGCGAAGTGTCGAGCCCGTCTTTCTTGGTGACGATAGCCAGGATATCACCGTCCTCAATCAGTCCGAGAGTCGTATTCTTTGCTTTATTGAGCTGTGCACGAGGAATATAGCGGACTGTCCGTCCCTCACTCTCTCGCTCGTACTTACGAATCAGTTGCTGGGCATCCTTGTCGTTGCGCAGCATGGGATAGTATTCGGGGTGCAGACTCATGTAATGCAGGTCGAGCCGCTGTGTGGTGCTGATGGCAGCAGGCAGACTGCGTTCTCGGACTATGCCCTGTCGCTCGTTGCTCGAAATCCACTGCGTAAAGTAATGGTTACGCGAGGGATAGCCGTCGAGCCGTCCGTCGCGATAGCGTATGCGTGTCAAGTTCCGTTTGTAGTCCTCGAATCTGGTACTCCCCTGGCCTTGCGTCATGGCGAGTGCGATGGCAGTTTCCACGAAAGTTGTGCAATCCAGTTCGCGCAGGTTCACCACCAGCTGTTCCGTTTTGTTCACTTCCAGCGTCTGTGCCACATACGGCGTGCCTATGAGCTGTCGGGCATACCACAGATGCAGCGGCGTCGTTGCCTCTCTCCTCCCCTGCTCCAGCAGGTGCACCACCTTCGCACTGTCGGTTTGCGCGAAAAGAGAATGAGAGAATGAGAAAATGAGAAAATGAGAAAGCATTATTACACACTTCCTCCACTTCCCATTATTCATTATATTACGTCCCTTCCTCATTCCTTCATTCTTTCAACGTAGCGCATTTGATTGAGAATCCAAGTCTGGCGGCGAAGAATGTACGACGAGGGATTCTTGGAACTGTAGCGGAGCGGATTGGGCAATGTAGCAGCAATGAGGGCACAGTTTGCCCGCGTGAGCCTGCTAGCCTCGTAACCGAAATGCAGTTGTGCCACAGCCTCGGCACCATAAATGCCGTCGCCCATCTCTATGGAGTTGAGATAGACCTCCATGATGCGTTCCTTGCCCCACACAAGCTCTATGAGTGCCGTGAAATACACTTCCAGTCCCTTGCGAAACCAACCTCCGCCGGGCCACAGGAACACGTTCTTGGCCGCCTGCTGACTGATAGTGGAGGCACCGCGCTTCCGTTTGCCGCTCTGGCGTTCCTTGATGGCCTGTCCTATGGCATTGAAGTCGAACCCGTGGTGTTCGAGGAAAAGCTGGTCCTCACTGGCCATCACAGCCACTGCCAGCGAGGGTGAAATCTGCTCCATCGGCACCCAATGGTGGCGCAGACGAATTTTCTCGCCATGCCACACCTGCTGCGTGCAACGAATCACCATCAGCGGCGTTACATATACGGGACACCAGCGATAGAGCAAAACAAAAAGGATTGTACTCCCAAAGAACAGGAGCACAATCCCTCTGAGAAATTTCTGTATGCGCAGGAGCATTACTTCTTGGCAGCCTCAGCCTCGGCAGCCTTAATCATTTCGTCACTGGCAATCAGGTAAACCTCTACACGACGGCTGGCCTTAACGTCCTCAGTGCCATCGGCATTCTTCACCAGATAGTCGGGGTTCTCACCGTAACCTGTAGAACTCTTAATCTGCTTCGTAGCAACCTTGCAAGTGCCGGTCAGATAGTTCTTGACAGCGTCGGAACGGTTCTGGCTCAGCTTCAGGTTGGTCTCGTCGCTACCGTCGCTGCTGGCAAAACCGCAGATGGCAACGTCGATGTCGGTGTTGGCGTTCAGAACGTCTGTAGCGAACTGCTTCAGAGTGGTCTTAGCAGCAGCCTGCAGGTCGGCCTTACCAACGTTGAAGAGGATGCCGTTGTCGAAGGTAACCTTTACACCGGGCAGACCGTTAGAGTCCTCGATAGACTCAACCTTGGCGTTCTCCAGAGCCTTGGCAGCCTTGGCAGCCTTGTCCATCTTGTGACCGATGAGAGCACCAGTGGTAACACCAGCGGCAGCACCTGCAGCAGCACCGATGATGGCACCCTTCTTAGCGCCGCTTGAACCACCTACGAGGTGACCAATGAGTGCACCGATACCAGTACCGGCAGCACCACCGGCAGCAGTACCGATGAGTGAACCCTTAGCGGTGTTTGACATACCGCCACAACCAGAAATAATCAAAGCCAGGCTCATGGCACCGGCCCAAATCTTCAAGCTTTTCATAATGTTTTTGTTTTTTAGTTAATAAAGAAATCAAATTACGAATGCAAAGTTATAAAATAATTCTTAATTCTTAACTCTTAATTCTTATTTCTTTTGTATCTTTGCACGCAAATTTGAAAATACATTGATATGGCTAAAGAATTAGACTTCCTTACGAAGAGAAGCGAGGATTACTCGAGATGGTACAACGAACTGGTGGTGAAGGCCGACTTGGCCGAACAGAGCGACGTGCGCGGATGCATGGTCATCAAGCCCTACGGCTACGCCATTTGGGAGAAGATGCAGCGTCTGCTCGACGACCGTTTCAAGGAGACAGGCGTGCAGAATGCCTACTTCCCACTGCTCATCCCCAAGTCGTTCCTCAGCCGCGAGGCCGAGCATGTGGAAGGCTTCGCCAAGGAGTGCGCCGTTGTTACTCACTATCGTCTGAAGACCAACGAGACTCACGACGGAGTGGTGGTTGACCCCGCTGCCAAGCTTGAGGAGGAACTCATCATACGTCCCACATCCGAGACCATCATCTGGAACACCTTCAAGAACTGGATACATTCGTATCGCGACCTGCCATTGGTTGTCAACCAGTGGTGCAACGTCATGCGCTGGGAGATGCGTACACGTCTGTTCCTGCGCACCAGCGAATTCCTGTGGCAGGAAGGTCACACCGCTCACGCCACACGCGAGGAGGCCGAGGATCGTGCTAAGATGATGCTGAAGGTGTATGCCGACTTCGCCGAGCAGGTGATGGCAGTTCCCGTGATTCAGGGTGTGAAGAGCGAGACAGAGCGCTTTGCCGGCGCTCTCGATACATACACCATCGAGGCCATGATGCAGGACGGCAAGGCCCTGCAGTCTGGCACCAGCCACTTCCTTGGTCAGAACTTCGGTCGTGCCTTCGACGTGCAGTTCCTCAACAAGGAGAATCAGGCCGAATATGCCTGGGCAACATCGTGGGGCGTTTCTACACGCCTGATGGGTGCCCTCATCATGACTCACTCCGACGACAACGGCCTCGTGCTGCCCCCAGCCCTTGCTCCCACTCAGGTGGTCATCATCCCCATCGGCGGCAAGCCCGAACAGATGGCTGCCGTGGATGCTGCCGTGGCTCCCGTCATCGAACAGCTCCGCAAGATGGGCATCAGCGTGAAGTACGACAATGCCGACAACCGTCGCCCGGGCTTCAAGTTTGCCGACTACGAGCTGAAGGGTGTGCCCGTACGCCTCGTACTGGGTGCCCGTGACCTCGAAAACGGTACCGTAGAGGTTATGCGCCGCGACACCTTGGAGAAGGAGACACGTCCCTTCGAGGGCATTGCCGAGTACGTTCGCACACTTCTCGACGACATTCAGCAGAACATCTACCAGAAGGCCAAGACCTACCGCGATGCACACATCTTCGAGTGCGACAACTACGACGAGTTCAAGGCTCGCGTCAAGGACGGCGGCTTCTTCCTCTGCCACTGGGACGGCACGGCCGAGACCGAGGCTCGCATCAAGGAAGAAACACAGGCCACCATCCGCTGCGTGCCCTTCGGCTTCGAGCAGACTCCCGGCGTGGATATGGTCAGCGGCAAACCCTCCGTTGCCCGCGTCCTCATCGCTCGCTCCTACTAATCTCCAAATGAGATAATGAGAACAACAAAAGCGGCCCACTGGTCGCTTTTGTTGGTTTAAGGGCTCAAGGTTCTACTCCTTGTGGCCACAGGTTAAGTTAACCTTTAATTATATATTAAGTTAACCTCTCTCTCCTGATAAGTTAACCTGTGTGGGGTGCCGCGTTACGCGTTACGCGTTACAATTAAAATATTGGCACCCCCCTACTAAGCTATATATAGACTTATAATATATATATAATAAATTATATATTATTATAATAATATTATATATAATAATTTATAATTATAAAATAAATAATAATAAATAAAAAATCTTTACACTCTACTTTCAATTATCCATTATCAACTCCCATAAGTACCCCGCAAATATAAAACTGTAATGTGTAACGTGTAACGCGCAAATTGTAAATAAAATTTGCATTTCCACTCGTTTTTTCGTAACTTTGACCCTCATAATGAAGGAGAGAGAGAGAACAGGGCGCCAGTGGATAACAACGGTGTTTGCCGCAGAGGAGATTCCTGCGGCCATCGTCACTTATGTCGCTGTGCTTATGTTCCTGCAAATGGACACTACACCCACAATGGCCACGTGCTATTGTGGGCTTTTGTTTTTGCCATGGGTGCTGAAGTCGTTTCTCAGGGACAGCGTGCGTCGCATGGGGCGCTTCAACCGCCAACTGCAAGTACTTGAGCTGGCAATGGTAATGACGCTGATGGTGCTGGCCTTCGTGTTCCTGCGCTACACCAATCGCAGCACTACGCTGTTCGTGGGGCTTTTCATATTGTCGATGCTCACCGCCTGGCATGAGTTGGCTGCCCGTATGTACTATGAACGGATGCTCCGTCCCCGACTGCAACGCGTGCTGAACACGTTGAAGATAGTGGCATCGCAGTCGGCTGTGGTGCTGACCTATGGTATGCTGATAATGTTTGTGGGTGCACTGCAGGTGATATACCGCCGCATTCCGCGTTCGTGGAACGAGGGTTGTTATCTGGTGGCAGGCATAATGCTGTGCGTGGCCATTTACCATCTGTTTACACTCCACCGACCCCATGTCGGCAATCACCATATGCCCAACAACCCCTTCAAGGCCATGAAGGCCGAGGTGGCGGTAATAGAGCGCATACGCCACAAGGAACGCTGGTTGCGAGTGGTGACGGGACTGACGCTGCTCCTGCTACCTCAGAGCCTGATGTTCTACAGCCGTGTTCTGTTCCTCTACCTGCCCAAGGCCGATGGAGGACTTGGTTGCACCATTCAGGAAATAGGTTTCGCACAGGGTACAGTGGGTGTCATCGCCTTCAGCATCGGACTGATGTTGGGTCGCCAACTATTGCAATGGATAGATGTGGAGCGCGTGTTCTGGTGGTTTGCAATACCCCTGGGACTGTCGCCCGTAGTGTATCTGGTGATGACGTTCGAACAGCCTGCATCACTGATGATGCTTTCCATTGCCACATTCCAGGCACAGTTCCTGTTCGGATTCGGACTGAACGTGGTGGGTCACTTCGTGCGCTACATCAGCGGAGAACGATACCGCAACACCATCAATGTGCTCTACATACCGTTGGTGGCAACAGTAATGCTGCCTGCTATGGCCCTGAGCGGCTGGATGGTGAGCGAGCTGGGCTTCCGTACGTTCTTCCTCATAGACGTCCTCACCGCCCCACTAGCGTGGCTCTTTCTTTATATAATGAGAAAATGAAAAATAAAACCATATAACCGTAAAACCGTATAACCATAAAAAAAAAAATGAAACCATTTGCTTGGATACCAACACTATATTTTGCCGAAGCACTGCCATACATGGCCGTGATGACGCTGAGCGTGATTATGTACACCAACCTCGGACTGTCGAACACCGAACTGGCGCTCTACACCAGTTGGCTCTACTTGCCCTGGGTGATTAAACCACTGTGGAGCCCGATAGTGGACCACTTCCGCACAAAACGCTGGTGGATACTTACGATGCAGGTGCTCGTGGGAGCATCGTTGGCAGGTGTGGCACTGACATTGCCCACAGCCATGTGGCTACGTCTGTCGCTGGCCTGTTTCTGGCTGATGGCTTTCAGTAGCGCCACCCACGACATTGCCGCCGACGGATTCTACATACTCGCCCTCAACGAAGAGGATCAGGCGCTGTACGTTGGATTTCGCAGCACCTTCTACCGCATTGGCAGCATATTCTGTCAGGGGATACTCGTGATGGTGGCAGGATGGTTGGAGCAACGCTACGGCGTTTCACTCGCCTGGAGCATCACTATGCTGCTAATGGCTGCCATAATGGTTGCCCTTGCCGGGTGGCACTTTGTTTCTCTTCCTTCGGAAGAAAAACAGGTTAAGGGTGAAGGGTTAAAGGTGAAAGGGTCGGTTCTTCAGCCGTTCGTTGAGACACTAAAAGCATTTGCGTCGAAGCCACACCTGTGGGCGGCAGTGCTGTTTATGTTGCTGTTCCGACTTCCAGAAGCCCAGTTGGCAAAGATGGCACAGCCTTTCATGCTGCGCACCATTGGTGAGGGCGGACTGGAACTGAGCACTACAGCCGTGGGCTTTGCATACGGCACACTGGGAGTGATTGGTCTGCTTGCAGGAGGAATCGTAGGCGGATGGGTGGTATCGCGCAACGGACTGCGCCATTGGCTGTGGCCCATGGTAGTAGCCATTTCGCTGCCCGACATCGTTTACATATATCTATCGTACGCACAGCCGCAGGAACTATGGATTATCAATGCCTGCGTCTTCATCGAGCAACTGGGCTACGGCTTCGGCTTCACCGCCTACATGCTGTTCCTCGTGTATTTCTCGCAAGGCGAGCGCTCGACTTCTGTGTTTGCGCTGTGCACAGCCTTCCAGGCACTGGGAATGATGATTCCGGGCATGTTTGCCGGTAAGTTGGCCGATATGTGGGGATTCCAGACGTTCTTCGTCTTCGTCTGCGCCTGCACCGTTATCACCTTCCTCGTCTCGGGCCTCATCCGGCGCGACTTGAAGAATTAAGAATTGACAATTAACAATTAACAATTGATGGCAGAATACGAACTTGAACTAAGGGACACGCAGTTTATAAACCTGATGCGTCGCCGCATCTTCAACGTGTTGCTGATTGCGAATCCATACGACGCCTTCATGCTGGAGGACGACGGCCGTGTGGACGAAAAGATATTCGACGAATATTCAAAACTCGGTCTGCGCTACCCTCCCCGATTCGTGCAGGTGGCATCGCAGGACGAGGCTGAGCGCGAACTCCGACGCACCAGTTTCGAACTCGTCATCTGTATGCCCGGAACCGACGTGGGACAAGGAGCAAGCGACGTGTTCGACATCGCCCGTAACATCAAGGAACAGAACTCCAAGGTGCCCATAGTGGTGCTGACACCCTTTTCGCACGGCATCACAAAGCGCATGGAGCACGAGGACCTCTCAATCTTCGAATACGTGTTCTGCTGGCTTGGCAACACCGAGCTGCTGCTGTCCATAATAAAACTGATGGAGGACAAGATGAACCTGCGTCACGACACCGAGGCCGGTGTGCAGATGATAATGCTGGTGGAGGACAACATCCGTTTCTATTCCTCCATCCTGCCTAACCTCTACAAGTTCGTGCTGCAACAGAGTCTGAACTTCGCCACAGAAGCCCTGAACTCGCAACTGGAGACGCTGCGCATGAGAGGTCGTCCAAAGATTGTGCTGGCCCGAACCTACGAGGAAGCTTGGCGACTCTACGACGAGCATCGCGACAACATGCTGGGAATCATCAGCGACTGTCGTTTCCCCCACAACGGGGTGAAGGACGAACGGGCAGGAATGGACCTTCTGGCTGCCGTGCGCCAGTGCGACGAGTTCCTACCATTCATCATGGAATCCTCGGAGCCCAACATCGCCAAGGAGGCACGCAACTACGGAGCATCGTTCCTCGACAAGAACTCGAAGAAGCTGGGCGTGGACCTGCAGCATCTGGTATCGCACCATTTCGGTTTTGGTGACTTCATCTTCCGCGACCCCAAGACAATGAATGAGGTAGTGCGCGTACGAAACCTCAAGGACCTGCAGGACAACATATTCACAGTGCCTGCCGACTCGCTGCTCTACCACGTGTCGCACAACAACGTGTCGCGCTGGCTCGGATCGCGTGCCCTGTTCCCCATTGCCGACTTCCTGAAGCGCATCAAGTGGGACTCGAATCCCGACATCGATGCTCACCGACAAATCATCTTCGATGCCATTGTGAAGTACCGAAAGATGAAGAACCAAGGCGTGGTGGCTGTGTTCCATCGCGACCGATTCGACCGCTATTCCAACTTCCAGCGCATAGGCGACGGTTCGTTGGGAGGAAAGGGCCGTGGTCTGGCATTCATCGACCACATTATCAAACGCCACCCCGACCTCAACAAACTGCCTGGTGCACGAGTGATGATTCCAAAGACCGTGGTGCTGTGTACCGACATCTTCGACCAGTTCATGGATGCCAACGAGCTTTACCCCATAGCACTTAGCGAGGCGAGCGACGACGAGGTGCTGAGTCACTTCCTTAAAGCCAAGCTTCCGGAATCGTTGAAAGAAGACCTCATGGCCTTCCTCGATGTTGTGGAAGAGCCCATTGCCATACGTTCCTCATCGCTGCTTGAGGACAGTCACTACCAGCCCTTCGCCGGCATCTACAGCACCTACATGATACCATACACCACGGATCGACAGGCGCGACTCCGCATGTTGGTGGCAGCCATCAAGGGTGTCTATGCCTCGGTGTTCTACCGCGCTTCGAAGGACTACATGGTGGCAACCAGCAACGTCATCGACCAGGAGAAGATGGCAGTAATACTGCAGGAGGTGGTGGGTACGCAATACGGCGACCGATTCTATCCGCACATCTCAGGTGTTGCACGCTCAATCAACTACTACCCCATCGGCGACGAACAGGCCGATGAAGGCGTCGTTGATCTGGCACTGGGACTTGGCAAGTATATCGTTGATGGTGGTCTCGCCCTTCGCGTTTGTCCTGCTCATCCCGACAAGGTGCTGCAGACAAGCGAGATGGAGATGGCTTTGCGACAGACGCAAACCCGATTCTATGCCCTCGACCTGAACACAATGTCAACGGAAGTGAGTGTGGATGACGGTTTCAACATACTGAAACTCAACGTCCGCGAGGCCGACAAAGACGGTTCACTGGCCGGACTGGCATCGACTTTCGACCCCTACGACCAAGTGATTCGCGATGGAATCTATGAAGGCGGGCGCAAGGTGATAACTATGTGCGGCGTACTGCAGCAAGGTGTGTTCCCATTACCGGAACTGCTGTCGCTGTCGCTGAAATACGGACAAAGCGAAATGCGCCGACCGGTGGAGATAGAACTGGCAGCAAAACTGAATCCTGACCGAACGGGAGAATTCTACCTGCTACAGATTCGTCCAATGATAGACAACAAGATGCAACTGGACGAAGATATACGAGAAATCCCTGATGAAATGGCACTTATTCGTTCACACAATGCCATCGGACACGGCATAATTACGGACATCGAGGATATTGTTTATGTGAAAACCGAGAACTATTCAGCATCGAACAACCCACGCATAGCAGAGGAAATTGAGGGCATCAACCGCAAATTCCTCAACGAGGGACGTTTCTATGTGTTGGTAGGGCCCGGACGATGGGGTTCGAGCGACTCGTGGCTGGGAGTGCCTGTGAAGTGGCCTGCCATTTCCGCCGCCAAGGTCATTGTAGAAGCGGGACTGGAGAACTATCGCGTTGACCCCAGTCAGGGCACGCATTTCTTCCAGAACCTCACATCCTTCGGTGTGGGATACTTCACTGTTAATGCCTACCAGCAGGACGGCATCTACCGACAGGAGATTCTGAACGAAATGCCTGCTGTGAACGAGACAGAGCATGTGCGCCACGTACGCCTAACACATCCTCTTACAATAAAGATTGACGGAATGAAAAAAGAAGGCATCATCTGCCAATAAAGAATGCAATGAAGAAATCACTCATCATATTATTATTGCTAACTGCTGCCACGGCGCAAGGCCAGATTAAGCGTTTGGGAGAGAACGTCCACTACAGCGCCACGCTGCAAGGGACGGCAGGGAGCAACAACACTGCCCCGTTCTGGTTTACAAATAACCGATACGGACTGGGAACAACCGAGCCGAACAGCGGCCTGCTACGTGCCGCCATCGGTCGCGATGCAGAAGCCGACAGCCTGCGCAAGTGGCGCATCGGCTACGGGCTGGACCTCGTGGGAGCCGTTAATCACGACAGTCACTTCATCGTGCAACAGGCTTTTGCCGACTTTCAGTACAAGGCCATCCGACTGAGCGTTGGACAGAAGGAAAGACCAATAGAACTGAAGAACAACCGTCTGTCGAGCGGCGATATGGTGCTTTCGAACAATGCGCGTCCGATTCCGCAGGTAAGACTGGAACTGCCCGACTTCTGGACGATTCCACGCACCAAGGGGTGGCTGCATCTGAAGGCACACATTGCCTACGGTATACACACCGACAACGGGTGGCAGAATGATTTCACTGCCGGCACGGCGAACCTTCGCACCAACAACTCGCTATACCACTCCAAGGCTGGTTTTTTGAAGATTGGCAACGCGGAAAAGTTCCCGCTGACCATAACCGGAGGACTGGAAATGGCGGCTCAGTTCGGAGGTAAAGTGTGGAACCTGAAAGACAGACCCGACAACACCAGTACTACTACGTTCTTATCGAACAGGAAGCTGCCTCACGGACTAAAAGCCTTCTGGCACGCATTCATACCGGGGGGAGGCGACAGTAATGACGGTGAGTACTCAAATGCCGAAGGTAATCAGATTGGCTCGTGGCACATACGTCTCGACTATCACGGCAAAGGCTGGGGAGCATCGGTGTATGCCGAGCATTTGTTCGAGGACCACAGTCAAATGTTTTGGCAGTATCCGTGGAAGGATATGCTCTATGGTGGCGAGTTTCGCTTACCTAAGAACCCGGTGGTAAGTACTATCCTATATGAGCACCTGCGCACCACCGACCAAAGCGGACCAATTTATCACGATAAAACGGCGAATTTTCCGACCGCCATCTATGGACAGGACGACTATTACAACAATCACGTCTATGCTGCATGGCAACATGCTGGTTTTAGTGTGGGTAATGCCCTGCTACCCTCGCCTATCTACAACACCGATGGCAACATCAGGTTCTATGACAACCGCATCAAAGCCAGTCACATCGGTATTGAAGGCAACCCGACAAAAGAGATTGAATACCGTATTCTATACACGCACGAGAAGAGCTGGGGAACATACAGCAATCCTCACACCGACCCCGTAAAAGCCGACTTTCTGATGATTGAAGCGACATACAGTCCGCATCAGGTTAAGGGACTGTCCATTGGTGCTGCCTACGGACAGAACTGGGGCAAGCTGCTGGGAGAATCGAAAGGAGCTATGCTGACTGTCTCCTACTCCGGATGGATAAAACATAATTGATAATTGATAATTGACAATTGATAATTATATGAAAAAGATATCCACAAAACTCTGTGCCATCTGTATTCTCTGCGCGCTCTGTGTCGCTTGCGAAATGAAGTGGGACAAGAACGGCGACTTGGACGGAATGTGGCAACTGACCGAATGGCGCAACACTACCAATGGCACTGTTGAAAAGACGAAAGCCGATGGACTGTTCTTTAGTGTCCAGCAGGACATGATACGAATAAATAAGCAAAGTGACGAGGGCTACTACCTCTCGCTTTTCACCAAGCGCAACGACAGCCTCATCATTCAGAGTCCCGTCTATTGGCCCAAGGATTCCTTGTGCAATATATCAGCTCTTGCTCCATTTGGAGTGCCCGGACACGGACGTTTCCACATTGATATGCTCACAAGCGAAAACATGGTGCTGAGTTCTGATACAGCTATTATCTCTTTCCGGAAATACTGATAACTTTTTCGCTTTCTGCACACAATAAAAACGGACTGCGTCACGTTTTTATATTATAAAGAGGAAACGCGATATAAAGTACACGAATGACCGGATTAGAACATCTACTACCATACATCATAGCCTTTCTTGTGGCAGCTGTATTCACGGCTGTCACCCTTCCATTAGTCATAAGGTCGTGCAGTTATTTCAACTCATACGACATGCCTAACGCACGCAAGGTACATAAAGCTCCTATTCCGCGACTGGGAGGCATCGTGTTCATGCCTGCTGCTGCACTGGGCCTATGCGCAGCTCTCTACCTCACTGGCAACGAAAGCCACCGCATGGAAATCAGCATATCCACACTGGCTATGTTCAGCGGAGCTTTCATGATTTACATGATAGGCATCCTCGATGATATTATCAGCATAAAAGCCCGCCACAAATTCATAATTCAAGCCATTTCAGCGTTGCTGATGCCTTTGTGCGGTTTGCTGATTACAGACCTCAACGGCATATTTGGCTTATACGAGATACCCCTTTGGGTGGGCTATCCGCTTACGGTGATACTGATTATGACCATCGTCAATGCCATAAACCTTATCGACGGCATTGACGGGCTTTCTTCCGGTCTGTGCATCCTTATTCTTTCGGCCTACACCTATGTGTTCGCCATCAACGAATATCCTCTCATTGCAGAACTCAACGCAGCAATAGTTGGAGCATTGGTCGTATTCTTCTGTTTCAACGTATTCGGACGCGTGGGGCATATGAAAATTTTCATGGGTGATGCAGGAAGTCTGTTCCTGGGTTATGTCTGCGCCTACATGGGCATCAAGAGTCTGATGCGCCCCATTGCTCCCGTGGACTGCGGCGAGGAACAGATGCTTATATCCGTAACCTTGATGCTGATTCCAACACTTGATGTAGTGCGTGTATTCTTCCAGCGCTGGCTGTCGGGCCGCAACATATTCGACCCCGACAAGAAGCACATCCATCACCTGTTTATGTCAGCCGGACTTTCCATGCACAAGGCTCTAATGGCAATATTCATCATGTTTGCCACCATCTGCCTCATAAACTACGGATTGTGGGAATGCCGTTTCCCACTGCCCCTCATACTCCTGACCGATGTCGCCTTCTATGCTATCGTTATAGTTTTTGTCAACAACCGGGACAAAAACGAAGCTGCATAGTAAGCAGCGTATCAGATTTTCTTTCCGTATCCTATCAAACGAATCGTTGTAAACAATATCTTGGCATCAAGCCACACGCTTCGTTTTTGTAAGTACTCAAGGTCCATCTGCAGACGTATGAGCATCTTCTCCATGGTGTCGGTATAACCATTATATATGGTTGCCAACGATGTAATGCCGGGACGAACCTGATAAAGATACTGATAGTCGCTGTTTTCCTGCATTATCTTATCGATGAAGTACTGACGTTCTGGTCTAGGACCAACGAAAGACATATCGCCGACAAGCACATTCCACAACTGTGGCAGTTCGTCGAGATGGTGTTCACGAAGGAACAGGCAATCGGGCGACAAACGTTCATCCCAACGCTCGGCAAGTAAAGGAACACCATCTGCCTCTGCATCAGGGCGCATAGTGCGAAATTTCAATATATTGAAAGGTTTGCCATGAAGGCCTATTCGTTCCTGCCTGAAAATAGCAGGGCCCTCACCCTTGCGACGTAACTTCACCAATATGTATAAAAAGAATGGTGACAATACCAACAGGCCAACAGACGAAGCCACAATATCGAACAAACGCTTCAATAAGCGACCACCCCATGTCATGCCATCTACATATTTCTTTTCTGCTGGTACCACTTCCCTTGCATTATACATTATTTATATATATAACTCACTGATAGGGCCATTTATTGTAACATCAAAGCGAAATTTTCACGCATTACTTGCATAAGCAATGTATTTATCGTACCTTTGCATCATCTTATCACTGGGGTCGACATGGATTTGACAGCAGGATGGGGTGCTCGGTAAGCACGCAGAGAGTTGGCGGCCGCTCTCTATAATCAATGACCTTCGAACAATTAACTGGCGAAAACACTTACGCTCTCGCTGCTTGATTGAAGTATAGTAGATCAGAAGCTTAATTGCGGCACCAGGTGCTGCAACGAGATGTCACTCAGAGGCTAACGCCCTGAAGCGCTCTGGCAAAGTGGCACAGCAAAATCGGGGATAGTCATACGCGGCCTCGCACGTTTGGCGAAACTTTAGAGGATAAGGCGACGGTTGGTGGCTTGGGTCTTGCCGCCGCACGAAAACCAAGACCAAGATAAGCGTGTAGAAAGCTCAGGACTTCCCTGTTTGGACGAGGGTTCAATCCCCTCCGGCTCCACCATTTTTATTAAGGTATGAAAGAGTTGTCACTGAAGTACGGGTGTAACCCCAACCAAAAGCCCTCACGCATCTTTATGGAAGAGGGCGAACTACCCATCGAAGTGTTAAACGGCCGTCCTGGCTACATCAATCTGCTCGACGCACTTAACTCGTGGCAGTTGGTCAAGGAACTAAAGGCTGCGACAGGCCTGCCAGCAGCAGCGTCCTTCAAACACGTTAGTCCTGCCGGAGCTGCAGTAGGATTGCCACTAAGCAATACATTGGAGAAAATTTACTTCGTCGATGATGCTCCCCTGCCTCTCACACCCATCGCTTCGGCCTATGCCCGCGCCAGAGGAGCAGACCGCATGTCTTCCTATGGAGACTTCATCGCCCTCAGCGATACATGTGATGAAGCAACTGCCCGCCTCATAAACCGCGAGGTATCAGACGGCATCATCGCCCCCGACTATACACCTGAAGCATTGGAAGTACTGCGCAACAAACGCAAGGGCACATACTGCGTCATAAAGATTGACCCATCGTATAGCCCCGCCCCCATCGAGCGCAAGCAAGTCTTTGGCATCACATTCGAACAGGGCCGCAACGAGATAAATCTCGCTGACCCAGCACTCTTCGAGAACATCCCCACCAAGAACAAGGAGTTCACCCCGGAGGCAAAGCGTGACCTCATGATAGCACTCATCACACTGAAATACACCCAGTCGAACTCTGTCTGTTACGTCAAGGACGGACAAGCAATTGGCATTGGAGCTGGTCAGCAGAGCCGCATCCACTGCACACGACTTGCCGGACAGAAAGCCGACCTTTGGTGGTTGCGTCAGCACCCACGTGTTATGGCTCTTCCCTTCGTTGACGGCATACGACGTGCAGACCGAGACAACACAATCGATATCTTCATGGGGCCCGAGTGCGATGATGTCCTGCGCGAAGGAGAATGGCAGAAATTCTTTACCGAACGTCCCGAGCCGCTTACAGACGAAGAAAAGCGCCAATGGTTAGCACAGAATACTGATGTATGTCTAGGTTCTGATGCCTTCTTCCCATTCGGTGACAACATCGAGCGCGCCCACAAGAGCGGTGTGCAGTATGTAGCACAAGCCGGAGGATCTGTTCGCGATGACCATGTTATCGAGACCTGTGACAAATACGGAATTGCAATGGCATTTACTGGTGTTCGCCTATTCCACCATTAATTCCAAGCTCATTAGACCTATAAACCAGACTCATAAGGCAATGAACAAGTTTGCAGGCGATGACATAGATGACGTTATCCTCAACGGAATCACATTCCGCGGGGGACCTAAACGCGAAAACGCACCTTCCGATGGGAAAGTGCGCTCCAAAGCTAAGAAGAAGCAATACATTACTGGCGCTCACGGCAGCGGTTCGGCAAAGAAGAAAGCCGACATCCGCAAGGCTCGTGCTAATCGCCACAAATAATTATTCCATATCTTCGTATTCAAAGTCATCGAGGTCTTCAACGTCCTCGATGTCTTCCTCATCTACAAACTCAATGTCTTCGTCCTCACCCATTGCTGCCAGTTCTTCCTGCAGATAGCTGAGATCCTTGTTGCGATGTACTATGCGCTCCTGGTTTGTAATTGCCTCCAACTTGTTGCTCTCGCTATTAAGTGCTGCCCATAGCATATCCTTCAAGTCCGTCAGCCCCCGATTGGCAACAGCTGATATGAAGACATGCGGCAGATCATCGGGCAAGTCACGACTCAACATCTCCATGAGCTCATCATCAAGCAGGTCGCACTTAGTAATGGCCAGTACCCTCTGCTTGTCCATCATATCAGGGTTGAAGGTGCGAACCTCGTTAAGCAATATCTCGTATTCCTTCTTAATATCGTCAGTATCGCCTGGCACCATGAACAGTAGCAACGAGTTACGTTCGATGTGGCGCAAGAAACGAAGTCCCAAGCCTCTGCCTTCCGAAGCACCCTCGATAATACCAGGAATGTCAGCCATCACGAAAGACTGGTTTCCTCTGTAGCTGACAATACCAAGCGATGGCTCCATTGTCGTGAAAGGATAGTTGGCAATCTTTGGACGTGCACTCGACAAACTGCTGAGCAATGTGCTCTTGCCAGCATTAGGGAAGCCTACAAGACCCACATCAGCCAGTAGTTTAAGTTCGAGGATTACGGTGCGTTCCTGCATCGGTTCACCCGGCTGAGCATAACGCGGAGCCTGATTCGTAGATGTGCGGAAGTTCCAGTTTCCAAGTCCTCCGCGACCACCTTTCAGGAGCATCACTACTTGACCGTCCTCGCTGATGTCGCACAGATACTCACCCGTCTCGGCATCATAGACAACGGTTCCGCAGGGTACATCGATGTAACGGTCCTCTCCATCGTGACCAGTACTGCGACTCTTACCGCCATTACCGCCATGTCCGGCAAAGACATGACGTTCATAGCGCAGATGCAGTAATGTCCAATAGTTATGGTTGCCACGCAAATAAATATGGCCGCCCCGACCTCCGTCTCCTCCGTCGGGACCGCCATTAGCGATATATTTGGCTCGGTGCATATGCGCCGAACCCCTGCCCCCCTTACCCGAGCGGCAACAAATCTTTACATAATCGACAAAATTACTTTCCATCAAGCGTTCTTGGCATCAATCAGACGGAAGATGCTCTCTATCATAGCTTCCTTGTTGGGAGTATCTGCCCAACGTACAACATTCAGAATGCCTTCTTTCTCCAACCATCCCAAAATGGGTTCTGTCTGACTGTGATAAACAGCGAAACGTTTTGCGATGGTCTCCTCATTGTCATCTGCACGACCTTCAATCTGAGCACGACGCAGCAGGCGCTCCATCAGGATATCCTGTTCCACAACGAGTTCGATAGCAATGCCCATATCATGACCACGCTCTGCAAGCATCTTCTTCAAAGCCTCAGCCTGCGGAATTGTACGAGGGAAGCCATCAAAGATGACACCACGTCCTTGGGGCAGAGAATCGTACTTGTTAGCCAGAATCTGAATCATTAGCTCATCAGGTATAAGCTGACCATTGTCGATAAGACCTTTGGCAATTTTACCAACCTCTGTACCATTCTTGATTTCAGCACGCAGGACATCACCTGTGGATATGTGTCCCATACCATACTTCTCAACGATTGCCTCGCTGTAAGTGCCCTTGCCACTGCCAGGAGCACCAAAGATAATTATGTTCTTCATTGTACTAATGTATAAATGTCTTTAGTATTACGTCCGTAACCATCATAGTCAAGACCGTATCCTACGATAAAATCGTTAGGAATTTGCAAACAGCAATAGCGGATATCAAGGTTTATTTGCAGTTTTCCCGGCTTCAGTAACAGGGTACATATATCCACGCTGCTGGGATTGTGTTTCTTCAATGTTTCAAGCATGTGAGCCATTGTCAAACCTGTATCCACAATATCCTCGACAATGATTACAGGACGATTAGTCACGTCCACGCTCAATCCCATAATCTCACGTATCTCACCAGTTGTAGAAACACCTTGATAAGAGGCGAGACGTACGAAGGAAATTTCACAAGGAATATCGACCTCGCGCAACAAATCGGCAGCAAACACGAACGAGCCATTCAATACAGCAAGGAATACTGGCTCCTTGCCGGCATAGTCACGGTTAATCTCAGCAGCAACGCGCTTCACTTCCGAAAGAATCTTCTCCTGGGGGATGGATACGGCAAATGTCTTATCCTTTACTTGAATTGTATTACCCATAAATATGTTTTTATTTCTCCGCAAAGATAACATAATTTAATTAAAAATTAAGAATTAAAAATCAAAAATTTATACAGAAGTCAACATTAATCGTTAACTTTGCAATATGAATATATCATTTGTCGAGCCGAAAACAGCTGATATGCAGCAAATGTTGCGCCCACGGCCAGTCGACGGGCATAAAGGAACATTTGGCCACGCCCTGCTTATCGTAGGCAGTAGAGGTATGGCCGGAGCTGCCATTCTGTCGGCAGAAGCATGTCTACGAAGCGGTATCGGTAAGCTCTCAATCCTTACCCCCGATGAGAACCGTATAATATTACAAATAGCAGTTCCTGAGGCTATTCTGAAAAACGACAATCTAGGGATGAGCAAATTCGATTCTGTCGGCATAGGTCCGGGCATAGGCATTGATGAAGATTTAGTGCACCAGTGTCTTACTGAATCGACAGCTCCAATGGTAATTGATGCCGATGCCTTAAACGTGCTGGCACAAAGCACCGACTTACAAGACCTTGTACCCCAAGACAGCATTCTCACGCCTCACCCAGGCGAAGCAATGCGCCTGATTGGCAGTTGTGATTTGAAAGATGTTTTGCAATATGCGATATCACACAAAGTAATAGTGGTATTAAAAGGACATCCTACAAGAGTCTGCACACCACAAGGGCAGGTGTTTGTAATGAACACTGGCAACTCCGGCATGGCTACCGCCGGCAGCGGCGATGTACTTACGGGACTCATCACAGGTTTATTAGCACAGGGCTACGAACCTCTAGAAGCGGCTCTACTTGGTGTATGGTTACATGGCACAGCAGGAGATTTCGCAGCTGAGAACATGGGCGAGGCTTGCATGCTGTCCCGAGACATTATACACCACCTACCCGACGCATTCCGAATAATAAATTATAAATCATAGATAAAAATGAAACGGTTTATATTACTGCTTTTAGCTTTCAATTTTCAATTATCAATCTTCAATTTTCTATGGGCGCAGACAGATGTCAGCAGCTTTGTTCCAGGTACCACTACCGACGGAGTATGCTACTTCCTGCCTCAGACAGCGCTACGAATAACTATCATTGCCGAGAAGAATGTAACAACTCCCGGCGAGCTCAACAAGTATGCTTTCCGCTATCTGCGAATGCAAGATGTTCCAACAGTTTCAAGTACAGAATGGAAGATAAAGAGCATTACTATTGAACCTTTCGGTGTGCCGGATCGTTCAAAAGCTTATAGCGTGAAGGTGAAGAACAAGACCATAGCCCCCATGGTATCATTAACCCACGACGGCATCCTATTGTCCATCAACACGCAGGCCGAAGAAACGACACTTCCTATCCTGCCCCAGCCCACACCTGCTCCAGAGCCTCTAAATCCTAAGCAATTCATGAATCAGGAAATGCTGTCAACTGGTAGTACGGCCAAAATGGCAGAACTATGTGCCCAAGAAATCTACGACATCCGTGAAAGTCGCAATGCCTTAGTTCGTGGCGAAGCCGACAATACTCCCAAAGACGGAGAACAACTCAAACTGATGCTCTCACAGTTAGAGACACAGGCAACTGCTCTCGAACAACTTTTTTCCGGTCATACAGAAACCAGTACTGAAGTTTTCTCGTTTGTCTATCTCCCCACTCAAGAAACAGAGCGCGACATTTTGTTCCGCTTTTCACAATTAGCAGGCGTGGTAGATAAGGACGACTTGTCGGGACAACCCATATACATCAGCATCAAGAACACTGGCAACCTGCCAGCCAAGCAGGAAAGCCTTGAAACAGCCAAAAAGAAGGCCAAGTTGACACAAGGTATATATTATAATGTACCTGCGCGAGAAACAGTAACCATATTCGATGTAAATCAGACACTTATGCAAGCAGAATACAGCATGGGGCAGTTCGGCTACACTGAGATTCTGAGTAACCTGTTGTTCGACAAGAAGACAACCACACGCGTCACCTTTTATCAGGACAACGGAGCTGTTAAAAAACTGGAACAATAATCCTTACGGAACATCTAATAAAAATAATAAGGCGTGCACCAAATGATGCACGCCTTCATTATCTCAACAATTAAGGATTAGAGTTTGTTGTCTGAGCCAAGTACGTTGACAATCTTGTGAACGTACATCTTCTTCATGTTCTCACGAGCGGGCTTCAGATACTGACGAGGATCGAAGTGACTGGGGTTCTCAGCCAGATACTTGCGGATGGCAGCAGTCATAGCCAGACGAGAGTCAGAGTCGATGTTGATTTTGCAAACAGCGCTCTTTGAAGCCTCACGCAGCTGCTCTTCGGGAATACCTACAGCATCGGGCAGTTTGCCACCGTATGCGTTGATGGTGTCAACCTCGTCCTGAGGAACAGAACTTGAACCGTGCAGTACGATGGGGAAACCAGGAATGCGCTTTTCAATCTCGTGCAGGATGTCAAATGCCAATGGAGGAGGAACGAGTTTGCCTGTCTTCGGGTCGCGTGTGCACTGTTCGGGGGTGAACTTGTAAGCACCGTGACTAGTACCAATTGAGATGGCCAGACTATCGCAACCAGAACGCTTGCTGAAGTCTTCAACCTCCTCGGGACGAGTGTAGTGGCTCTCTGCTGCACTAACCTCATCCTCAACACCTGCCAATACACCGAGCTCAGCCTCAACAGTTACGTCATGAGCATGAGCATATTCAACAACCTTCTTTGTGATGGCAATGTTCTCCTCGTAGGGAAGAGCTGAACCGTCGAACATTACGCTTGAGAAGCCATTGTCGATGCACTCCTTACAGATTTCGAAGCTGTCACCATGGTCGAGGTGCAGGGCAATCTGAGGATTGGGGCAACCCAACTCCTTAGCATACTCTACAGCACCCTGAGCCATGTAGCGCAAGATTGTGCCGTTGGCATAGTTGCGTGCACCCTTGCTGACCTGCATGATAACGGGAGACTTTGTCTCAACGGCAGCCTGCACGATAGCCTGCATCTGCTCCATTGTGTTGAAGTTAAAGGCGGGAATTGCATAGCCACCCTTTACTGCCTTGGCGAACATTTCACGGGTGTTCACCAGTCCCAGTTCTTTGTAACTTGTCATAGAATGATTAAATTAAAAAGTAATTATTAAAAATTAAAAGTCATCTTACTTCTTTCACGAGATAAACAACGGTAGGCAGATGGTCGCTGTAGCCGTTGAGCCATACGCCTCCGGCTGTGGTACGCTTTGGCGAGCCCTTATATTTACCTTCCTGCTGAATGAGATAGTCGCGCTTGAAGATATGCCACGAGTGGAGGGTCAAGTGCTTGTATTCCTTCTTTCCATTCAAATCGAGCAGGTTGTGCGACATCAGTATCTGGTCGAACAAATTCCATCCACCTTGGAATGTCAGTGTACCCTGTCCCTGCCCTCGCAACATCTCCCACCAAGGATTGAAGAAATCGCCATCCTTTACCTTATTCATATCACGCTTACCACCCAAATTCTTCAAGGACTTGTCATCTGGGTCATCATTCAAGTCGCCCATAACAATAATGTGTTGCGAAGGATCAGCATTGTGAATACTGTCCGTAAGTTGACGCACCTGCTTGCCTGCAATCTCACGGAAATAGCTCGTAGCACCACGACTGGGCCAGTGGCACACAATAACAGTCAGAGGATCGCCTGCCATTGTTCCTTGCACAGTCAGGTAACCACGTGTCTTACGCACAGTATCACCATTCTCATATATGTATGGTTGCAAGAACCACTTTTCAGGATGGAAAATAGCAGGGTTGTACAACAAGGCGCAATCAACGCCACGCTTGTCAGGTCCCTCAATGTGAATGTACTTCATTCCACGCTGCACCATACCGGGCTGACCTGTAAGATCGTCAAGCACGCGAGAATTCTCCACCTCGCTGACACCGATTACGGCAGCACCTCCAGGCACTTTATCCGTTCCCAAGTCAAGCAGAGCCTTAGCCATATTCCGGAGTTTGTTCTCATACTTGTTCTTGTCCCAGTGATATGAACCATCGGGCAGGAAGTCGTAGTCGTTCTTACCTACATCGTGTACGGTATCAAAGATGTTTTCCAAATTGTAGAAAGCTACGGGGTAGAGTCCCAGCTTCCGTTGCTGTGCGTTGCAAGAAACGGCAACAAGCATCAGCACTAACATTGAGAAAAGGTTTTTACGCATGTCGGTACGTGTTTCTTTGCTATTTGCCCACAAATATAATGAAAAAAAACAATACACACGTGATAATGCATATATTTTTCATTTTTTAATAAAAAGGAAGAGAAAAGTGTTGTATTACCAGAAATTTTCCGTAAGTTTGCGGAGATAATATTAACATTAATTAAATAAATCTATACTATGAGTAAGAAGTTACAGCTTGTGACGATGTTCCTGGCAATGGCGTCACTCGGCCTGGCTCAAACTGCGAAAGAGACCGCGAAGGATTCGATTGACATCGATGAAGGCCTGAAACAGGACAATGCGGCCTTTGTCTTTACAGAATCGCAGTTGGGCGAGGACGACGACGTCACACAGAACGTTATTATGGTGAACTCGAGCAACAACGTGTACACCAGCAATGCGGGCTATCTATTCAGCCCTTCACGCTACAAGTATCGCGCATACAACTCGCGATACAATGACATCTACTTCAACGGCGTGCAAGTAAACAACAGTGAGAACGGGCAGTTCAACTACTCCACCATCGGCGGCATCAACGACGTTACGCGCAACATAGACGCAAGCGGTGTATTTGAGGCCAACGCGTTCTCTATGTCCAACATCGGAGGTTCGTCGAACTATAACTTCCGCGCCAGCGCCATTCCTGCTGGACACAAGGTTACGCTTTCCGGAGCTAACCGTAACTACACTGCCCGTGCGATGTACACCTACGGAACAGGCGTTATGAAGAGCGGATGGGCATTCGCCGGTACAGTGGGCTATCGTTGGGCAAACATGAACACTGCAGCCGTTGAGGGAACCTTCTACAACTCTCTCTCCTATTTCCTGAGTGCTGAGAAGAGATTCAACGACCACCACTCACTGAGCCTTGCCACTTGGGGAAACCCCTCAGAGCGTGCAACCCAAGGTGCATCTACCGACGAGGCATACTGGCTTGCCAACAACTATCAGTACAATCCCTATTGGGGCTACCAAGACGGCAAGAAGCGTGCCAGTCGCGTAGTAAACAACTACGAGCCAACGGCAATGCTGACATGGGACTTCAAGATTAATGAAAAGATGAAACTTACCACCAGTCTCATCGGCAAGTACGCAATGTACAGTAGTACCAAACTCAACTACTCTGGCACCAACCCCCATCCGGACTATTGGAAGAGATTCCCATCTTATAACTATGATGTATGGGGAACAAGCCTTAAAGGAACTGGTAGCCTTACCGACTGGATTAATGCATATAATCTGTGGACAGGTTCGAAAGCTTATCGTCAAATTGACTTCGACCAACTCTACTTCGCCAACCAGCAGTTGAACGCCACTGGCCACGATGCCATTTATTACATCGAAGCCAAGCACAACGACCATCTCTACTTCGGTTTGGGTAGCACCTTTGAATACAAGTTCAACAAGGAGCATAAACTGCACGTAGGTCTGCAGCTCGCCTCAAACAAGGGAATGCATTACCAGACGATGGAAGACCTACTGGGTGGTCAATATTTCCACAACCGTAATACATACGCCGAAGGTTCTTATGCCGACGGTTCCGACGAAATCTACTACGACCTTCGTAATAAGAACAGTGTAGTAAGAGAAGGCGACCGTTTCCGCTACGACTATAACTTGCTCGTGCAGAAGGCTACTCTTTGGGCAGGCATCACTCGCGACCATCTGCGCCGCCACAGTTTCATCGCAGCTAAGGTTGGTGGTACTGATATGTGGCGCGACGGTAAGATGCAGAATGGTATCTGCAAGGACTTCTCCTACGGCAAGAGCGGTAAAGCCGGCTTTTTAGACGGAGGTGTGAAGATGGGTACAAACGTCAACCTCGGTCGTGGACAGGCCATTACCGTTGGTGTCGGATATGAGCAACGCGCTCCACAGGCTAATGTAGCCTTCGTAAGTCCTGAGATGAACAATAACTTCGTAGCCAACCTACGCAACGAAGAAGCCTTCACTTGCGAGTTCGGATATGCTGTCAATAACAAGTGGTTGCAGATGAACCTTACAGGTTATTTCTCTCATACAGCCAAAGGTACAGAATGGCAGAACTTCTACTTCGATGATGTCAACTCATTTACCTACGTAAGCATGACAGGTGTGAAGAAGCACTACTACGGTGCAGAATTGGGCATGAAGTTCAAGGTAACCAGTAACTTCAACATCAACCTTTTGGGTTCTATTGCTGAAGCTAAGTACGCCTCAAATACCGATGTCATTTATATGCTTTCGAACAAAGGCACTGCCACCCACGACAAGTGTTGGAATAAGGGCATGCGCGAAAGTAGCACACCATTGGCAGTCATAAGTCTCGGCCTTAAGTATAGCATCAAGGGTTGGTATTTCAACCTCAACGGCAACTACTACGACCGAATCTATCTCTCTTATTCTCCTAACATGCGTTATCAGGCCACACTTCGCGACCAGATTGATAACTACAATGATGGTACAATGGGCTATGTTGATAAAACAGCTCCCGGTCAGCCTATCCATCCATCCGAATCATTACTCTCTCAGGCTAAGTCTAATGGTGGATTCATGCTCGATGGTTCCATTGGTCATACTTTCCGCATAGCTCACAAGCCTTTGAATGTTAATCTGATGGTAACCAATATAACCAACAACCGCAAGTTCTGCACCGGTGGTTACGAACAAAGCCGCAGCACCAACTACACAGGCAAGGAAAACGGCAGCGACAGTGGAGGCAACACTGTGAACCGCATATATGACTTCAAGCGTAACCCCAAGAAGTTCTATGCACAGGGAATCAACTTCATGCTTAACCTGAACTATAGGTTCTGACGAACAATGGATAATGGATAATTGATAATTAATAATTACTATGGAAAAGTATATAAAATATTTCTGCGGTCTATGCCTCATCTGTGCACTCTGCGTGTCCTGTCAGGACGGCGACTGGGATGCGCCTGATTTCTCCAGCGGTGCTCCCTACGGCAATAACACGCTGACAGACGACAATGTAATAACTATTGCGCAATTGAAAGCACAATATCCCAAGTATGCTGCCAACTACACTGTAAACGAAATCACAACCGATAGCAAGCTGCGCGTTCGTGTCACAGGCAACGATGTACAGGGTAACCTTTACAACAGCATCGCAGTACAGGAAGACGCATCTGGTGATGCAATGATTATCGCCATCGGCGGTAGCGACCTCTTCGCCTTCATGCCCGTAGGTCAAGAATTGCTTATCGACCTCAAAGGACTATGTATCGGCGGTTATGGTGAACAACCTCAAATTGGAATGCCCTATAAGAAAGATGAAAGCAGCGATGCTTACGTAAGTCGTATGGACCACTCCATCTGGCAGAAACATGTAAAGCTAATTGGTACCGCTGACCCCACCAAAGTTGTGCCCACTGAATTCACTAGTGCATGCGACCCTGTTATAGATTGCGGTAAACTGATGACAATCAAGAATGTCACAGTAAAAGGTGCCGATGGTAAACTCACTTGGGCTCCAGGTAACGATGGTAGTGTAAACCGGTATTTCAACGAAAGTCCATATAATAACGAAAAGTCATATATGATTTACACAAGTACTTATAGTGACTTTGCCAACACCCCTGTCCCAACGGGTAAGATGAACATTACAGGCATCTGGAAGACGTACAATGGAGCATGGGAACTGATTATACGCGACATAAAAGATATCGAAGTCCTTGAATAGACAAAAGGCAAAAGAAAAAGTAAATAAGATTAAAACAATATAACTATGAAAAACTATTTGAAATCATTAATGTTCGCAGTCGTGAGCACATTCATCCTCAGCAGTTGCGACGACGTACCATCACCCTACCCCATGCCCATTAACGAGGGGGACAATCCTGCCGCTATCGTTGAACCCGCAGGCGAAGGTACACTTGAATCACCTTACAACGTTGCCTATGTTCGTCAAATATGTGGTGACTTGGAACAGACTACAGACAACAGCGACAAGAAACTCTCTCCTGAAATCTACGTTAAAGGTATTGTATCTAAGGTAGAAACAGATGGTAAAAATGCATGGAGCAGCCAATATGGTAACATTACTTACTACATTAGTGATGATGGAAAAAGTGCAAATGAGTTTGAGGTCTATCGCGGTCTTGGACTTGACGGAGCAAAATTCGCATCACAGGATGGCGTAAACGTTGGCGATGAAGTTGTCGTATGCGGTAAGGTGCTGAACTTCAAGGGCACCTACGAATTCGACCAAGGCAGCAAGCTCGTCAGCATTAATGGCAGTGGTGACACCCCGACTCCAACACCCACGCCTACTGGCGAGAATCTGCTCGTTAACGGTGACTTTGAAACCTGGGCCAACGATCTGCCAACCCACTGGAAGAGTGCTTCAGCAGCTGGCAATGCCAGCCTCAGTCAGGAAGCAGATGATGTTCATGGTGGCGACTTCGCAGTTGCTATTGCTGGCGTTGCATCAGCAAATAAGCGTATGGCTTATGAGGAAATAACCCTGAAAGCTGGCACCTACAAGTTCTCACTCTTTGCAAAGTCAACAACTACCGACAAATCACAGACTCGTGTCGGTTACGTAACTGTAGTTAATGGAACAGCCGACAGCCAGGGTTACAAGTATGGCGACTATGTAAACCTCAACAACAACGATTGGACCGAATGCAGCACCACATTCACACTCACGGCTCAGACCACCATATGTCTCGTAGTGATGAATCCAAAGACCAACGGAGAATATTCCGTAGCTCAAACAATCCTCGTTGACGATGCTTCACTAGTAACTAGCGATGGCGGCATAGCTGATGGTGATGACAGCGGTGATGACAATGGCGACGACAGCGGTGACAACACTTTTGACCAAGACTTCACCAAGGGGCAAGGAAGTTGGGTTGTCCAGAATGTAGAAATCGGAAGCCTTAGCTATGTTTGGCAGCAAACAACTAATTATGGAATGAAGGCATCGGCATTCGTTAACAAGACGAATAATGCTTCTGAGGCATGGCTCATTTCACCCGCATTGGAAGTAGGCAATAAGAGCACCCTTTCTATCAACAATTGCCTGAATTTCCTGAATTCGGGAACATTGTCCGACTTCATCTCCATCATGGTATCAACTGACTATAGCGACGGGCTGCCATCAACAGCAACATGGACAGCTCTGGACTTCGCCCCCCTGCCCGACGGAAAGTCCTATACATGGGTTGATTCGAAGGCCGACATCAGTGCCTATGCCAACAAGACCATCCGCGTAGCCTTCAAATATGTCAGCACCAGTTCTATTGCTCCTACATGGGAAATTAAAACGGTATCTGCTGAATAAAAAGGAATTTACCATTATAGAACCTCGCTGAGCAGTTGCTTGGCGGGGCTTTTTTGTATGATTTTGCGACTTAAATTAAAATAATTGTGAATTATGCATTGTGAATTATGCATTTTTTTGTAACTTCGCAGCCGAATCGTCGAATAGTGGGCTCGAGGGCCGTGTTACCAACTCTGTTCGCGCGTATTATATATAAGGAATAAGAAACAAATAAAACAATAAGGAAATGAAAAAGGATCTTCATCCCGAAAACTATCGCCCCGTAGTGTTCAAGGACATGAGCAACGGCGATATGTTCCTCAGCCGCTCTACTTGTAAGACCACCGAGACCGTAGAGTTCGAAGGCGAGACCTACCCCGTAGTTAAGCTTGAAATCTCAAGCACATCTCACCCCTTCTACACTGGTAAGTCGAAGTTGGTTGACACCGCCGGTCGTGTCGACAAGTTCATGAGCCGCTATGCCAAGAGCCGCAAGTAAGCTTTCTTGGCGTACAGCATCATACGTCAGTCTCATAATCGTGGGGCTGACGTTTATGTTTATTGCCGTATCGTGCGGTGATGATGAGAATAGACTTATACCGACTGGTATTGTCGAATACAAATACGATAAAGAAGAGGTATTTACCCAAAGTCCAAATGTCACTCGCATGGGCAATGTCAGCAAAGCCAGCAACCGTCAAGTAGTGACCATGGGCGACATACAAGCCACAAGCGAAGGAACCATCGACCTGCGAGAGGTGGCTGCACGCATCGAGATTCCTCGTTTGCAAGGTGGCAACCGCAACCTTTTCGTCGTCCACACCGTTCCCACCTACGGCGTCAACTACTGCCTTGAGTGGAACTACGACCTTCGCGCCCAATACTGGAGTGCCTTCCGCTGGGATAGGTCAAACACCGGTAAGTCCACTACGCGAAGCGACGAGTGGGACACTGACCCACTTATCCCATCGAATTACCGCACCGATCAGTCGGATTATAGCAGTAGCGGATACACTCGTGGACACATTGTTGCCAGCGAAGACCGAGTCATCTCCTTGGCTGCCAACAAACAGACTTTCTACTATAGCAACATGCATCCACAAAACGGCACTTTCAATAGCGATAAGTCAAGCATCTGGTGGCATCTGGAAAATAAAATCATCCGCAATAGGTACAACATCGATACCTTCCGCGACACGCTCTATGTTGTGAAGGGCGGCACCATCAGTGAGAAAAACGGCAAGCGCCAGTATGCCCTTACACCCAAGAATCTGGTTGTACCCAATTACTTCTTCGTGGCTATCCTGTGCAATAAATACGACAACTACAAAGCAATTGGATTCTGGATGCCGCATAACTCAAGCACCACTACCGACTATAAGAGTTACGCTAAGAGCATTAATCAATTGGAAGAATTGACGGGACTCGACTTCTTCTGCAACCTCCCCGATGATATAGAGGAAAAAGTCGAAGGCACCCTCAGCCTCAATCAATGGTAACAAATAAAAACAGCGGCCCATTCAGGTCGCTGTTTTATTAGGTTAAGCCGCTCCAGCTCTGCTGGCTTGCGTAGCGAAGAGGAGCAAGAATTTGTCGCAGGAGGTTAACTTCGCTCCAGCTTGCTGGCTTGCGTAGCGAAAAGGAGCAAGAACTTATCGCCATAGGTTAACTTAACTTACCGCCATAGGTTAAGTTAACCTTCGTGCGAAAGATGATACTCCTACTTTGTGAGGTTGCCAAGGATGTCGCGAGTCAGTTCGCGAGTGATGGTGCGAGTGGCTGCCGATGTGGCATTCTTGGCAATACGGCCTTTGGTGGATGTGCGCGACTTTGTCTTCTTGCCCGTTACAGCGTCTGAAACCATAGTGCCGGCGACGGAGGCCAATGTGGCAGTAACGGCAGTGAAGATAGCCTTCAGCACCTTCGACAAGATGCCAGGCTTCTTGGAATCTTTCTTTTCGGAGGCTTTCTCCTTCCCCTCGGGGGAGGTTGGGAGAGGGGTTTCTTCTGTGAGATTCTGCAACTGTTCGTAAGCACTGACGTTGTCAACAGGAGTGTCGTACTTGCCGTAGAGGCGCGACTGCTTGATGATGTCGAGCCTCTGACCTTCAGTGATGGCACCAATCTGCGACAATGGGAACAATATCTTGGCACGCTCTACGACGCAGGGAGCACCCTTCTCATCTAGGAAACTCACCAGAGCCTCGCCCGTCTCAAGATTCATAATAGCCTCGTCAGTCTTGAAGTCCGGATTGGGACGGAAGGTATCTGCTGCTGTCTTCACAGCACGCTGGTCCTTCGGTGTGTAGGCACGTAGGGCATGTTGCACCCGGTTGCCCAACTGTCCAAGTATGTTCTCAGGAATATCCGTAGGACTTTGTGTTACGAAATATATGCCCACGCCCTTCGAGCGAATCAGTCGCATTACCTGTTCTATCTTATCCACCAGAGCCTTTGAGGTATCTTCGAACAGCATGTGCGCCTCGTCGAAGAAGAAAATGAGTTTGGGCAGTTCCATATCACCCACCTCTGGCAGTCTGGAATAGAGGTCGCTCAACAGCCACAGGAGGAAGGTACTGTAAAGTTTGGGCTGCATCATCAGTTTGTCGGCAGCCAGCACATTCATCACTCCCTTGCCACCTTCCTGTTGCATAAGGTCCATGATGTCGAACGAAGGTTCACCAAAGAACTTATCGGCACCCTGATTTTCTAACTGCAGCAGGGCACGTTGTATAGCACCCACCGTTGCCGTAGAGATATTTCCGTATTTGGTGGTATATTCCTTGGCGTGCTGCGACACAAAATCGAGCATCGAACGAAGATCCTTCAGGTCGGTCAGCAGCAGTCCGTTTTCATCTGCAATGCGGAAAGTAATGTTCAGCACTCCGTCCTGCGTATCGTTAAGCCCCAAGAGGCGCGACAGGAGTTGTGGTCCCATCTGCGAGATAGTGGCACGCATGGGGTGCCCCTGTTCACCATATACATCGAAGAACCTTACTGGGCAAGGCTGAAATTCAGGATTCTCGATACCGAATTCTGGTGCACGCTTCTCAATAAATCCAGACATTTTACCAGCCTGACTGATACCTGACAGGTCGCCCTTCATATCTGCCATAAAGCAAGGAACACCTGCCTGACAGAAGCTCTCGGCTATCACTTGCAAGGTTACTGTCTTACCGGTACCTGTGGCTCCAGCCACCAGTCCGTGACGATTCGCCATCTTGCCCACGATTCTCAATGGGCCTTTATCGCAATGGGCTACATACAGCCCGTATTCTTTGTTGTACATTATATTATTAGAGGTTTAGGGATTTAGAGGTAAGAGGTGAAAGGCAGAGCCGGTCCAGCGGAAATGGAGAGAACGCAGAAAACGACGTGCCAGTTTCTTCTCGTCGCTGTTGAGTTCGTCTATAGACAGTGTGAACGTGAATACAGGCTCCATTGGATCGATACTAACAGACACGAATCGCAGGTCATCGATGCTGCGCTGAGCAAATGCAAGGTCGCGTGCAACAGAATCTGGAGCCTCCACAAAGAAGTCGGCAGTCGTTGGGATTGGCAGTTCCAACCAGTACAATGGTTGCCAATCGGTGTTAAAGAATTGAACACGACTATCGGCCACGGGTGTCGTGATGCTGCGCACCAGAGCTATTATGGTGACGCTGTCCTCTGTCTGCAACAACTTCATCTCAGCACTACTGCTTCCCGAAAGCCGCAGACGAAGATAATCATCGGTAAGAGTATCGAGCTGAGCATAATCGTTAAGACGATTACGCACCTTTGCCTCCATGTGGTTGTTGTAAAAGTCCAACATATCGCGACGGTTCTTCTGCGTCAGCAGTTCGAACACGGAATCGGGCATCGCAGTGAAAACATCGCTGATGTTTTCACAATGGACAAACAGAAAATGAGAAAATGAGAAAATGAGAAAAAATATTATTCGCTTCATTTACTTTTTACTTTTAAATTTTTACTTTAGCTATCTTGCGCCGAGATAGAGGAACAGCATACCAATGAGTACCAACATTAGATCGAGTGCCTTAGAGCGAAGGTTTTTTTCGTGGAACACAAGAGCACCAACGCTAAAACTAACCAACACTGAGCCACGACGCACCATACTGACAACACTTATCAGTGCTCCTGGAAGACTGAGGGCATAGAAATAAGCAAAATCGGCCATGCTGAGGAATATGCTTATTAGCGGGATGCACCAATGCCAATGGAAAAACAACTTGGTCTTTTGCGGTTTCCACAAAATTAGTAGCATGAGTCCCATAATCAGGCACTGGTAGAAGTTGAAGTAGGCCTGCACCGTCAATCGGTTAAGCCCTACCCCACCTGCCTCTGGAGCTGCCATCAGGTATTTGTCGTAAAGTCCACTTACAGCCCCAAGAACAGCTGCCAAGACGGTAAGTAAAATCCATCGGTTATGACGGAAATCAATACCCTCCTTCTTTCCGCTGCGACTAAGCATGTAGAAACTAACAATGGCAAACAGAACACCTATCCATTGATATAGATTGAGTCGTTCGCCGAAGAACAGCAGAGCTCCCAACAGCACCATTACCGGACGTGTAGCATTGATGGGACCAACAACAGTTATCGGCAGATACTTCATGCCGAAATAACCGCACATCCACGAGGAAAGCACTATCAGGCTCTTCAACACGATATACTTCTGTACCTCCCATCCTCCGAAAGGCACCTCCGGCATCAAAGCTACAGGCAGGAATATGAGCGAGGAGAAAAGAGTGTTTAGGAAGAGAACTGGCAACACAGCATTCTCTCGCAATGCCTTCTTCTTGAAGACATCGTAGAAGCCCAACAAGGCTGCACTGAGGAATGCTAATAGGAGCCAGATCATTTTAAAATTTAAAGTTTAAAGTTTTGAGCCATTTGCCATATCCGCTTGCGGATATTCTACGCGGGTGAGGAAGAGGGCGTGGGCAGGAACGCTCTCGCCCGCCGAACATCGATTCTGCTGCTCAATAACCTTACAGAACTCATCCACCGTCATACGACCTCGTCCAACCTCGACCAGCGTTCCCACTATGGCTCGCACCATATTACGAAGGAAACGGTTGGCGGTAATGGTAAATCTCCAGCTCCCCTGCTCCACTTCTTCCCATCGGGCTTCAGTGATGTGGCAGAGGTTGGTTTTCGTATCGGTATTCACCTTACTGAAACTGGTAAAATCCTCATAGTCGAAGAGTCGTTGAGCGGCCTCGTTCATGTGCTTGAAATCGAGAGGGAATGTCACCAGCCAACTTCTATCGCGCAGAAACGGATTTTTATGCGTGTGTATAAAATAATGATATGTACGAGATGTAGCTGAGAATCGGGCATGCATATCATCGTCCACTTGCCATACGCTCTGCACGGCAATGTCTCGAGGCAAAAGTTTATTCAGCTTATATACAAGTTGAGGACAATCCAACTCCATAGGACTATCCATGTGCGCCACCATCATTGAAGCATGCACTCCGGCATCTGTCCTTCCTGCACCAACCACTTCTACGGAGTGACGCAGCAGTGTGCTAAGTGCCTCTTCGAGGGTCTCCTGCACACTCTGTCCGTTTGGTTGTCGCTGCCACCCGTGGTAGGCAGTACCATCGTAGCTCAACTGAATGAAATAACGCAAGAAGGTCAGTTTAAGGTTTAAAGTTTATAGACTTTTTGCCGGAACGAATAACAATGCGACTGCCATTATTTGCACGACGACCAGAGAGGTCATACTCATTTACCATTTGACCATTTACAATTTGACCATTTACCATTTCTATGCCGTCCGCTTCGCGGTAGTCGCTCATCTGCACATCGTCAATGTTGACACGTACATTACCTGTATTATCACTCTCAAATTTGAGACGGATATCGCCCTTCTTATTGATTGCGTAACCATAGCGTTCCATTGTTCCAACAGCGAGCGACGACACCACTGGCGTCCAAGTCTGCCCACCATCAAGGCTATAGCTAACAGTCATCTTTACACCTTTATCACTGCCGTAGCTACCAGCACTGAACCAAAGGCTGTCGCAGCCGTTTTCCTTGTCGGCGGTCATTACGATATAAGCAGGTGTAGTAATAGTTCCACCAGACTTGACATTGCCTTTCATGCGTACACAATTCTTACCTATTGCATTGTCATCGGCAGCAATCAGGGCATTGCTCATTTCCCATGTGGCTGCAGAGCATGTTACCTCTCCAACAGCATAACCTTTCTTAGAGCCCGTTTCAAAATCCTCGAAGAAAGCCTTGCTGGCATCAACAAAGGCCGTCAGAGTCACCACCTTCTCGTCTATACCCTTTGTGCTGAGAACCATCTCGGCCTCATAATATCCCTCCTCTGGCACAGCTCCCATACGTACCATAAACGATGGATCCGTACCTGTGAGAGTCAGCGTCTGTCCCCATTCCTCACCGTCACTGCTAACCTCGAATGGTTTGTCGAGCGACACCTGAGTGACATATTCAGGAACGGAGAATAGAGTTACTGTAAGCTTTGTCTCGCGGCTGGGTTTGTCAGGAACCGCAGTAAATGCTATTGAATAAGAAGATACAGAGAATACTGGCGCCACCTCTGGCATAAGGACTGCAACCTCGTTGGAAGACACCTTCAACTCGCCATTCTCATAAATCGACACTGTGTAGTAATACATGGTGTTGGCCTGCACGCCACTCACTTGGGAAGAGCACTCACTCGTAGTTAAAGTCTTAAAAGCCTTGGGCGAGCCATCGAGGTTCTTTGTGTAAACATCGAGAGTATATTCAGCATTTGGCTCATAGGCCATCCAGTTGGCAGTGAATCTGCGAACGTATTGTGTGCATACGATATCCGTAGCCTCATAGGCCGGAATTCCGTCAACGAACGATACGCTCAGAGTGTCTGCCTGCGAGAAGTTCTCTCCTGTGATTGTGAACACGGCCTTATAGCTGCCTGCGGCCTCTGGTTTAACAGACAGAGGTACAGCAAAGCCCTCCTCGAGTTGTTCTGCGCTGACCTGTGTTGTTCCAAGTTGGAAGAGAGGATTATCCACAGACAGCGTCAAACCACCCGTGAAGTTGCGTCCACGCACAACAATCGTAGTATCGAGTCCTTTGCTAAGGGCTTGCAAACCATAATCGAAACGGACCTTTTCTGCTGGTACGAACAGTTCTATGTCTGCCGACCTCGGATTGATGTAGAATTTATACTCAGTACTGTCGCCCCACACATATTCGCAAAGTTGAGGATAATCGACAAATGGATTGCGGTTGCCCTGAATGCCGTAGATAACCTCGTTGCGGTCCTTCTCAATCTGGTCCACAGGGTCTTGTTTTGCCCATTTGAGCATCAGTTCATATACCCAAGGACGCATGGTAGGCCAATCCGAACCATCAACCGTGAGCCACCCCTCAGTTGTGGTCCAGAGGTCGCGCATGTGGCTATAGCATGTTGCCATATAAAAATATGTACGTGCGAAGTCACCCTTCCACTCGTCGGCGGGCTCCCAAGCGGTGATGAGGGAGTCGGCACGATAGCTCGATGACTTTCCCACCTTGGTCACACCGTTGTCATAAGCAACAGCACCATCAACAACGCCTATGGGGTTATTGCTCTTGCGCATATTTGCAGGAGCATCGGCAGGATAGAGATTGAAGAGGTCGCAATAGGCATTGTTCTCCAAATGTCCCCACCAGCTGTTTGCCCAGATGTGTTCGATATTCATGTTCGACACCGCCGATTTATCATCGTTGAAACGGCGTTGCTCGTTGCTATAACGGTCACGAACATATCCGTCCTCCATCCAGTCGGCAGCATAGAATCCTGCCCAAGTGTAACCCTCGCCTTTACCTCCATATTTCAGGACGAGACTGGGCTGTATCAAATCATGCAGAACAGCCTTCAGCTCCGCCTTCTTCAGGCCCTCAACAGATGTGTAGTATTCTTCGTTTTGAGCGAAGGCTACTACACCAATTGACAATTGACAATTGATAATTGACAATGGCGCTACGCCAACAAGTGCCAACAATATTAAAAACAGTCTTTTCATCTTTATTTAATTATCCATTATCAATTTTCAATTATCCATTATCAATTTACTAGGCTGCGCATAGCAATAGGATGATGAGTTGTGCAGTGAGGATGCGCAAGAACATACTCAAAGGATATACCGTTGAGTAACCCACCGCTGGAGCATCGTTACTTGCTGTCTGGTTAGCGTATGCCAATGCTGGGGGATCGGTGTTTGAACCTGCGATGAGACCCATCAGCGTGAAGTAGTTCAATTTATAGCGCAGACGAGCTACGGTGCCAACAATAAGTATAGGAATAACAGTTATAAGGAAACCACACCAAACATATGTCAGACCGTCACCAGCTACCACAGTATCCCAGAACGAGGCTCCAGCCTTAATGCCGACACTCGCAAGGAACAGCACAAGACCTATCTCGCGAAGCATAAGGTTAGCACTCGTGGTAGTATATGCAACCAAATGTGCACGATAGCCGAAGCGTCCAACAAGCAATGCTACGATAAGTGGGCCGCCGGCAAGACCAAGTTTCACAGGAGTAGGAATGCCAGGAATGGCAATAGGCATCATACCGAAGATGATACCAACCATAATGCCGACAAATATTGTAGAAAGGTTGGGATGGTCGAGTTTCTTCATAGAGTTACCCATCATATTTGCCACGCGATCTACAGCATCCTCCGGACCAACGACAACAATCTTGTCGCCCACCTGCATACGCAAGTTGCGGTCAGCATAGAGGCTCATACCATTACGACGGATACGTGTTACATTCACACCGTAAACAGAACTGAAGTGCAGCGAACCGAATGTCTTACCATTCATCTTGGGCTGTGTCACCAGAATGTGCTTACTTACCATTGGAGTATCCTGCTCTTCCCATTCCACCTCACAAGGTTCACCGATGAAAGCCGTAATAGCCTCAGCAGCCTCTTCGGCACAAACGATGAACATCTTGTCACCGGTATGCAGAATAGTATCGCGATTAGGAATGGATACGTGTCCCTCGTGAAGAATGCGAGATACCACAAAGTCGCGGCCCAAGAACTGACTCACCTGCAACAATGTACGGTTGTCAAGAGCACGGTTCATAACCTCCAGCGTCATTTTGTGAGGCTTGGCATGAGGATTCTCAGCACGCTCCTGCTCCAGTTGTTCCTCTTCCTTCTTCAACTTCACATTGCAGATGAAGCGGATGGCAATAGTGGCAAGGATAATACCCACTACACCAAGGGGATAGGCACATGCATAGCCGTTGGCAATGGGAGGCGCGTCAGCTCCAAATACCGAAGCACAAGCCTCATTGGCAGCACCAAGTCCTGGTGTATTGGTAATGGCTCCGCAAAGGACACCAACCATCATGGCCAGTTCCTTGGCAGTATCGCCAACGATAGGACCTCCCTTGTAGAATACGAGGAAGAACAAACCTATGCAGCAAGCCACATTCAACAGGATAATGGACACTGCCATCAGGTTCATCTTGACACCTGCATCGCGCAAACTCTCGAAGAAACCCGGTCCCACCTGCAGACCTATGCAATAGACGAATAGTATGAGACCGAAGTCCTGAATGTACGTCAGCACGTTCGTCGTACCTGTCAATCCCAGATGTCCTGCCAGAATACCAGCAAAGAGCACGAAGGTCACACCCAACGAAATACCGAAAAACTTGATTCGCCCAAAAGCGATACCAACAGATATCACCAAAGCATACAACAACACGATGTGTGCAATGGAATCCGGGTCGGTAAAGAGATTAATTAACCAATCCATACTTTTCCTTAATTTATTTATTAAATATCGTGCAAATATAAGGATTATTATCGAAAAAAGCACTTTAAGAAGGAGAAAATGCGCAAATAAATAAGCAACGATGATACAACTTATTGATAATTTTCTTAATATTGCAACAGAATAACCTTAAAACACAACTGATATGAAAAGATTTTTACTTTCATTGATGGCCATCGCCACATTATGTGCACCCGCTTCTGCACAGACCAGCGTGAAGAATCTCTATGCAAGCAACGAAACGCTGAACACAGAGAAGTTATGCAACACTGAACAGCCCGTACAGCTCTATCGCTATCTCTTTGCCGGCTACAACACCTTGTGCCTACCTATGTCGGTAAGCAACGAACAGTTGCAGAAAGTTGCAAACGGGGCTCGTCTGGAAGAAATGGTTGCCATCGGTCAGGAGGGCAGCACCCTGAACCTTTACTTCATCGACTGCACAAACGAGGGCATCAAGGCCGGTGTGCCATATCTGATTTTCTCACCCAAGAGTCAGTATCTGCGTTTCAAGAACACTGAGGCAACAGACATTAACGACCGTCTGACTACAGTACGCATGAGCGACAGCAATGGCAACATTGTTTCTTTCGGCAGCAGTTGGGAAGCAGTTCGCGAGAGCGGCCGCTATGGTATTCCTGCCAAGCAGGACAAGGCTATCCTGGAGAGCATACTCGTTCGCACCGATATGGACAAGGCTTTCCTGCCCACTCGTTGTGGTTTCAACTGGGAAACACAGGCAGCCAACGCCACAGACATCAACATCTGCCACATTAAGAGTCTGAACGATGTTACCGGAATCAAAGGAATTGAAAGCGTAAAGGCTGAGAATTCACTCTACGACCTCAACGGTCGCAAAGTCAGCACAGAAAAGCGCGGCATTATGATTCAGAACGGCAAAAAGATTATAAAGAAGTAAACAACACGCAAACATAAAAATCGCCCCTTGACCACTTAAGGCAGGGGGCGATTTTTATATGAATATCCGTTTACAGGATTGAGCGATAGAGGCTTACAATATCGTCGCGAGTAACTTCACGTGGATTGCCAGGTGTACATACATCGGCAATAGCCTGGTCGGCCAGAGCATCGATGTCCTTCTCCGTAATGCCCAGTTCTGTCAGTCGCTTGTTGGTACCGACGCGAGCGCTCAGATCCTCAATAGCCTTACAAGCAGCTTCGGCAGCCTGTTCCGTTGTCATTCCGGCCTTATATACTCCACAAGCTTTGGCAACGTCCACATACTTTTCAATAGCTGCAGGCATATTGAAGCGCATGACTGTAGGCAGCAGCATAGCGCAAGCGACACCATGAGGCACGTCGAACAGTGCGCTCAAGGGGTGAGCCATTCCATGATCGACACCCAGACCTACATTCGAGAATGCCATACCGGCTACATACTGAGCCACAGCCATTCCGTCGCGCCCCTTGGGATTCGTGGGCTCGTCAACAGCAATGGGCAGATACTTGTATATCATCTCAATGGCCTTCACCTCGAACATATCGCTGAGTTCCCATGCAGCCTTGGTGATAAGTCCCTCTATGGCATGTGTCATAGCATCCATACCCGTTGCTGCCGTCAGTGTCTTGGGCAGGGAGTACATCAGTTCAGCATCGATGATAGCAACACATGGAATATCGTTGGGGTCAACACATACCATCTTTGCCTGACGCTTTTCGTCGATGATGACGTAATTGATAGTGGTCTCGGCAGCCGTACCTGCTGTTGTGGGCAAAGCAATGATAGGCAACGACTTCTTCTTTGTGTCTGCCACACCCTCCAAAGATACGATGTCAGAGAACTCAGGATTGTTGACAACGATACCTATGCCCTTGGCTGTGTCCATCGAAGAACCACCACCGATGGCAACGATAAAGTCAGCACCGGCCTTTTTGCAGGCTTCGATACCATTCTTAACGTTTGTAACCGTGGGGTTGGGCTTTACATCGTCAAAAACCTCGTAGCTGATGCCGGCTTCGTCCATCACGTCGAGCACCATCTTTGCCACTCCGAACTTCATCAGTCCTTTGTCTGTTACCACTAATGCTTTCTTAAAGCCCAGTCGGGCAACTACTCCAGGCAGTTCCTTACGAGCACCCGGTCCGAAGTATGACACTTCGTTCAAGATAAATCTGTTTGCCATGTTATTTATTTTTAAGGAATTAATTTACTTCTCACTCACTGTATTCTCGTAAGCTTGAACTTCTTTTTTTCGTCCAACTTACCAGAGAGATACTTACCATTGTCGCTCAGGCGCAGGGTGTCAAGCTCATGACCGTCGTTCATTATCACTAAGTCACCCATAACAACGTATGTTCCCCTCTCGGCAGGCGCCATTGCAGAAGCCGCCATCATCAGCTTACGCTTAGCCCAACCTATGCCAGCAGACTTCAGCACAGCCTCGTCCATCTTCACGTCGGCCTTTAGAATTACATTCTTCTCGTCCTTGAACTTCACCGTCACAGCAGTCTTCAGACCATCCTTCATAGCCGCCACCATCTGCTGCGCCTCCTCCATTTTCTTCTCCAATTCGTCCATTTCAACGGCAGTTAGCTTACGTCCCTTCTCCTTCTCGGCCTTTGCTATAGCCTCGGCTTTTGCCTTGTCCAGATTCGATTCAATTTCCTTCATCGACTGGTTTATTGCATCTGCCATGATATTCGGATGGTAATATATTCGTCCTGCTAAATTTGTCTGTGCTGCGGCACTCATTGCCACCAGCATCATACCTATTAAAATGAATTTTCTCATAATCGTTATAGTTTCTATACCAATGACAAAGTTAAATGATTTTTTCGGAACACACAAACGTTTTTCTAATAATAAATTGTAACTTTGCATCTTGTTATGAGAACCGTTTACATATTAATCCTCGCATGGGTGCTGTGTCCTACCGCATGGGCACAGGAGGCCTATAAGAATTGGGCAAAACAGGCTCCACTACTGCCTGCAGAATATTTCCTGACGGAAGAGGCCCGACAGGTTGCCTCCAACGTTCTCTCCTTTCAGTTGACAACGGGTGGTTGGCCTAAGAACATCGACTTCTTCCACGAACATTGCGATAGAGCACTCTCCGACATTGAGGGCACCATCGACAACAAAGCCACTTCCACAGAGATTCGCTTCCTCATGCGTCTATATCAGGCAACAAAGGACACCACATATCTCAACTCTGCCCTGCGAGGCATACAGTATCTGCTGCGAATGCAGTATCCCAATGGGGGCTGGCCGCAGTTCTGGCCTCGCCGCGACCATTATCATGCCCGCATCACCTTCAACGACAATGCTATGGTGAATGCAATGCGCATCCTTCGCGAGATTTACGAGCATCGCGAGCCTTTCCTTTCCGACATTCCCGACAGCCTTTGCACGCAGGCCGAAGAAGCCTTTAATCGCGGCATCAACTGCATCCTGCGCTGTCAGATTCGCCAGCAAGGACAGCTAACCGTATGGTGTCAGCAACACGATGAAGAGACACTGCAACCCGTTGGTGCCCGTGCTTTCGAACTGCCCGGCCTTTGTCAGCACGAATCTGTTGAAATCATCCTCCTGCTCATGAGCCTCGATAACCCCTCCCCCGCCGTCATCGAGGCTGTAGAAGGAGCAGTTGCCTGGCTCCAGCGCAGCCGCATCTATGAAGCCGACGGCAGTTACCATTGGGCACGCTTCTACAATATCGACGACAATCGCCCCTTCTTCTGCGGTCGCGACGGCATCAAGCGCTATCGCCTTGAGGAAATCGATGAAGAACGCCAGCGAGGCTATTCATGGTACGGCCGTCAGGGCGACCGCGTCCTCTCCCTCTACCCCGCCTGGCACTCCCTCCACTCTTCTTTGAGGTAAAAGGTCGTATAGCGCTTATGTGTTGAAGAAAAAACCAGGGATACTGATTAAGGTCCAATACTCCTCGAAGATTGTCCCGTCCCTTTCATGCGGATTTTATCCGTATCGCCAGAGTTGTCCCTTTGTAAGAATTCGATATTATCGTTTATAATAGAAATATTGTGATAATCCAATCCGAATCATCGTCCATTCGACTAATAGACTTCCAGCTATACATATCAAAAGTGAGACTAACAGAAATAGAAGCCCTGTCGAATCAAACTGGAGAACTGACACCAAAGGTTTACATAGGAATGTAAAGATTGGAGAAAACAGGAATAAAGGCATCGTGTTCCTACCTAAGAACATAAATATTGAGCATGTCTTTTGACCCACATGGGAATAGATAAAGAGGAATCCAACTATCACGAGATAGACCATAAGTACACCACCAGATTCCTCCATTTGAAGATTTTGCGGGTGCATCGCCAGTAATATGAATGCCCGTATTGAAATCTTAGTTTATCAAAAAGATTCAGTTAACCCCAAAAGAAATAGCTAATAAACACTGCTGCTATCATTCCTGTGATATCTGCCATAAGACCACAGGTAACGGAATACCTATATCTCTTGATTCCCACACTGCCAAAATAGATAGCAAGGATGTAGAATGTGGTATCAGTACAACCTTGCAAAACCCCAGCTAGATGTCCAACAAAAGAATCAGGACCATAAGATGCCATTGCTTCTATCATCATTCCACGAGCACCACTTCCATTTAGTGGCTTCATTAAAGCTACAGGGATAGCTCCTACAAAATCACTATTCAAACCCAAACTCTCAACAGCAACAGACATACCATATTGAATTAGTCCAAGTGCTCCAGATGCTTTAAAAACACCAATAGCTGCAAGAATCGCTACGCAATATGGAATTAGGCTAACTGCAACATTAAATCCATCTTTTGCTCCTGATATAAAAGAATCGTAAACATTTAGTCTTTTATAACATCCGCTTCCAATAAATAACAATATAGCTCCAATAATTAAACAACTCGTTAGTACTCGGCATAAGTGCTGAATCTGGGTGTTATCCATTCCATCAATAATCCAAAACAAAGAACACACAAGTGTTCCTACTATGATGAAAAGCAGCAGAAAAGCCCTTTTAAAAAGATTTATTCTTTGATAAATTGAAACAATTAACAATCCTACCAAAGTAGAGCACATTGTTGTAAGCAAAAGAGGAATAAAAACGTCAGTGGGATCTGTTGCCCCAGCTTTAGCCCTATATGCCATAATACTAACCGGAATGATTGTTAATCCAGAAGTATTTAACACTAAAAACATAATCATAGGATTGCTAGCAGTATCTTTGACAGGGTTTATCTCCTGTAATTCTTTCATGGCCTTTAAGCCACAAGGTGTAGCTGCATTATCTAATCCTAACATATTCGCTGACACATTCATAAAAATGCTCCCTAAAGCCGGATGATCTTTAGGAACATCTGGAAACAACTTTGATAAAATCGGACTTAGAAACTGAGATAGACGTTTTACAAGTCCGCTATCTTCACCGATTTTTAATATTCCCATCCACAATGTTAATGTACCCGTAAGGCCCAAGGTCATCTCAAATCCCATCTTTGACATCTCAAATGTAGAATCCATCATAGCTGGTAATGCCTCTGAATCACCCCAAAACAGCATTCGTGAGACACCAACAATTGCCCCGATGAAAAACAAACCTATCCAAATGTAATTTAAAGCCATTCAATTAGGATTATATATCTTTTTCAACAATACATTTCATGCCAATATAGACATATCCTCTCAAATCCTCTAAGTCAAAATTATTCATCCTTATACAACCTTCACTACATCTTGTTCCTATTTGTTCTGGAAAGCATGTGCCATGAATGCCAATACCAGAAAAACGAGGGGTCTTTAATCTAAAAAAGAATGGTCCATAAGCACCTTTTCTTTCTCCATAACCATCTTTAAAATCATGAGTCCAATTAGAAGAGTCATGTATTTTGACTATTTTAAACGTTCCTTCAGGTGTCCTGCGATCACCTCTTCTTTGTTTATTGCCATAATTAGAACCGACCCCTATAGGAGCGGAAAAAAGTGTATCATTGTTCTCATTGACAACGAAAAGTAAAAATTTTTGTTTTGAAATAACAATTTTATTTTGGGAATGAATTGATGATGACAATCCACTAAGCAAGAATATCAATCCAATTGCAAATAATTTAGACATAGATTTTGATTAAAAATAAGGACAATATTTTCTATTCCTGTAGAATTCCATACATACATCAGCATAATTAAAGCATTTTGAAGATAATTTGGGAAATCCATCAATATCATACAAACCGTATATTTTGTTTTCACTCGCATGCAAGCCGGCATTGTATAAGGTTGCCCAATATTTAAGTTTTTCTTCTGCTGTTTTAAATGATAAGTTAGAAGTTTTTTTTCGGGCTATTTCTATGAATGCGCATAGATAGATAAGCTGCCATCGTAAGGAGGATAGTCTTTCCACTCTTTCATATCTAACAGCCCTATCGGATTTCTCTTGTATTATTAGTGCCCTATATTGCTTTAAATAATCACATCTTGCAATCTCTTCCTCAATAGTAATTGCGAAAGATGGCTTCATCTGAAATGCTCCAATGCTGAAATCCAACACTTTTCCTTGTACATATAACGAATATAGCGCAAAGGTTTCTGCTGCATCTGACATTTGAGAATATTGACTAACCTCTGGGGCTACTATACACATTGCCAGTCTGGAGTCTTCTGAGGATAGATGCTTTCTTATACTTTTAATTTCGATTTTATGTTCAGTCACGAAGTCTACTGCATATTTTGATTCTTCTGGATAAGAGTCAAAATATGATGTAGACATTACAGCAATCATAAACAAACCAATCATAGCCGATATCTATATAAAACTAATTCTTTTCCTTCTAATGCTATCCATTGGAATTCGTTTTGTTGCTCATCATATCTTATAAAAATAGCACTTTCTGATCCATATTCTTTATTATCAACTAAAACATAATTGTATAATGCGCACGTTTCCAACGTGTGTCGGCCAGTTGCGTCTTGAAGAACACGAAGTTGCTTCTTCATATAGCTAGATTTAATCGAATATACAGATTGTGTAAAAATTCCATAATCTTCATTACTGCTTTCAATTTCGTTTGTCCTAAAATTTATAAATTCGCCTTTATGTAACTCTTTTGCACCATTCTTTTCAAATATAAATCTCCTTGGATCTTTATTCTTTTGGAAATAGCCTACATAACATCGTCCATCTTCTAAAATACATATACTTTGTCTCCAATCAGAATTAAAAGCTTGATTTGATATAATTCGACGTTTTACCCCATTATACGTAATAGTACCGAACTCTGTAGAGAATACCTTATAATTCTTATTTATGCTAACCACGGTATCACTTTTGAATTTATCGTTATACCAGTCAGAAGTATAAGTACTGTATTTACTTGTATACGGATTCCCGCGATAATATGACTCCCATTTTTTTGCTGATTCATTATAGACATCATAAATCTCTTTTTGGGACCAGGACATGTTGTAACTTTCCCAACCCCCACTTGTTGAAGCCCATTTTCCATAATATCCACTATATGTTTTACCTTCGATAAAGAACGTCCATTGACCGTCATCTTTATAGCAGAAAATGCTCTTATCATAATCACAAGGATCAAGATAGCCTGTTCCTATTTCATCTGCAACAACCCTCTTAGCACCATCAAAAATAAGATAATCTTTTTTTAATAATGTATCAGAAGTTAGGCAAACGAAATGTGCGCCATCTGATTTAAATGCAAGCATGCATTCACCTATTTGTAGAATTTCATTACGTCTCAATTTATAAAGTTGTAACCTCTGAGGATTTTCAATTTTAGGCGCAGGGCCTGACTCGGTAGGAGCATTGAGGGTGAGAGCATAAGAGCATGCTTCTTCTATCTTTATTGGAATATCCCATTCTCGTACAACACCCAAAGTTTGGTGTGCGATAGTTATCTTTTTTACACCGGGTTGAACATAGACCCAAATCTCACCTGTTTTCTCAACAACATATTGCACCGATAGGGTACCAGTATCAAAGGAGAATCCTGTAAGTGGTGTAACAATCTTTATTATGGCACATGTTTTTCCATTTTGATCTTTACGGGCAAAATTAACCCTTGCATCCATGTCTGTCGATAATTTCTTAATGTTATTAATCGAAAACTCTTGGGCATTTACATGCAAACACAATAATAAAATAGTACAAATAAAAAACAACTGCTTCATTTTATAAATTAAATTAATTATCAAAAATGCCCTGGTCCAATCACACCGAAATTAGGATCTGGGTTTTCCTGCCATGTGCGAACATGAATAATTGGATTTTTAGGATCTTCCAAATCAACCAATAGGTATAGATAACCAGTATCGCCATAGTTACTGCTGTAATAATCTTGTTTTACCTGTATTCCATACCTCTCTACCCCCTTTTTTAGCTGAATGACTTCGCAATTAGAGAAGTGTAGATTGATATAAGATTTATTTTGAAATGATGAGCGCAAATGTTTGATAAATTCTTCTTTTGAAAATCTAGTCAATTTGACATACTCATTTTGTAAATACTTCCCGTCTGTCATTTGAGGTGCTGATTGTAATTTGCGACCTACAATTATGACGGCATTGTCATCGAAGACACGCTCCATAAAATTAATGTCTTTAGTAGCATAAGCAGTCCTGTAATCTTCTAAGAAAGACACTATTTTCTTTCTAGAAAATTCACTCCATGCTTCATGAGATAAAATCTCTTCTTCTGCAATCTGCTTACCAAGTCCCAGGGCTACATGTGAAATTTTACCATTTTTATCGAATGTAAAACTTAGTTGTTCGTTGAAAGTTCTATTGTTAGTAAATTTGAATATACAAGACAGACCTCTGCATATTGTTTCGTTTCCTTCTTGAAAAAAGTCGACCTTTTGATTAGTTGTTGTCTGGATTCTACCGTATGATAATATTTTTGAGAAATCTTGCCATCCTTCGTTAGTAAACAAATGGCGAACATTAGCACTCTGATTGGATGCAATTGATGAGTTTATTTTTTGTAGTTTGTCAAAATGATCTTTGGAACCTGTAATAGTTAATTTTGAACTCGAATTCCCCGTTATCTTATTGTCAGATGCCTGATAATAATTGTTCCCAATTTGGGCAGAATTTGGCAAATATACAGAATAGTAAGCCTTTCGGAACACAGAAGGCTCTTGTGACTTTAAAACGCTCTCAACTTCTCTATCAGTAATAGCAAGACCTAAAAATTCATACTCGACCTTTACATTTGCATTTTGAGCAGATAAGCCAGAGTTCATTTCTATTTGACCCATTCCGTCTTTGATAGAATAAATCGCACTATTATCACGTCCATTAAAATAACTGTAATCCATACTTCTTATTGGCTTACCGCAATACCTAGCAGAAATCTCATATGTGTCTTGTCCTGTCTTTTTTGCATTGATTGATATGTCACGAAAGATTTCTTCAAGTTTAGTTGGTAACCATGTTATCAAAAGCCTTTCCTTTCCATCAACTTCCATTTTTGCTTCATTGGGATACCTAAGGCTTTTTACAAGAGAATATGCCCAGTAATAGTATCTAAGTGCATCGTCTATTTGCTGTTTTGACAAGGCAACATCTGCAATCTCAATAAATTCATAAACTTTATTTCTCCTGCTAATAAATATGCGATCTATCTCTGCGCGTTTCACGTAGCGAAGGACATGGGCATTTGGCTCAGGTTTTATAATAATGCGCTCCGTATTTGTTATTGTCGCATTTGTATATGTTTTTATAATACTTTCATAGCTGCTTTCAAAATTAAAATCCTTCCCAGTTGTTGATTCTTTTTCCCTAGATATAAAATCACCTTTTACAGTAACTGAAATCTTTCGTAATAAATCAACTAAAGCTGCATCATCTGCAATGGCAAGTGTTGTCCCAACACCATCACCATAAATATATTCAGATATATTATTTCTAATATCGTCAGGATTTTGTGCATTGGATAAAATAGGAACTATGAGTAGTAGAATTACCCAATTTACTTTATGTAGGAATACTCCTTTTGTTTCTTTAATCACTTTAATAGCATTTAATTAACATCACATAATATTTATTTTGACAGACAGCACTATCTCCAGTACATAAAGAATGCGCAGACCTACCATATCTCCTCTCATGCCAACTACAACTCCTAATAATCTATAGAGAAGTCTACACAAGCAGAACTTCAATGATTATTATGCATTGCTCAATTAATCCCTTTCGAGGTAGCGGCTCGAGTAGAAAATGGAGCAAATAAAAAGATGCGCCTCCACCGAAGCACGCCACAAAGATAGTGCAAATCGAATAAAATACCAAATTAAATTGAGCATTTTTGAGGTGCAACCTATCTTCGACCTTGACAAGGTCAAATTTACATATTTATTTAATACGGTCAAAACAAAAGCCCCAAAATGTTTCGGGGCAATGCAGAAGTCTCTATAGTGAATTGCTGAAGTTACTATAGTGAGTAGCCGAGGTCACTATATTGAATAGCTAAACACACTATAGATGTTTTGAAAAAAGACTATAGGTCTTCCGCCGGAAGATTAGTAATGCTTCGTGCCACGCATTACTAATGTTTCGTGCCATGCATTACTAATGCTTGAAGCGGGGTGTTACAGGAAGAAGTTTGGAAGGGGCTCGGAGGGAGAGTAGGTGGTGCGGATGCGCCATTCCTGCGGATAGAGGTTGTTGAGACGGTTGCCGACACTCTTTGCCAAACCGAGGGGCAGGCCGCGATAAGTAACACATACTATTCCGCGTGGAGCTGCGATGTGAAGGGCTTCACGACGTAAGTAGGCGATTGAATCGGAATAGGATAACTCCAATTGGAACCCCTCTCCCTGCTCCCCCGAGGGGGAGAGCTGATAATTGAAATTGGAGACGTCAGCAATGACGTTGAGCGTCTTCAGCCTCTTCACAAACTCCTTCCCCTCGGGGATGGTCGTGATGGGGGTTGCATCTTCTGTGCGCCGCAGGGCGGCGATATAGAGGCCCTCACCTCGGTCGCGACCTGGGAAGAAATGACGCTCTTCTAAAAGTTGGAAGCCGTATTCTTGCTGGAGCCAACGGACTTGCTCCTCATCCTCGTAGTGGTTGAAGGTGCAGGTGGAATATACAAGCAGTCCATCCGACCGCAAACAGGGCACGATGCTACGGAGTATATCACGCTGACGTGCTACACATTGATGCACATTGTCGAGACTCCACTCCGAAACGGCGACAGGGTCTTTACGGAACATGCCCTCACCAGAACAAGGAACATCGGCAAGTATAAGGTCGAAGGAATCAGGAAAAGCACCGAATTCATCGGGATAATTTTGTGTAACAAAGCAGTTGGGACGTCCCCATTTCTGCATATTCTCCGCTAAGACCTGGGCACGCTTACGGATGGGCTCGTTGCTAATAAGTGTAGCGTCTTCTGGCAAAAGGCTTGCCAGTAGCGTACTCTTACCCCCTGGAGCTGCACATAGATCCAAGACCCCCCTAACCCCCTTTAGGGGGAGATGCTTACGCAGTATCTGGGCGAGATACATTGACGAGGCATCCTGTACATAATAGGCTCCGGCATGAAATAGAGGATCAAAGGTGAAAGCCCTACGTCCGTCGAGATAGTAAGCATCGGGGCACCAAGGTACAGGGTCTCCCAAAGCCTCGCGATTCAAGGTCAGAGCAACTGTCTTCAGGGGATTAAAGCGAACTGCAACCGTGGGTTCTTGCTGAAGTCCCTCGAACAGAGCCTCAGCCTGTTCCACACCCAGTTGCTCCCGCATCAAAGCAATGAAGTCCGAAGGCAATTGCATAATTATCAATTGTCAATTTATACAGAAACCACACCCTTGATTGCTGGCCAAGGGTCGTAACCCTCGAGCTGGAAGTCTTCGTACTGGAAGTCGAAGATACTCTTGACATTAGGATTTATCACCATTCGAGGCAGGGCACGCGGCTCGCGGCTGAGCTGCAGGCGTACCTGTTCGAGGTGGTTTGTATAAATATGGGTATCGCCTGTGGTATGAATGAATTCACCGGGTTTCAGTCCACAAACCTGAGCCATCATCATGCACAGCAAGGCATAGGAGGCAATGTTAAAGGGAACACCAAGGAAAGTATCGGCACTGCGCTGATAGAGTTGCAGCGACAGGCGTCCGTTGGCGACGTAGAACTGGAAGAAAGCGTGACAAGGAGGCAGATTCATGTTGTCAATATCTGCTACGTTCCAAGCCGAAACGATGATGCGACGACTGTTGGGATTGTTCTTGATGTCATCTACTGCCTGCTGGATTTGATCGATGAAACCGCCATTATAGTCGGGCCAAGAACGCCACTGATAGCCATAAATGTGTCCGAGGTCGCCCGTTACAGGGTCGGCCCATTCGTTCCAAATGCGAACTCCATGCTCCTGCAGGTAACGTACATTGGTATCACCTTTCAAGAACCATAGAAGCTCATAAATAATGCTCTTGAGATGAACCTTCTTAGTGGTGAGCAGGGGGAAGCCCTGTTCGAGGTCGAAGCGCATCTGATGTCCGAAGACACTGATGGTGCCAGTACCTGTACGGTCGCCCTTCTCCACACCTTCATCGAGAATGCGCTGCAGTAAGTCGAGATATTGCTTCATGATCTAAAATAATCTACAAAACGATAACGGAAGGCATGACGCTCGTCTGTTTCATGCTCCTCAACATTCGTTGCTTTCCATTCGGAATAATCGGGGAAGAAAGCATCAGCCTCAGCAGGAGTATCGTCAATCTCTGTCAGACAAAGACGGTCGGCAAGGGGCAGGAACTGTTCATAGATGCTGGCTCCACCTATCACAAACACTTCTTCGTCGGCACGACAAGCCGCAAGCACCTCGTCGATGGAAGCATACTTTTCGGCACCTTCAAAAGAAACGTCACCACGCGAAAGAACGATATTGCGACGATTAGGTAAAGCACCCTTGGGCAACGATTCGAATGTGCGCCGCCCCATTACAATAGTATGTCCTGTGGTAAGTGCTTTGAAGCGCTTCAAGTCATTGGGCAACCAATACAAGAGTTTGTTTTGGTAGCCGATGGCACGATTGCGTGCAACCGCAGCAATCAGACTAATCATTTCTCCTTGTAAATAGGCATTTGGCGATGGATGGGTTCGTGGAAGGAAACCATCGTCTCGCTACGCTGTATGCCAATTCCCTGAAGCTTATCGCGGATTATACGCAACAAATGGGCGTTGTCATGCGCATAGAGCTTGATAAAGAGGTCATAGTTGCCAGTAGTGTAATGACATTCAACAACCTCAGGAATAAGCTTAAGTTCCGTAACCACACGAATTGAATCTGATGGGTCGCGAAGCTGGATTCCCACAAAGGCACAGGTTCCATTGCCCACCTTCTCAGGGTCGAAAATATACTGAGAGCCTTTTATCACACCCATCTGCTGAAGTTTCTGGATACGCTGATGGATGGCTGCACCCGATACTTTGCACTTACGGGCTACTTCAAGGAAGGGGATGCGGGCATCAGCAGATACCAACTCAAGAATCTTTTCGTCAAGTTCGTCTAAATTTACCATAGCGCTTTGAATTTGATTACAAAGGTAATAATTTATTACGAGAAAGCAATGATAAATTACAAATTAATACAAAAAGACAGGATCTACACGAAGCAGACCCTGTCAAATAGTGTGGTATTATGCTCAGAATTTAGTTCCTATGCGTAGAAGAATAGTTAACCTTCAACGCCCAAGACTTACGCAGCACCTCCTTGATATCGGTAATGTAACCCATCTGAGTACGCTGGTCGGCCTTAATGGAGATTACCTGAGCGCTCTGGTCAGACATTGACTGACGCTCCTGGTAAACGAAGTCCATTACCTCGCTGGGCTCGGCATAACGGTCGTTCAACTGAATACGGGTTGAGCTACCGAACTGAGCACGCAACTGGTCTGTTGGAGGACCTACGTAGATGAAAGATACTGCAGACTTCTTTTCGAGCTTCTCGAGTTCTGTACCAGCAGGTACCACGAACTTCACCTTCAAAGTAACCTCACGCATGGTGGTTACAATCATGAAGAAGAACAGAATGGTGAAGATCAAGTCAGGCAGAGATGAGGTGTTCATCTCCGGCATTTCGCGACTACCTTTTTTCTTTGCCATAATTAGTTCCCTCCATAGTTTTTAGGTTCAGCCTCGGAAATCTTCTGAGGATAATATGTACGAATTGCAACCTTCTGCTCATCGCTCAGTGCTGCATAAATACGACCGAACTTCTGCTTTGACAGTTCATCGCGGAGCTCGTTGTAGGCAGCCACCAACTCGTTCTGTACCTGGAAGTACATGTTGTATGGCGTACCACGGTCGGTCTGAACAGAGATAACGTGCTTATCCGTCAGTGCGCACATACCCAGCAATGGGATATTGATGGGGTGCTTTTCAGGCAGGATGCTCAGGTTGTTCTCGTTCTTGATGAACTGCTTAGCGCGAGCACGCAATTCGCGTATGTCGACATAGCTGCTGGCTGTGCCGTCCTTAACCCACAGGAAACCCTGTGCGTTAATGCGGACTTCCATCACATTGCGCTCCTTAATCTTCAACTCTTGTTTAACCTCCTCGTCTTCGGGCGGCTGGGGCAGACGACGTGCCAGACCCATATCCGTATCCATTGAAGTGGTGATAAGGAAGAAGATAAGCAGGATGAAAGAAATGTCCGCAGTAGAACTGGCGTTCAGTCCTGGTACTTTCCTTTTTTTCTTTGCCATATCTCGCTAAGATTTTTTCGGTTTTTTACTTCTTTGTAGCACTCTTTGTCATCACACCAGTGCTGGCTACCACTACAGCAATGATAGAAGCAATAGCCATGAAGTAGATTTCTACCATGAATGCATCTACCAAACTTACCATACCGGATGATGTGGTAACACCGCTGGACGTTGTGAAGGGTTCTTCACCAAGGTTAATAACATAACCGAGGATGAACACCAAAAGGGTAACAACACTTGTACAGATGACAATCTTGGAACCGGCAATACCGGTAGATTCCTTCTCGTCGCTGCCAGCTGCACTACGGGCGCTCTTAACAAGACTCCATACCATCAGGCAGAAAGTGGCGATACCCAGCAAGTACATAAGAGCCATAAGCAGATTGGTCATTGTGGGAGCCACGTTGCCAGATTCGTCGTAGTTGTCATAACCTACGCAGAAGAACAACAGGAACACCAATACGATGAGACCGCATACGGCGTATAGTACATTATTTGATATTTTCTCTAATTTCATAATTACTCTCCTTAATAATTAAAGAATGAGTGAATAAAGGGTTAATTACTTCTGGCACTTTGGCGACTTAACGCACATGGTCAGCAGTTCCTGAGCGGACTCTTCCATGTTAGCGGTCAAGCCTTCGATGCTGCCAAGGATGAAGTTGTAGAACAACTGCAGAATCAGGGCAACAACGATACCGAAGATAGTAGTAATCAGGGCCACCTTCATACCACCAGCCACAACAGTAGGAGAAATATCACCAGCCTTCTCAATAGTATCGAAGGCCATAACCATACCAATCACAGTACCAAGGAATCCCAGAGAGGGAGCAGAAGCGATGAAGAAGGTAATCCAAGAGCAGTGCTGCTCGAGGTATGAACCCTGAATCTCAGCCTCAGTATTGATGGCGCGCTCGATTGAAGAAATGTCGTTCTGTTCCTTGCTGTTCAGGCACATCAGAGCCTTGCGAGATACCTGAGAAACAGGACCACGAGTGTTGCGGCAAAGTTCAATAGCCTCGTCAACCTTGTCCTTTGCTACGAGGTCAGCCAGTTCGCCCATGAACTTACGAGTGTTAACCTGAGCAAGTGTCAGATAGATAACGCGCTCAATGCAGAATGCCAGACCCAGAACCAAAGCCAGAGCAACCAGAGACATGAAGCCTGCGTCACCCTCGATGAACTTTGTCTTCAGTACCTTGTGAAGGCTTTCGCTCTCCTCTTCAACGATAGGAGTCTCGACTGCCTCTACAGCAGCAGTAGTGTCAACAGCTGCGGTGTCTACAGCAGCAGTGTCAACCTGCTCAGTTTCAGCGGCTTCTTCAGCCTCTTGTGCCATCACGTTAGAAGTTGCAGCAAAAGAACAAGCAGCAACCAATGCAACAATTGCAAATAACTTTTTCATTGTTTTTTTGAGTTTAAAGTTAATTATTAATATTTCTTTATCTTTGTTTTTCATTCCTTTTGGAGAGGTCCTGGTGAGCTTTGAACCCCACTCTCCTTGCGGAGTTGGTCTTCAACTCCTTAGCTTTCGCCTTGGTGAGCTTTGAACCCCACTCTCCTTGCGGAGAGACGGGGATTCGAACCCCGGATACGCTTTTGACGTATACACGCTTTCCAGGCGTGCCTCTTCAGCCACTCGAGCATCTCTCCATAACGATATTTATGGGCATAATATACCCTTTTCACCGTTATTCGGTGTGCAAGTTACGAAAAAAAAGTGAACCACACACGATTTGTCAAACAAAATTATATAATTTATACTTAAATTACTCTATAAAGACATCACTAAGGCAATCTAAAGAGTCTTTTTGCCGTTGCAGTAGTCACTTTATCCACCTCTGATGGTTCCATTTCATATATTTCTGCAATGCGCTTCATCGTATCGGCAACAAAAGCGCTTTCATTCCTCTTTCCGCGATGAGGCATTGGGGCAAGATAAGGGGCATCTGTCTCAAGCACGATACGTTCCAAAGGAACATTCCGAAGGACATTGGGAAGAGTTGACTTCTTATATGTAACTACACCTCCAATTCCTAAGACAAAGCCTTCGAATGTCAGCAGTTCTTCTGCTTCCTCTTGCGTCCCACCAAAGCAATGGAATATGCCAGTGAGCGCATCGTTGCGATGGCGTTCCATAACATCCATAAGTTCCCTATGAGCCGAACGGGTATGAATGACCAAAGGAAGGTTGAAGTCACGCGCCCAGCACACCTGTCTTTCGAATGCTTCTATCTGCTGCGATCGATATGTTTCATCCCAATAGAAGTCAAGACCCACCTCACCAATGGCAACATACCGATTTCCAGCAGAATTCAATTCCTTATACATCATGTCAAGGACCTTGGAATAATCGTCTCGCACATCTTCGGGATGCAATCCCATCATCGGATAGCAAAAGCCTGGATGCTCAGAACATAGATTGAGCATCGGACGGATGGAATCCATGTTGATGTTAGGCAAGAGTATTGCCTCAACACCTGCCTGACGAGCACGTTCTACGACTGAAGAGCGGTCTTCGTCGAACTCTTCTCCATAAATATGACTGTGAGTGTCTATCATTGGAAGTGAGAGGTGAGAGGTGAGAGGTGAAAGATTAGCTTTGGCGGTTTAGCATTTGCTGAGCATACTGCCAAAGGTTCTGCTTTGTAGCCTCGGGCAGATTCACCTTAGCAAGACTCTTCTCAGCCAAATCATAATAATATTGAATCTTTTGCTGTGCCAACTGCGGAATGCCAATCTCATCATATAAACGAGTGACGGCCGCAATCTTTTCCTCCTCATCATAATTCTCTGCCGACAACCAGCCTTCAAGCTCGCGTCGTTGAGACTCATTGGCCAATAGCTGTGCATTAATGAGCATATAAGTCTTCTTATTGCACAATATGTCGCCACCTATACGTTTGCCAAAGACCTTAAAGTCACCATATACATCCAAATAGTCATCTTGCAGTTGGAATGCCAATCCTATCTGTTCGCCAAACTCATACAAGGCTTCGGCATCAGACTCAGGAGCCCCTGCCAACATTGCACCAATCTTCAAGGCACACGCCAACAGCACCGAAGTCTTAAGGCGAATCATCTCTATGTATTCGGGCTCGGTCACATCGTTACGAGTCTCGAACTCTATATCGTATTGCTGCCCCTCGCCTATCTCCAAAGCCGTTTCGGTGAAGATGTTCATGACCGATGGCAACATTTCCGGCTTGCATTGTGCCATTCGCTGATATGCGAGAACAAGCATCGAGTCGCCGCTAAGGATAGCCGCATTGTCATTCCACTTCTTATGCACCGTGGGATTACCTCTGCGAACATCGGCACGATCCATCAAGTCATCATGCAGGAGAGTATAGTTATGATATGTCTCAAGGCCTAAGGCTGGCATCATTATCTCCTCGATGTCTTCGCGATAGAGATTATACCCCATCAACATGAGCACAGGACGTATGCGCTTGCCTCCCAAGGAGAGGACATAGCGGATAGGGTCGTATAATCCGGTGGGCTTACGGTCGTAAGGTAATGAAGCCAGAGCCTCATTAACCTTCTCCAATATCTGCGAACTTGTATACATATATATTATATATAAGGGGAGTTAAAGGGAGTTAAAGGGAGTTAAAGGGGAGTAAAAAGGGAGTTATAGGGAAGTTTAGTCAAAAAAGGCTGCCATAGTGCGGCAGCCTTTCCCTTATGATTTATATTATTAGCTCAGACGGAACATAACAGGCAGAACGTAACGCATACGTACGGGCTTGTTACCCTGACGGGCAGGCTTCCACTTAGGCATAGCCTTAACCACGCGCTCTGCTTCCTTTGACAGGTGTTCGTCGGGCGAACGCAGAACCTTCACATCGACGATGGAACCATCCTTGTTAATAACGAACTGCACACTTACACGTCCTTGAATGTTCTGTTCCTGGCAGATGGGAGGATACTTGATGTTCTTATTCAGCCATGCATATACATCGCCGGGGAACTCAGCGCTCTCCTCTGGAACGTCAAGGATACGGTCGTCATCAACTTCTTCTACTACAGGAGCTGGAGGACCTGCTACAACAGCAGTGGGGGCACCTGTACCAACTACAGCCACGATGCTCTGGTTTACTTCCTCTGTTGTCTGGATTTCTTCCTCAGGAATCTCTGTGTCATCCTCCACCACGTCAAGGATTTCAGGCGACATAGGTGCTGCCTGTGGTGGGGGAGCTGCCATTGGTTGTTCCTGCTTGGTGATAGGAATCATGTCCTCTTCAACTGCCATATCATAGATAGGCTCGTTGCTCTCGTCAATCTTAATCTCACGCTGTGTCCACTCGAAAGCCACGAATATAGCGGCAAGAACGAGTACATAGCCAATCAAGAGACTAGTCCACGACTGACCTTGAAGTTCGTCGTTGATGTTTCTTTCTTCTACGTTTTCCATATAGATTTCTGTTAATTTCGTTTACTTCGGCAACAAATGTAACACATTTTTTTTATTTACGTTCGCTTCGTAAGGCTTTTTTTTCTCATTTGATATATTTTTTAGCTTAAGATGCAACTTTTATGGACTTTTGACGTTAATAATAAGGAAGTAATCCTAAAAAGATGTATCTTTGAGGGCCGAAATTCATTTATGAGGAGCAATAAGGTAGTAATGTTCGTGTTTTTTTCTCTTGTCTCTATGGTTTCAAAGGGACAGGAAAGCGGCAGTGTATTCAATTTCCTTAAGCTCCCAACCTCGGCACATGCAGTGGCATTAGGCGGTAGCAATGTGTCCTTAATCGAGGACGATGCGTCGCTGATATTCCATAACCCTGCCCTGCTATCCAGCGTGAGCAACAACACCATGAACCTGAACTTCATGACTTACATGCGAGGCAGTAAGACAGGAAGCGCCTCGTTTGTGCGCCTCCAAGGCGATAGGGGCACATGGGGTGTGGGTATGCAGTTCGTGGGCTATGGCAGTATGAAAGAGACAGATGTCTCCGGGGCAGAGATAGGCGAGATGCACGCCATTGACATGGCCGTCAATGGTATGTACAGCTACAATCTCAGCGACAAATGGGTAGGTGCCGCTACGGGTAAGCTGATTTATTCCAAGTACGGTCCTTACACATCCTGTGGACTTGCAGTGGACTTGGGCCTGAATTACTTCGACGATGAGCACGACTTTTCCGTCTCAGCCGTAGCAAGTAACCTTGGCGGACAGGTTAAGGCTTTCGGCGAAGACCATGAGCGCTTGCCCTTCAACCTCCAGTTGGGTTTCTCGAAAAGTCTGGGACATGCGCCGATAAGGTTCAGTGTTACGATGGTGGACCTTACGAGATGGTCGAAAAAATATTACTATCATGTGAGCAAGGAGCCCAAGGCAGGAAGCATACTGATGAACCATTTCTGCTTCGGTGTGGACATAATCCCGATGAAGCAATTCTATATCGCTGCCGGCTTCAACTTCCGACGTGCCTACGAGATGAAGGCGGCAGGAAGCAGTCATGCCGCAGGCCTTTCGGCGGGTGCTGGTATAAACATCAAGAAGGTAAAGATAGGCCTTGCGTTCGCAAAGTACCATGTCAGCACCCCCACCCTCTCATTTAGTGCAATCTATAATATCTAATATATGAAAAAAATCACTATTGCCATTGACGGCTATTCATCGTGCGGAAAGAGCACGATGGCCAAGGATTTGGCTCGCGAAATCGGGTATGTTTACGTGGACAGCGGCGCTATGTATCGCACGGTAGCCCTATATGCTTTGGACCACAACCTTATTAAGGATGGGAAGATAGACGAAGAAGGTTTGCGCAAGAGCATGAAGGACATAGAGATTTCCTTCCAGTTCAATGCGGAGCGAGGCCGTCCCGATACATATCTCAATGGCGTGCGCGTGGAAGACCGCATCCGTACCCTTGAGGTCAGCAACCACGTAAGTCCAGTGGCTGCACTCGGCTTCGTTCGCGAGGAAATGGTCAGGCAACAACAGCGTATGGGCCAGGAGGGAGGCATCATAATGGACGGACGTGACATCGGCACGACGGTATTCCCAAATGCCGAACTCAAAATATTCGTGACGGCAAGCCCCGAGATTAGGGCCCAGCGTCGCTACGACGAGCTGACCGCAAAGGGCGAGGCTTGCGACATGAAGGAGATATTGCGCAACGTTGAAGAGCGCGACTACATCGACACCCACCGTGAGATTAGTCCACTGCGACAGGCAGACGATGCGCTTGTATTGGATAATAGTCACCTGACCATCGACGAGCAGAAGGAGTGGCTGCTGCGTGCCTATCAGCACGCAATTGATAATTGATAATTGACAATTGATAATTGGTTATTGAGATAGACACTGGGAGTGGCTTCTGCTTTGGCGTAACGAGAGCCATCGGAAAGGCAGAGGAAGTGCTGGCATCGAACCAAGGACCGCTGTACTGCCTCGGTGACATTGTGCACAATTCGATGGAGTGTGACCGGCTGGAAGGCATGGGCCTCATCACCATAGACCATAAGGAATACGACCAGTTGCACGAGGCGACGGTGCTGCTTCGTGCCCACGGTGAACCACCAAAGACGTATGAAACGGCCCGCAAGAACGGTATCGAAATCATCGATGCCACGTGCCCTGTGGTGCTCCACCTCCAGGAGAGAATAAAGAAAGAATACGACTCCGACCCTGAACACCGGAAGCAGATAGTCATCTTCGGCAAGAACGGACACGCCGAAGTGCTGGGCCTTGTGGGTCAAACCGAAGGGACTGCGATAGTGATAGAGCGGATGGAAGAGGCCGAAAAACTGGACTTCGGGCGCGACATCTCATTATACAGTCAGACCACAAAGCCTTTGGATGAGTTCCGAAGGTTAGTAGATTACATCGGGAAGCATATATCGTCGGGGGCTGAGTTCCATTACTATGACACGATATGCCGACAGGTTGCCAACCGTATGCCCCACATTAGGGAGTTTGCATCGCGCCACGATGTGGTGCTGTTCGTATGCGGAAGGAAGTCGAGCAACGGGCGCGTGCTGTTCGAAGAATGCCACCGTGTGAACCCACAGTCATATATGATAGACGCCGCATCCGAAGTGAATGCGGCGTGGATTCGCGATTGTAAGTCGATAGGAATATGCGGTGCGACGAGCACTCCCCGATGGTTAATGCAGGAGTGTAAAGTACGTGTCGAGCAATTGCTTAGCAGCCACGAATGACGTTTTCTCGCCGTTGAGCACCGAAGCCTCCGAGGCTTTCAGCATATCGGCTATGGTTGGGTGCTGGTAGAAGTTATTCTTCAACTGTTCATTTATAGATTCATACATCCAGTACTTCGCCTGTTCATTGCGTCGATAATCGAAGTATCCGTTGGCCTTCACATGGTCTATGTACTGGTAAACCATATCCCATACCTCCTTAATGCCTAAGCCATAGAAGCCGCTGTAGCAGAGCACCTGCGGCGTCCACCCGCTCTCTGAGGGCGGAAAGAGGTGGAGTGCGTTGCGGAAGTGCGTGGCAGCGAGCTGGCATTTCTCCACGTTGTTGCCGTCACACTTATTAATTACGATTCCATCGGCCATTTCCATGATGCCTCGCTTTATGCCCTGTAGTTCGTCGCCCGTACCGGCAAGCTGGATGAGGAGGAAGAAATCGACCATCGAATGACATGCCGTTTCGCTCTGACCCACACCGACTGTCTCGACGAAAATCTTATCGAAGCCGGCTGCTTCGCACAGGATTATGGTCTCACGCGTCTTACGTGCAACGCCTCCCAGCGAGCCTGCGGAGGGGCTAGGCCTGATGAATGAGTCGGGATGGACCGAGAGTTTCTCCATACGCGTCTTATCGCCGAGGATGCTACCTTTGGTCTTTTCGGAACTTGGGTCTATGGCAAGGACTGCCAACTTCCCGCCCTTCTCCTTGAGAACATGTATGCCGAACTCGTCGATGCTGGTACTTTTGCCTGCTCCCGGCACGCCGCTGATGCCCACACGTATAGAGTTTCCGCTGTAAGGGAGGCAACGTTCGATGACCTCCTGCGCTATCTTCTGGTGCTCGGGGTTCAGACTTTCGACCAGTGTCACTGCCTGTCCGAGAACGGAAGGATTACCCTTCAGTATGCCTTCGACGTAATCGTTGGCAGTGAGGCGGCGGCGCGAGAAGCGTCCACGCTGTAAGTATGGGTTGACGATGCTTACGGGGCCGACGCCGCTATTCACGGTCAGTCCCTTGTATTCGCTACTATTTTCAGGGTGGTCCATTTGCGGTTATATTAGTCGATGTTTATATTGATGACGGTCTTGGGGTTACGGGGATCGTTGCTGATGATTAGGAGCTTGGGCCCGTTTTTCGCCTTCGACAGCATCTTAGCATCTACGGTTATGCGCATCTTCGCCGTGGCGTGCGGCTCGATATGCCGCTCGGAAAGGGTGACCGACACGGCACGGTTGAACACCTGAAGTGCAGAGATTGTGAGTTTCTCCTCGCCAGTGTTGGTGACGGAGAGCTGCACCGATGCGTGCTTCTTGCCGTTGAGTTGCATGGCGATGTCGCCGTCGATGACCGTTTCATCCTCCTTGATTACGATGTGAGGTGCGTGGGCCATCTGCTCCGCCGTCCTATCGATGCGGGCGGGAAGAAGTATGGCTGAAACCACAATCTCGTTGGCTTCGCTAATCTTGTCGCCGAGTTTCCGGGCCAGATACAGCGAGGTTTGGTTCAGACCGTCGAGGAAGAGCTGGTCGCTATTTAGGCGGAGTCTAATCTTACCCACTCGACCTGGCTGCACCTTCGCTGGGATGTACTCGGCAGAAAGATATGCAGGCAAGTGCATGAGCTGAGGGGTGTAAGGCACCGACGATGTATTCACGAGCTGCAGCTCCGCCATGGGTTGGTCGCCTTTGTTCACGTCGTCGAACTCCACGTAGTTGGCACTCAGGCGCACATTCCCAAGGTTTATGGGGTAGTCGCCGTCGTAGTCGAGCGACGTTGCCACCACCCTACCCTCGAACGACAGGTAGTATGGCTGCTGACGGACGTTGGTATAGACCGTCAGCTCGCGGTGGAAGGTGCCTAAGAGTCGGGCGTCGTAGGTGGCAACGATAGTACCTTCGTGGCCCGGAGCTATAGAAGTTGTGGGGTAATCGACACTGACGCAGCCGCACGAAGGGTGGACCTCGCGGATGATGAGCGGCTGGTTTCCACGGTTACGGAAGCGGAACCTGATGTCGTTAGGCTTCTGGAACACCAGCTCGCCGATGCTTTGTTCGGGAGCATCGGCCGAGAACTGTGGCTGGGCAAGGCTACGGGCTTGGGCGGCCAAGGTTATAAGGATGACGAGCAACAGGCGCTTCATTGTCGGCTTATTGTTTAGCAGCTATGCGTTCAAGGCTCTGATAAACCTGCATCAAGCCGCGGGGAACATGGAAGCAACCCTTCCACTTACCGCCCTTGAGGGTTAGCAGCACCTCACCCCTACGGTTAAGGTAACCGAACCACTCAGGATATTCGCTGTCGCGGAAATGGCTCCAGGCATAGTCGTGAACGCGCATGAACCATTCGAGGCACTGCTCGTTGCCTGTGAGCTCATAGCCCTTAATCATGGTGATGAGGGTCTCGATGTGTACCCACCAAAGCTTCTGGTCCCACTCGAGCTGCTGCAGGGGTCGGCCCAGACGGTCCATGAAGTAGAAGATGCCTCCGTACTGCTTGTCCCAGCCATACTCTGCCTCGCGCAGGGCGATGTGCACGGCCTTGTCGATGAGGTCCTTGCGGCCCAGGCGCTTACCGAGGTCCATTATGAACCACATGGCCTCGATGGCGTGACCTGGATTCTGTAGGCGTCCCTCGTGACAGTCCACGAGCTTGCCGTCAACAGATACATTCTCGACTATCATATCCAGCTCGGGACGGTAGAACACGTCCAGAACCTCGTGGAGGCAGATGTCTATGGTATCCTGCAGGAACTTAGGGTCGAGCAGGTCTTCAATCTCGAGTGCGACGTTGCAAAGTATCATGGGCAGGGCGAAATCCTTCAGGGCACGGGCGCCTGATGCTGCCTTGCTCCAGCGGTCCTTCGGGTTGTGTCGGCGCTTCAAGACTATATCGAATGTCTTCTTGGCGATATCGGCATACTCCTGATTGCCCGTGGCCTTGTAGAGCTGACCGAATGCGATTACGGCGAAGGTGTATGAGAATATGTTGTAGGGTTCCACCAGGGGCTGGCCCTCACGCGTCAGGGAGAAGTACCAGTTGAGCTGGCCGTCGTGACCGTAACGCTTCAGGAATTCGGCGCCTTGTATGGCGGCATCGAGCCATTCCTTCCTGGGCTCTACCTTATTATATAATGTAGATAGCATCCAAACCTCGCGGCCTTGGAGCCAGATGAACTTATCGGTGTCGTACACTTCGCCGTTACGTTCGATGCATGTGAAGTAGCCTCCATACTGGGTGTCGATACTGTGTTCCATCCAGAAGGGCATAACCTTGTCGAGCAATTCGCTCTTGTACTGCGCAGCAAGCGCCTTGAAGTCGATATTCATAGTCGTAGGATTTATGTTTTGATGTTTATAGGGACAAAGATATAAATAAATTAAGAATTAAGAATTAAGAATTAAGAATTATTTGTACTTTTGCGCGATGATGAAGATGAAAGTTTACATCGACGACCGCATACAGGACTATCCACGCGAGCTTATCGACCGGTGGATAGGCGAGCTTCCCCAGTGGCGCAGGGACGTGGTGCTTAGATTTCGGCACGACGCGGGCCAGCGCCAGTCGCTGCTTGCCTATAGGCTTCTGTGCCAAGGGCTTAGGGATGACTGGGGCATCGCCGAGGCTCCGGCGTTCCAATACAATGAGCATGGGAAGCCAAGCCTACCCCCAGCCCCTCCCAAAGGGAAGGGAGTACTTCCTCAGTCCGCTAAACACCAGCCCTTACCCTTTGGAGGGGATGGGTGTGTGCCCCAGTTCTCGCTGACGCATTGTCGGGAAGCAGTGGCGTGCATCATTGATGAAAGGCCGTGCGGAATCGATATAGAAGGACGAGAAAGGAAGATAAGTGAAGGACTCATCCGCCACACCATGAACGATGAAGAGCAGGAGCTTATCTTCGGTTCGTCTGACAAAGAAGAGCAGAAACTAGCATTCTTGCGGCTGTGGACCCGTAAGGAAGCGGTGCTGAAGCTTATAGGGACGGGGATTCGCGACGATATGAAGGACGTGCTGACGGCGTGCCCCTATCAGGTCGAGACTCGCGAGTCTGAGCGCTACGTCCTGAGCCTTGCCCTCTGCCCCCGAACTTTCCAAAGCGCCAACTAAGCGAGAACATGTAGTATGAGTTAACGGCCTCGCTGCGCGAATCGGTACGGGCTGTGGCAGAGATGTTACGGCTTATGTTGTCGCGTTGCCGTAGGATGTCGTAGGCACGGACGGTAAGCGTGAGGTTGCGTCGTTTTAGGAATTGCTGACTAAGGCTTGCGTTCCAGATGAGTTTGTCGGTATTCATGGAGTGGTCGGCATACCCGCGTCGGCACTGGTTGTTTATATCGGTCCATAGGGTCATGCCCCAAGGAAACTTCACCGTTGCCGAGGCTCCGTAGGCGAAATGATAGGTGTCGAGGTTGGTTGCCGATGTATTGTTGGCATGGCTATAGTTATAGCCTATGTTGCCCTGTGCCCCGGCGTCGATGCTGTATTTCCTATCCCAGTCGCGGCGGTATGACATGCGGAGTGACTGGCTGGAGCCTACGCCTCGCGTGCGGTTCTTTACTGTCTCTTGGGTGGCACGCTGATAGACATAGGACACTGCATTCGTTATGGATGCATTGGTGGTCATATTAAGGTGCCAGTAGTGTTCCTTACCGAGTCCGGTGTTGAAGTTGAATGAGGTTGAGCCGTTCCAGTTACCGTTGATGTTGACCGGTTTGCTTATGCGTCCGCCGGTGATGTCGTTATATTCGGTACGGTTGGTCGTAGCGTTCTGGGTGGTACGGAATGAGGCATTCACGGCCGATGTCCTTTGCTTGTCGGTGACGGAGCGGCGGTATGAGGCGTTCATGCCGTGGGTGAAGGAGGGCTTGAGGTTGGGGTTTCCGAGGCGTATGTTCAGGGGGTTAGCGTTAGAGAGTGTATCGGGTATGAGATCGGTGATACTGGGTTGGCCGGTGTTACCGTTGTAGCGTACCTCCACTTGCTCCTGACGTGAGAACATGTAGCGGAAGTTGATGGTGGGCGAAGCGTTGAAGACAGACTGGCGGACGTCGTAATGTTTCTTGCCCTTGGTATAGTCCACGTTGCTGATTTGCGGCTGGAGATTGGCACCGATGGTCAGGCGGTAGAGGGTGCGGTTGATACGGAGTTGGAGGCGTATGTTATGGTTCTGATAGGTGTTGGTCGTATAGTTACACTGGGCTGTATCGGGTAGGGACTGGGGTGGGAAGGCTCTATAGTTGTCGGGGGTGATGCCGAGGGCTACGAAGGGCATGTATGTGCCGTTGGCGCCGTCAGGCATATAGTCGAAGATGCTGCTCACGGTACGGTCGCGGTCTGTGAACCTATGGTTGTACTGGTAAGACACCTGGAGAAAGATCTGCCGGCCTATGGGCTCGGTGTATGAAAGTCGGGCGGAGAAGTTGCGGTTCTTACTGGGAGCGTCGTTGTATTGTATCTTGTGATAGACCGAATCGCCCCCGTCATAGGCCAGTATCTGATAGTAATCTACCTGGCTGTAGCTCTGGCTTTCGGTGGTGGAATGGCGGTAGCTTGCCTCGGCGTTCATAGTAAGGTTGCGGCCTTGTTTCCTAAGGCGTCGGTTCACTTGCACCGAGGCTCCGGCGTTGATGTTCGAGGAGGCGCTGTTGCTTCGCCCGAGACGATGGTTGACACCGATAATAGGGGCAAGGGTGGCATAGTCGCGGAGTGGGTCGGGGGATAGTTGGTAGGGGTCGTCGAGAAAGGCTGCGCTTTCGCTGGCCGAGCTTGTGGAGGTGGTGTTCCAGGTCAGGGTGGGTCGGACGAGGATGTTAGTAAGCGTGTCGGGGCGCCACTCTATCCTGTAGTTGAAGTTCACGCCCTTGTTGTCGTTCGTATTCCTGCTCCACGAGTTGTTGTAAGCTGCGGTTCGGTTCTCGAAGTTCTGGCTGTTCTGCCACGATTGGCTATGGCCTTGCGAGAAGTTGCCGGTAAGGCTGCCGTTGAGTTCCAATAGGGGTTCCTTCTTACCCTTACCGCCATCGTCGCGCATCTTCTGGTAGTTCATGGTCATGCCCCCTGACTGGTTGTCGGTCAAACCGTTACCATTTGTGTTGTTACCATTACCGACGATGCTGAACTTTTGGTCGCCGATGAAGCGGTTCAACATTAGGCGGCCGCTATACCTGTCCTTAGTACCATAGCCCCCGTCAAGGCTGCCGAACCAGCCGCGTTTCCTATTCTTCTTGACCTGGAAATCAAGTACGGTTCGCTCCTCACCGTCATCGACTCCGGTGATGCGGGCATAGTCGCTTTTGCGGTCGTAGGCCTTAACCTTGTCTATGATGTCGGCTGGGAGATTGCGGAGGATAACCTCACGGTTGTTGCCGAAAAACTCCTTTCCATCGACCAGAAACTGCGTAACGGCGCGCCCGTTCCATTGATAGCTTCCGTCCTCCATCTTTACTATACCCGGCAGCCTTTCCACCAGTTCTTCCACCATGGCTCCCTCCTGGAGCTTGAAGGCATCGGCATTATACATGACAGTGTCATCCACCACGGTCATCTCGGCAAGCTTGCCCTCTACCACGGCCTCGGCCATGACCTTGGCGTCCTCACGCATGAGGATGTCCTTCACACGGAAGTTGCCTGCACGGCGCGGCAACGTGAGGGCGAAGCGCTGTTCTTTGTAGCCTATGAAGGTGACGCTGAGGGTGTACTGGCCCGAGGGTATATTGGGGAGGGTGAAGAGACCGGAGTGTTGCACCACGGCGCCTGCCACGAGGGTGGAGTCCCTCAGCAGCCTCACCTGCGCACCCTCCAGGGGGTCGAACGTCTGATTCTCGCGCACGACACCGCGCACCGTAAGCCTCGGTATCGTGTCCCTTTGGGCCCAAGCGGCCAAGGGCAGGAGCATCAGCCATATCATCAGCAAGCGTCGCATACAAGATAGACAGCCCTCGCGCGCGAAAGTTTAATATGTACGCGCGCGAGGACCACCGCTTGCAAAGCAAAGGCCCCGGCCATCCGCCAGAGCCCCTATAATTTTCAATTATCAATTTTCAATTTTCAATTTTCCATTGCCGCAAGGATTGCGGCCTTCACTGCCTCGTTCGACTCCATGTAGCCGATATGTTGCCATACCTTGTTCCCCTGCTTGTCGTAGAGAGCATACGTCGGTATGCCCTGCGACTCGTAGAGAAACGACAGTATGTACGAGAACTGCGACCTCGAAAGATAGTAATGCTGGCCCGGAATATCCCTGATCATCTCGCTCCACACGTCCATGGGCGACGAGTCGTTCGTCAGGTATGCGAACACCACAGGCTGGTCCTTCAGCTCCTCCTTCAGCGGAGCCATCGACCGATGCCCCATGCGGCACGGACCGCACCACGTGGCCCACATGTCCACAAGCACCACCCTTCCGCGGTTCTTCGCCAGCACCTCGGCAATCACACGGCTTGGCGCCACCGAGTCCATCTCGTGCACATACACCTCGCAGCCCGCGGCCTTCACCGAGTCCTCCTCGGCCCTCACGACCTCACTCCCGGCGCTCCACGCCGCCATCGTCACCAAGGCAAATGCCCAACTCAATACCATTCTTTTCATATACATCCAGTTTTTCCGCCACAAAGATACATCTTTGTCCCGAACCCTGCAAGACTCTGCCCCCGAAATGTTCCGGCGTATAGGGGTCGGAACCTTCCTTTTATGGATATAAAGTTACTATTATGACTAAACTTTTGTCACAAGTGTATGTCAATAAGATTATATGTATGTATTTAAATGATAGTAATGTATGAGACGAATTCTTCTTATCTTCAGCCTTCTGCCCATGATGCTTTTCGGGCAAAGGGGGATGAATGTGCGCCACAACGTCCCGATGGACAGCATCCGGCTTAGCGACCCTGCCATACTTGCCGATACGGCGACGCAGATGTATTATATGACGGGCACGGGGGGTATGCTCTGGACGAGTCGCGACCTTCGTCTGTGGGATGGGCCTTATCACGTCGCAAGGACCGACCCTGATGGTTGGATGGGGCCCAGGCCGATGATATGGGCGGCAGAGCTGCATCGTTATAATGGTAAGTACTACTATTTTGCAACGTTCACCAACCGTTCGGCGGTATCTTGTGAGTACAGGGGCCAGAAGATTGAGCGACGGGCTTCGCAGGTTCTGGTGGCAGACTCGGCACGCGGACCCTACCATCAATTCGGCGATGCGGCTTACTTGCCTGCAGACAGGCCCACGCTTGACGGGACGTTCTGGGTCGATAGTGACGGGCTTCCCTATATGGTGTTCTGTGGTGAGTGGCTTGCAAATTGGAACGGTACCATCGAAAAGATACAGTTGAAGCCCGACCTAAGTGGTGTCGTCGGAGAGCCGAAGGTACTATTCAGGGCAAGCGATTCGCCTTGGAGTCGCGAGGTAGAAGACGGACGTGAGACCTTCAACAAGGTAACCGATGGCCCGTGGTTGTTCCGAACAGGAACCGGGCGCCTCGGTATGCTTTGGACCTCATGGATATATCGTGACTACACGCAGGGTGTAGCCTACAGCGAGAGCGGAACGCTCGATGGGCCATGGGTGCAGGAACCATTACCCATCACGCCCCCGAACTATGGACACTCTATGTTGTTCCGCACGCTCGACGGGCGCTGGATGATGTCGGTCCATCATCACGCCACTGATGCGCAAGGGCGCACGGTTCGCACGCCACACCTCTTTCCCGTGGACCTCACAGGAGACAAGCTTCGCATCGTGACGGAGTAACGTCATCGGCTCTGAGTCCCGTACTTAACGAGGACTCCCCATAATCCCCAGGTCTTGAAGGTTACTAATCTTACGTGCTTAAGGTTAGTAACCTTTATTTTGTATGGTCTGGAGCATGAACAGCAACATCGGTGTGGCTCCTTGGCTTAGCCTACTGAGGCTTGTCAGGAAGATGTCAGGGTAATGTCAGGAAGTTTATTTGGGTGGGAGGGCAGCTTCGTGTACCTTTGCCGGCGTGTTTATGACGTTAATGGCAAATGGTTATGAAGAAGGCTGTTTTAGTTTTGATTGTTGTGGGCGTGTTGATAGCGGTTTTCAGTCACCGACGCGAGCACGCTCACGACAAAGACACGTATCTTGAGGGGCTGGAGTACAGGTTGGCGTGTGCCGACTGGCAGGTGCATCGCGACGCGACGTATGGGTATGAAATGCGCTATCCCTCGTGCTTTATTCCTGCAGAAAGTGATGGTGAGGGGGCAGCGCGGTATGCTTATGTGGAAGAATTGCCGATGCAGAGCGTGTGTTATATAACGCTTGAGTCGGGAACCCTTGAATGTAAGGATACCCTTGACCCTTACCGTGAGATGCGAAGGTTGTCGGATGAGATGAGTGGCGTCTGCCTAAAAAAGTCGGACACGGAGTACCTTATGAGCTGCAGGCTGAGGAGTCGCGACGCGAAGGTCACGGCCTATCGGCTGAACGCCAAGTACGTTCTGCGCCAGAAGCTATGGTTTGTGGAAACCCTCATCTACCCCGAGGACTTCGCACCGGCAGTATCTCGGCTCGTGAAGGAAGTGGACGAGTGGCAGCCGTTTTCTTGAGTACGAGGGCGAATCATTAGCCCTCGTACTCAAGAATGTCACCAGGTTGGCACTGGAGGGCTTGGCACAGCGCATCCAGTGTCGTTAGGCGGATGGCACGGGCCTTCCCCGTCTTCAGGATGGAAAGGTTTGCAAGGGTAATGCCTACACGTTCAGCCAGTTCGGTAAGAGATATCTTACGACGGGCCATCATCACATCGAGGTTTATGCGTATCATATAGTAAGTTGGTTTTCTTCGCTTACGTCGGTGGCAACGTCATAGAGCTGAGCCATAAGCGTGATGCCCAAGAAGATGGTGAGGTTATGCCATGACTGTGTGCAGAGAACGGCTATGGCCATACCAGAGCAACCACTCATTAAACACATATAGACGACCCTATAGATGAGCGTGACAATCGGTACCCATGCCCCGACATAAAGCCAACGGGCATTGCCTGGGACGAATATCTTTCCACGCCCAAGCCCACGGAGCATGCGGATGAAGAACACGAAGAAGCAGGCGTTAAATAGTGATACAACTAGAATAAAGATGAGGTCGATGGCCCCCTTCCATGCTGGAGAAAGGTTAGCGAACGTTGGTTCGACATTTGGAATCGTCGGCGGCAATAGACGAAGAAAGAAAGGGGTTAGAAAGGACAAGAACAGGAGGATGAGCGTCAAAGCTGCCATCCATCGGATGCATTTCACTTTAAAGTTTTTCATAATACATTATATTATATGGTTAAGGCATTCTCGCGAGCTATGTTGCCAGCGATACGATATACCTGAGCAAAAATTAGAAGGACGAGTAGGATACCGATAGAATCTGCGGTCAGTTCGAACTCGCCAGTGTTGGACGAAGCTTGAGACATGAAGACTTCCTTGATATTAGTATCGAACAGCGAAGACAAGAATGCAAACAGGGCAACGGCATTGATGAAGACAACGTTGGCACTTGGGAATAAAACATCATGCTTTATTCCTCGCAATTGAACAAAAGCAAACATCGCGCACGACGCAAATAAGAAGAACTTCGAAACGTAGAGACCATAGAAAAGGAACATATGATAGGTGTGAAATGTTCCCTCCGTGTGTGCTATCTGAGGATAGTGATAAAACATCTGGTAAGCATAGCCCCATAGAAAGAGAGCCACGAAAACTAAAGCCATGTAGCATGTAACCTTCATAGGGCGTAAACTGGTTGTTCTTTTCATAACAATACTTTGTTTTGAGTTTAATGATACTTCTTTTTGCCGCCATTGAGGGCGCGCTTCCTCATTAACGACACGGCAAAGTTATAACAAAGTTTTATGATTAACAAACAATCTTTATTGTTTTTCGATAAATTAATATTAATAATCGATAAATATAGACGGAAGGATGAGGGAGGAAGAAAGGGAGAATCACAAAGCAAGGGCGTTAGTTTGTCGCCCTTGCTTTATGATATTTGGAAAGGATACGGGTATGAATAGGCTCATACCAGTACTAATTTATCGCGTTCTACATTCTTGTGAAAGGGCAGGAACGTCCATTTCGCCCATTGTCCTTTGGTATAGATGTGAGGACTAATCTCCTCGCCGATGTCCCAGCCAAGTTCGCGGAATGGATACGTGACATCGTAATCATCGGCCACAATCTTCGCTTTGTCGAGCAGGATAAGTAAGTCCCAATCGGAACCTTCGTGGTAATCACCGCGGGCTTGCGACCCATAGAGCAAGAGGCTGCTCCCCACGGGCAGAGCCGTCTTCGCTACTTGCTTGATTCGTTCGATTACTTGCTTTCGTTCCATATCGATGTATGCTTATGATGCTGCAAATATAAGGATAATTCTTTAAAGTCGGACAGTTGGTGACGAAAAAAGTGGATGAGTGGCAGCCGTTTCCGTAGGGGTTAGTCGGCAACGAGGCGATAGGAGCGGCCACGGTGCGAGACGATGCGGAGTGATGTCTGTGAGGTCAGCACCGTCTTCAGGCGGCTTATGAGGGCATAGAGTGTATCGCTGGGGTCGTCTTTACGGGGCCATAGTGCGGTGCAAATCTCGTCCTTGGTGAGCTCACGTGATGGGGATGCGAGGAACATGTCCATGAGTTGGCGCTGCATGGGGGTGAGCATCATGTCATCGAGTTTGGGGACCACGGGCGAAAGGCTGCGGCGTGTAAGGCGCAGGGAGAGGGCCATCCAGAGCAAAGTCAATAGGGACAGGGCGAGAGAGAGGCGGTGGTTGCCCATGCGCCATATCTGAAACGCGGAGAGGCTGACCTGACCATAGGCATGGACGGGGCTATCGGGGGCGATGGCAAGGGCTGGTGTGTGTGGTCCACTGGCTACGACGGTGTTGCTGCCTATCGAGAAGGATAGGACGGCATGGTCGCGGAATTGGGGCTGACGGATGTGGCTTCGGAACTGGCGAATGGTATCGGTTGAGAGCCAGTTGTCGGGGCGTTCGGACTGTGTCATCAGGAGGGCGCGGGTGAGGTCGTCGGCTATTTCGCGCTGTGCCACCTCGTAGTCGCGCACGGCAGTCCACAGGCTTGCTGTGCCGAAGAGCAGAAGTATGATGAGTGCGTGCCAGCGTTTCATGTTGCTATGTTATTAATGAGAAAAACGATTGATTTTATTTTATAACGATGCAAAGGTAAGGATAAATTTTGAAATGCATGGCGTTGGGGTCTGTTTTAAGGGTTTTTAAGGGAAACAGGCGGAGTGTTAAGGGATTTATGTTATCGGGGTTTAATTATTATTAAAGTAAGTTAAAGGGCTTGGCGGTTAGGCGCGGGTTGCATAACTTTGCAGCAGTGAGACAAGAAAGCAGCAATGTTGAACCCGAAAACCTACGGCCATGACGATGAAAAACCATGAGCTTGACGAACCACCAAGCAGGGCATCACGAAGCAACATACCTATGTTTGACCCCTCAACGTACCTATGTTGACCCCACTAACATTAAGGGCAAAGGGCTAAAGGCCTGGACCTTGCAGCCGGAAGTCCAAGACCTTGCAACGGCATCGCCCCGACCAGATGGCCGGGGCGATGTATGTTTGGGGGCTTATGCCCAGAGGGTTGCGGTGCGATGTCAGAACTCGCAGTTCTTCGGGGTGCGGGGGAAGGGGATGACGTCGCGGATGTTTTGCATGCCGGTGACGAAGAGTATGAGTCTTTCGAACCCGAGGCCGAAGCCCGCATGCGGGCAGCTTCCCCAGCGACGGGTATCGAGATACCACTCGAGCTTCTCGGTCTCCATGCCGCGACGGTTGATTTCTGCCATCAGCTTGTCGTAGCTTTCCTCGCGCACGCTTCCGCCGATGATTTCGCCAATCTGCGGGAACAGCACGTCGGTGCCCTGCATCGTGCGGCCGTCCTCGTTGAGCTTCATGTAGAAGGCCTTAATCTCTTTGGGGTAATCGGTCATGATGACGGGCTTCTTGAAGTACTCCTCTACGAGGTAACGCTCGTGCTCTGAGGCCAGATCGTCGCCCCATTGGCAGGGGAATTCGAACTTCTTTCCGTTCTTGATGGCCTGCTGAAGGATTTCGATGCCCTCGGTGTAGGGCAGGCGCACGAATGACTCTTTCAGCACACCCTCCAGACGTTCCAGCAGTGTCTTATCGACCATCTTGTTGAGGAACTCAAGGTCGTCGCGGCAGTTGTCCAAGGCCCAGCGCACGCAATACTTGATGAAGTCCTCCTCAAGGTCCATGAGATCGTCCTTGTCATAGAAGGCCATCTCGGGCTCAATCATCCAGAATTCGGCCAGATGGCGCGGGGTGTTCGAGTTCTCTGCCCTGAACGTGGGGCCGAAGGTGTATATCTGTCCCAGCGCAGTGGCTCCGAGTTCGCCCTCCAACTGTCCGCTCACGGTGAGCGCAACCTGCTGGCCGAAGAAGTCGTCGCTATAGTCTATCTTGCCGTCCTCGGTACGCTTCAGGTCGTAGAGGTTCTTCGTTGTCACCTGGAACATATTGCCTGCGCCCTCGCAGTCCGAGGCCGTGATGAGGGGAGTATGGAAGTAGAAGAAGCCATGCTCGTGGAAATAGGTGTGGATGGCCATAGCCATGTTGTGACGAATCCTGAGCACTGCACCGAAGGTGTTAGTACGTGGACGCATGTGTGCCACAGTCCTCAGGTACTCCCACGATGCGCCTTTCTTCTGCAAAGGATACGTGTTGTCGCACTCACCCATAACCGTTATCTCCCTCGCCTGTATCTCGCTTGCCTGGCCAGCGGCAGGGCTTTCCACCAGTGTGCCCACTACCTTGAGGCACGCACCCGTGGTGATTTGCTTCACAACGTCCTCGTCGAAGTTCTCATCTTCCCCGACGATTTGCACGTTCTTGATAGTCGATCCGTCGTTCAAGGCTATGAAGAAGATACCCTTGGAGCCGCGCTTCGAGCGCACCCAGCCCATAACGGTAATCTCGCTTCCATAGTCCGTTCGCTTCAAAGCGTCTATGACTTTCGTTCGTTTCATCTTTTTTTATTATTTGAAGTTATAGGGGAGTTAAAAGGGAGTTATACTCGCTTCGCTCGTGGAGTTAAAAGGACAATACTTTTATTTCTAATATTCAAAAGAGATTGTTATTGAGAAGCAGGACATTCGTCCCTTAAACTTCCTTATAACTCCCTTATAACTTCCTTTTAACTCCCCTTCAATTATTTTTATTCAAACATCCCGGTGTAAAGCATATTCACCTCGGCCTCGGTGAGGAAACGCCAGTCGCCTCGGCGCACATTCTTCTTCGTCAGGCCGGCGAAATATACACGGTCCAGCTTCACAACCTTATAGCCAAGGTGCTCGAAGATGCGGCGCACGATGCGGTTACGTCCCGAGTGTATCTCGATACCCACCTGCTTCGAGTCGTTCTCGTCGGCATACTCAATGGCGTCGGCCTTAATCGGTCCGTCCTCAAGCTCTATGCCTTCCATTATCTTCTTCATATCGGCAGGCGACACATTCTTATCGAGATAGACGTGGTATATCTTCTTCTTCAGATACTGAGGATGTGTCAGCTTGGCGGCAAGCTCACCGTCGTTGGTCAGCAGCAATACGCCAGTGGTGTTCCTATCCAGGCGGCCTACGGGGTAAATCCTCTCGCGGCAGCAGCCCTTCACCAGGTCCATCACCGTCTTGCGGTTCTGGGGATCGTCGCTCGTGGTCACTGTGTCCTTGGGCTTGTTCAGCAGGACATAGACCTTCTTCTCCGGTGTGATAAGCTGGTCATGGAATAGCACTGAGTCGGTACGCATTACCTTTGTGCCCAGCTCAGTCACTACCTGTCCGTTCACACGTACCACGCCTGCCTGGATGAAGTCATCGGCCTCGCGACGGCTACATACACCGCTGTTGGCCAAGAACTTATTCAGACGAATCGGTTCATTCGGGTCGTAATGCTTCTCCTTATACTCGATTTGCTTCTTCATGCTATACTTGGCATGGGGGTTATACCCCGGCGTGCGCTGACGATAGCCGCCACGATTCTGACCGTAGCCGCCCTCTCTGCGCTGGTAACCTCCTTCGCGCTGGTAGCCACCCTCGCGACGCTGGCCGTAGCCTCCCTCGCGCTGTGCACCGTAACCCTCGCGGCGTGGACGATGACCGCCCTCACCATAGCTACGCGACTGTCCGTAGCCGCCCTCTCTGCGCTGATAGCCTCCTTCACGCTGGTAACCACCTTCGCGGTTATACGACTGGTAGCCGCCTTCCCTGCGCTGGTAGCCTCCCTCGCGCTGGCCATAGCCTTCGCGGCGCATGCCGTAGCCTGTGCCCTGCGGACGTACTGGTTCTGTTCGCTGAATGCGTGGACGCTTCACACGTCCCTCGCCGTTGCTTACACTCCTTGATGATGTCTCTCTGTTGTAGGGACGATAGCCCTCCCGGCCCTCTCCCCTGTCGTCGGAAAACTGACTCCTCCAACGTTCGTCTTCATTAATCATAATCTTTTGCTTTAATTTTAATTACATTCCTGTGTAATTGTGCGGACTTATCCGCCTTAATTCTTCTTTTACTTGTTCGCTAACGTTTAGTGTTTCAATGAAATCCTTTATAGTCTCTTCGCTGATGCCCTTGCCCGTGCGGGTCAAAGCCTTAAGGGCTTCGTAGGGTTTCGGGTAACCTTCGCGGCGCAGAATCGTCTGTATGGCCTCCGCAACCACTGCCCAGCAGTTGTCGAGGTCGCGACGAATGGCCTCCTCGTTCAGCACCAGCTTGCGCAATCCCTTAAGCGTGCTCTGGATAGAGATGAGCATGTGGCCCATAGGCACCCCGACGTTGCGCAGCACAGTCGAGTCCGTAAGGTCGCGTTGCAGGCGGCTTATCGGCAGCTTCTCGCTGAGGTGAGCCAGCACGGCATTGGCCACTCCAAGGTTGCCCTCAGAGTTCTCGAAGTCGATGGGGTTGACCTTGTGTGGCATAGCGCTCGACCCTACCTCGCCGGCCTTCACCTTCTGACGGAAGTACTCCATAGAGATGTACTGCCAAACGTCACGGTCGAGGTCGATGATGATAGTGTTTATGCGGCGCATAGCATCGAACACTGCAGCCAGACAGTCGTAGTTACTAATCTGCGTAGTGTACTCCTCACGCTCCAAACCTAACTTCTCTGCAACGAAACGGTTACCAAACTCTCTCCAGTCACGTCCGGGGAATGCAACGTGATGGGCATTGAAGTTACCCGTTGCGCCTCCGAACTTCGCCGTGATAGGACAGGCCTTCAGCATCTCAAGCTGGCGACGAAGGCGATACGCAAACACCTTCATCTCCTTGCCAAGTCGGGTGGGACTGGCGGGCTGTCCGTGGGTCTTGGCCAGCATGGCTACGTCCTTCCACTCCTCAGCATACGACTCTACCAGCCCTATCAGCTCCTCTATCTGGGGGTAATAGACCTCGGAAAGGGCCTCCTTCAACGATAGGGGCACGCTCGTGTTGTTTATGTCTTGCGACGTCAAGCCGAAGTGGATGAACTCCTTATATGCATCCAATCCGCCGATTTCGTCGAACTGTTCCTTAATGAAGTACTCGACGGCCTTCACGTCATGATTAGTCACCGCCTCGATATCCTTAACCCTTTGGGCGTCCTTCTCCGTAAAGTTACGGTAGATGTCGCGCAGGCGTTCAGCACCCACGGGGCAGTCCTTCAACTGCGGCAGCGGCAGCTCACACAGGGCAATGAAATACTCCACTTCCACGCGAACGCGGTAGCGTACCAATGCATACTCCGAGAAATACTGAGCTAAGGCTTCCGTCTTCCCTCTGTATCGTCCATCGATTGGCGATATGGCGGTTAATAAATCGAGTTCCATAAAAACTAACACTTTTCGGGCCACAAAGATACGAATAAGCACGCAAAATACCAAATATATTTCAGTATTTCCTAAACCTTCGCCCCCAAAGCCCTAAGCCTTCACCTTTTAACCCCTTAGCCTTCACCTTTTAACCTCCAGAATAAAAAACATTGGCCTCGCCTCGCGGCGAAGCCAATGCCTAATCATCAAAGAAATGTTCCCATTTTGATGGGAAGTGGGCGCTGACGGATTCGAACCGCCGACCCTCTGCTTGTAAGGCAGACGCTCTGAACCAGCTGAGCTAAGCGCCCGTCGGAACCTCAGTTCCTAAATGCGAATGCAAAGATACAACTTATTTATTATACCACCAAATCCTAAGCGAACTTTTTTTGAAAATCCTTAACAAAAGCCGCGTCTTCGAAGTAATCTATGCGCATTGCACGCCTAACGTCGGCCAATGTCTGCCTGCCGCGTTCGCGAGCAGCCTCAGTACCTTGCTTCAGTATCTCATAGACCTCGGGGATGCGCTTCTCCCACATTGCACGGCGTTCGCGGATGGGTTCGAAGCGTGAGTTCAGGACGTTCAAGAGGAACTTCTTGCACGTTCCGTCGCCAAGACCGCCGCGTGTGTAGTGTGCCTTCAGTTCGTCGAGGTTCTTATACTCTGGCAGGAACTCCGCAAAGTCCTTGTCCTCGCAGAATGCATCCAGATAGGTGAACACGGTGTTGCCCTCAAGATGACCCGGTGACTCTATGGTCAGGTGCTGCGGATCGGTGAACATCGAGTTTACTTTCTTCTTGAGTTCCTTGGCCGAATCCGAAAGGTAAATGCAGTTGCCCAACGACTTCGACATCTTAGCCTTACCGTCCGTACCCGGGAGACGCATGCAGGCTGCGTTGTCAGGCAGCAGGATTTGGGGTTCTATCAATACGTCGCCATAGATGTGATTGAAGCGACGTACTATCTCATTCGTTAGCTCCAACATAGGCTTTTGGTCCTCACCTACGGGCACCGTAGTCGCACGGAACAGGGTGATATCCGCTGCCTGTGATATGGGGTAACAAAAGAAGCCTGTGGGGGTACCGCCCTCGAAATGGCGCATCTCAAGCTCGGTCTTTACGGTCGGATTGCGCTGGAGTCGCTGCACTGTCACCAGGTTCATGTAATAGAATGACAGTTCGGTCAGCTCGGGAACGGCTGATTGTACGAAGATGTGAGTCTTCTCGGGATCAATGCCAACCGACAGATAATCGAGCGCCACCTCCAGTATGTTCTGGCGCACCTTCTCGGGGTTGTCGAAGTTATCCGTCAGGGCTTGGGCATCGGCAATCATTATGAATATCTGGTCGTACTCGCCCGAGTTCTGCAGCTCTACCCTGCGGCGCAGCGAGCCAACGTAGTGACCAATGTGCAGGCGACCCGTAGGTCTGTCGCCCGTAAGTATAATCTTTTCCTTCGATTCCATAATATTTAAGTCATTATTTCCTTTCGGGGGGCAAAGGTACGAATAATTCCCTTGACTTCCTATATTTATATATAGAAAAAGGTAATATTAACCTATTGCCGGAGATAATATTAACCTTTGGGCACAGATAATATTAACCTTTGGCCATAAGTTATATTAACCTTCAGCCACAAGTTATATTAACCTTTGGACTCAAGTCCTAAAGCCTTATTCAGGAAGGTCGGGAATCTTTACTGATAAACCTTACGGGCTGTGCCGTCAGAGTAACGGACGATGTTCACTCCTCGCTGCATCTTCGCGCGGCGCTGTCCGTCGGGACCATAGATGGCTTCGGGCGCTTTCTCCTGCTGACCCTCGAAGAGTGAATCGATATATGTTGTCGTTCCGTCCTCATCAACATAGGCGACACGAAGTCTTGGTGCATTGCTTGGACCGCTGGGCGCAGTGATGTAAGCTGTGAAGGCATTAAGCTTGGCACCGGAACCGCTGCCGAGCATCAGTCCGCCTTCGCTATTAACAACGCCGTACTTACCGTCCATAGCGAAATCAGGAGTATAGTTCGCAGTCATAGTCCAACCGGCATAGCCGCTGTAGCCCTTCGTCGGGTGAATGGAAGCCGGAGAAGCCTCATCCACAGATATACCGTCTTCGAGGTCTGTCCACGTGGGGTTCACCTTAGCTGAAGCAAGATGCAGGACATAAGGCTTATTAGCCTCGATTGCACCATCGGCAACCTTCTGGAAGTAAAGCGTATAACCATCAGCCACACTGCTCGTAACTGCCGACAGTTGAGCCACCCAGTCCTCATCCTCATCATAGCTGTCCCCCACTATCGTCTCTACATCCGTATCAAACGGAAGCGCAATGGTTGAGTACCCAGCCTTCAGCGTCCTGTTGAAGAATATCTTCCTGTATTCACCAGCATCATAATCGGGTGCCTCATCCGACGATAGCGTCAGGAAGTCATCAGGCCAATATACCTCTATATTATATGTCTGGCTCCTTGCGATGTAATCTTCATTACCTTCCTGCGCCAAGGTCAGCGTCGTGCTGCCCAACGCCAAGCCGGTGATGGTTATAGTCTCACCATCTCGCACGACATCAATTACGGTGTTGTCGCCGTTGGTTATCGTGAAGTCGTCCTCATCGCTTACACCTGTAACCGTAATAATTGCGACGCACGTCTGCTCTACCCTACCGTTTGCGCCTGCAAAATGAGCATCTGGGACAAAGGCAGGTACTTGCTTATTGAAGACGGAGAAGACACGTGTCACCGTTGCCGGCAGGAACTTATAGTTACCAGCCTGACTGGCCGTAATCGTAATGTTAGAACCAACAGCCACTGCAGTTAGCACGCCAGTAGTGGCATTTACCGTAATGGCAGCCGTATTGCTTGAAGTATAGGTCACAGGGGTTAGTCCCGCATCGGATGTCGCCGTATTGCCCTCAAGAGTGCTTCCCCTCTGCATTCCAGTCTCAAGGTCTGGATTATCCCACGTCAAGGTCTGCGAGAGTTTATTTACGGTAACATTGAATTCAGCACTCTTGGCCACGTACTTATAGGTCTCTGCCTGCATTATCGTAACCTTACCCGTACCGGCATTCACACCCGTCAATGTCTTGGTTCCCGCCGTAAATGACAGGAGGCCGCCCTCACGGTTCTGGGCTTCATTGGTATAACTGATATTAGAGTACTCTGCTGACAATACGCCATCGCTGTCGTCATTCGTTAGCTGTACCGTTGCAGAGCCATCGACATTCAGAGTCGAAGTACTTAGGGCAATAGTAACATTGTTCGCCAACTTTGTGACTGAAAAGTCGAACGTCTGGCTGGTAGCATGGTAGAGGTTTGTCTTCTTCTGATATATCGTCAGACGGGCTGTTCCCTGATTCAAACCAGTAACAGTATTGGTTGCTGGATTGTAACTTATAACCCCGTCACCGTTATTGACACTGGACGTTTGTGTGTGACTTATAGAATAATAGAAGTCATCATCTGAATCATCCGACGGTGTCGCAGTGGTCGTACCCGTGAAGGCAAAGACGTTGGCAATAGTGCCTTCCACAGTGGTTGCCGTTGCATCATTACTTCCTCTTGCAATAGTCGTCGCATACTTCTGCGATGTAGCATTCAGCGTTATCTGCTCTGTATAGAACAGGTCAGCTATGGTAATTACAGCAGATTCTGCACCAAGATGGTCGGGATCGGGAGTATAGGTTACAGTGAATGTCTTCGTACCATCACTATTGTTCGCTGCCGTCAAAGACGTTGTGCTCAGCGCAAAATTACTATTATTGGTACTAATACCTATATTGCCGCCATTCGTAGTGCTATAGTTTACGGTAATTGTAGCCGTACGAGTCTGGTCGGTATAAAGCGTTCCAAGCTCGGTAATGTCGGAGGATGCACGAACGTATGTCTTACGGCTTACCTTTACATTCTTAATATATTTCGTCAGCGTACCACCAGCAGGGAAGCGGAAACGTACATAGCGAGCATCTTCAGGAATAGCACAAGAGAAATCCTTATCACTACTTGAAAGGCTTTGATTGTCCTGAGCTTCCACCCAATTCTCATTGTCCGTAGAATACTCTACATACAGATTATAGTATATTGCAGCCCATTGTGTTCGTGCCGTATAATACAGAGTCTCACCCGGTCCGGACAATGTATATGTGTGAACAACACCTGCTCCAGTACCATGTGAATACTGAGTGGCATCATCCAACACATAGCCCACAGCTTCATCGGTATTGTTTACTCGAATCGTGAACGAAGCAAAGCCTGCTTCGTACTTATAAGTCTCGGCTTGAGTGATTTCATAGATATCCGTACCCTGAGAACTGCCTGCTGTGATAGTGCCACTGGAATACGAGGTGTAGTTACCACTGACACGAGTGACAACAGGAGAGGTATCTCCATTAGTGGAAGTATAGCTTAAGGATGCCGTAGCATTATATTTCAACTTGATGTTTGTTGTGCTGCCACCAGCTAAGGTCAACGTAATTGAATTCGCAATCTTGCTAACCTCAACCTCATATTCTTCACTTTCATAACCCGTATATTGGGTAGTTGCTGCCTGCGAGAATCTTATCCTTGCCCTACCTGCATTACGGGCTGTAATCACACCATTAGCATAGGTAATGACACCATAGTTCGTATCCTTGATGGGTGATATTGAGTCTGTAGTAATCGTTGCTACGATATCAGTGCCCATATTATTCCGACCCGTAATATTAGCCGTGATAGTACCACCTACCTCTGCCGTCAATGATGGCAGCATAACGGACAGCGTGTTTTCAACCTTCGTTACAGATACATTTATACTTCTGGTTATACCCAAAGTGTCATCCGTTGATGCCTGTGTGAAGGTTATAACGGTTGAGCCTTCGGAATTGGCTGTAATTCGGTTGTTTGCAGCATCGTATGTTGCAATGCCTGCCACACTGTAAGACACTTGTGGGGCATTCCTATTACCACGATTGGTTATTACGCCTGTCCAGGTCTCACCAACCTTCATTGCCTTGCTCTCAGCATCAAGGGCAAATGGATTTGCATACTTACTTACAGTAATGATATAACTGGCTGTATTGCCGTACAAAAAGTTATTTCCGTCCTGTTCAAGTGTAATCGTATCCTTACCTGCTGCATAACCATGAATCATCAGCGTATCAACCTCTCTCTCCCAACGAATTGTATCAGTTCCATGCTTGGTCGAGACCCTAAACGTCGCATCAGTAGCTATATTGGTAAGTGCAATCTTAGTACTTGCCCCGACTTTTATATCTGCCGTTGTGCCTTCACCCCAAGCGGGAGTAAACGTTGCCTGCTTCTTGTCTGCTACGGTAAACTCACGGGATATACTATCTGCATTGTACGTAAATGTACTTGCGACCCTGGCCTTAATGGTACTCTGACCCAGGTCGATTGCATGAACAGTACCATCCGCATCAACAGTTACTGCATCTGTGTTGCTGGAAGTATAGGTTATCGTTATGCCATCATCTACCGCCGTTGCCGGGGATGACGAAGTGGTACCCTTTACCAAATTAAGGTCAAGGCTTGGGTCTGCCCATTGCAGATTGGGGTTCTTCCTGAACCACGCATAAAGTGTGAGGGATACAGGTGTAGTGGAACTGACATTATTATCAGTCAGAGTCCTTGTATATGTCGTGTTTGTCGAAACGGGAGAACCTGAGTAGTCCGACGTTTCATACCAGCCATTGAAAGTACAGCCAGTTTCTGGTGTTGCCGTAAATGTCGCCGTTGCGGTCTTGCTGGTTTCGCCAGGAGCACCCTGCACTTCCTCCGTTATCGAAGCCGAAGCAGAACCTAACGAGCCATTACTGGAAGTTGCATTGGCCGAGAAATAGAACATTGGAGCGAACCATGCCTTATAAGTTGTCTCCGTGGGAGAACCAGAGGTCTCTGAGCTATAGGTAATGGTGGGGTTATAGGTCAAACTTGTTGATACCACATTATTAGCCGAATAACTGGCAGTTCCCTTTATCCATCCGAGGAATACGTAACCTGTATTCACCGTAGCTTTATAATATGCAGTCTTGCTTTCACTGGCATTCGATGTATTCGCCGTATTTGTTGTTGCATTTGTTGTAGTGGCGGCATCATAGGAAGTAAACGACACATATGCACTACCACCTGCAGATGCTGCAGCCGTCGCTTTACCATAGTAAGTAGTAACGACATTGGCTGTAGCAGCAATGGTTACTGACTTGCCAGCCATCGTCAGCGTGACATTTCCATTATTCGCACCTAGAGCCGTGCTATTTGAGGCAGTAAACTTAACAGGAATTTCTTTGCCCGTACCATATTCACCCATTGAAGTGGTAGTTACAGAATAACCCGTTGGACCACTACCCGTTAAGTTCTGATTATACGTGGTGTTGTTCCAATCAACCTTAGCGTTTATCGTTTTGTTATTTCCTCTGTGAACATTGCCAAAAGAAAGAGCGGGAGAAGAGGATGATACAGCCAATGTGGTGGCACGGGTTATCTTAACATTCCGATAATACTTATATAATGTCCCTTGAGCCTTAAAACGGATATAAGTAATGTTAGCATCAATAGAATAAGTAAACGTTTTATAACTACCACTTAATGAACTATTAATATACTCATCTACACTCCAATTACTTCCGTCCGTAGACATCTGTACATGTATGCCTCCTGTGGCAGCAGTTCCCTTCTTTGCTTCAAAGGTTAACGTTGCACCAGGACCAGACAAGTGCAGGCTACTTCCTGCACTATTTGTTCCCAATCTCTGCTCGTCTGAACTGTTAAGTACATAACTGGTCGTTTGTGCAACTACTTGAGAGCTCCACGCGAGTAACGTGAATATAAAGAGAATTATATATAGTAGCTTTTGCTTCATTATTTTCTTTTTGGCGCCTCTATGTTTTAATCGAAGTAATCGTTATGAGTGCCTTCGATGAGGGGTACGATTTCATCCGTCACGGGATTAGCCGTGAGAGAGATTACGTGATGTTTTCCTGCAACGAGAGTTGTAGAACCCGAAGCAGAGGTAATGTCCGTAACATGGCTACCGCTTTTCGCTGTTGCCGTTACAGTATAGCTGACCGAGCCTGCGGGGAAGAAGGCCTCATCCTCACAGTCCAGGACATTGCCCAGATTGACGGAGCGGCCTCCAGCCGTCAACGTCAACCGAACGTTTTCGTATTTTGCAGTAAAGCCATCGGAATAGCCAATGGTAACTTTGGCATTCTTGGGAGCTCCCAAACTAATGCTCACCGATGTAGTACCACCGGCAACAAGGGAGAAGTTCTGGGTTGTGGAACCACTATAGTTGGCACAACCATTGTTCACCAGCGACGCTGCATCGTTGTTAACCGACAGGCTATAGGTTCCTGCCTCTATGATAGCAGCATTGTTGGTAAAGGAAATGACACTATCGCGGACTGTCCACCCGTCAACGGTTACTCCGTTGAGGGTGAAGACAAATCCACTATAGTTGTCGAGTGTTGCGCGTGTCTCCACATCATTAGCAAAGACCGCGACATCTGAGTTTGAAAGCACAATACGTCCCATGTTCTTCGTTTTGTCCAAACGAAGTTCCTCCTGCTGACAGCTAACGACTCCAAAGAGCAATGCTGCCAACACGAAGATTACATGTAGACTATTGTACTTCATAAGTTATAAGTCAGACATTACTGTTTTTCACCAGTCAATGCATCAAGAGCGATGGGCTCATCTATGGGCTCTCCAAACTCGTCGTAGGTAATCTGGATGAGAGAAATCGTACCCTGAGTGCTCATGGTTACCTTCAGCTTCTTTTCCGTAGCAGGGGCAAGAGTAAAACTGCCAGTTATGGTCTTCGGTGTCTCACCATAGGTATAAGAAAGTGAATAATAAACTGTTGTTGATACACCATCACCATTTCCGTCTACCTGACCGAAATAAGCCTTCTTAGTTGTATTAGAGGCATTGAATGTCAAAGAACGAGTTGGATTTGATTCGGCATTCTTTACAGTCAGAGTATAGCCTTCGGTAACATAAGTATTACCCGTGAATGTAGCATCGAACTCTGCGCTTACACGACCGTTCTGTGCTCCGCCGCAAGCTACTGTTACACTCTTTTTTTCACCGGCCTTAAGATTGACGGCTTCGCTACCCTTATAGTAAGCTGCACCCCATGCATTGTCATCTACATCGTATGGCTTAACGGCAAGGGCTGTGGCCATGTCTGCATAGTTCTTGACAGATACAGCATAATCGCCACTTGACAATTCTACATTACTAATAGTGCTGGCGTCTACATCTTCATAACCTGTTACAGCTACACCTGCCTGAGAGATAGTTGCCAACCAATCTTCTAAATCATCACCTGTAACATTGGCACGTGTAACAACTTCGGCATCTACTGTGGTACCCACCAGAGAGAGTGTTCCCATACCTTGCTCCTCGGGAGCAATCTCAGTCTCAGAAGTACAAGCCGTGAAAAGTGCTGCGACTGCTACGGCTACCATAGAAAAATACTTTTTCATAATTTTTTGTTTTTAGGGGTTATTAATTAATTGAAATTATATTTAAATTTGATTTATGCATCAGTCTTTAAGGGGTATTTCCTCCTCCGACTCGTCGAAAACGTCACTATAGGTGATGGATATGGATGAGATACTACCCATGGGAGCGTTGCTAAGGCGAACACGCAGACGTGTGATTTTTCCACGCTGGAGAGTAAGATTACGCGTCATACGTACTGTTCCGTCCCATCCTGCAGAAGCAGAAATAACGACACGTACACTATGTAAACCACTATCATCGGTATTGTAGTATGCCACACTTCCACTTATCATTTGATGCTCTGCATCGAACTCTGCCCCATTAGTGGCATTAAATTTCAAGGCTCGCAAGTCATCGGTTGTGACAGCATACTCAGAGAAATAGTCAGTAAACGACTTGTCAAACAAAACGCACAGACCTGCATTGTACATCGAGCAGTTCACCATCACAAGTGTTGTTTCTTTGGAAACGATAACAAAAGGATCGCTCTTTCCAGCAAAACGACGCTGTCCCCAGCCTTCATTTGCATTCTCAGCCTCATCAGTGCTGCAGTTCTCTGCACTTACCGTATAACCGGAGCCCAACGGTTGAGTGCGGTCTGCATCAATAATATCCGCATAACGCTTCGACCATATAGTTTCGTCTCCCTGATTTAAAGTTATATTGTAGTCAGCAGCCTCATTCGCGGTAAGTTGATGTGCAGTACGTGTAACCACCTCAATATTCATACCGTCAGTAGTAATACCAAAAGTAAAGGCACCCTGTCCAGCGTCTTTCATTTCAGCATCACCCGAACAGGCCGTCAAAATTATGACTGCGAACATTGGGATAATATGTCGTAGGCTCAATCTCATTACTTTGTACCGTATTTGAAGTACAGCTTATATACTTTTGTGCAAGTTGCACCAGAACCATAACTACCTTCACAGGTTACCGATGAAACATTAGCCGACAGAGTTGCTTGCGTAATCCCAGTGTTATGAACATCATTGTTATATTTACTGTCCGTACACTCCACTATCTGCTGGTCGCCCATCTTAACGTTTGCCGTTGTATTTACAGCCGCACGATGCAGTACGATATCGTAGTCGAGAGCAATACGAGTTCCACTTGGAATGTTAAACCATGAAGCATTTTTTATTCTATGGGGCTGTGAAAGTGAATAGTTTCCCAAACGTACGTGATCACTATTAAAGTTTACAGTACCCTTGTCATTTGTCCAACCTGTAGCTTCTGTTGGTGGTGTAAAGTTTGCCGGCAGACCTGTAATTCGTACTTGCTTAGTGCCCGTAACCTGAGTTCCGGCGAAGTTTGCCGTAACAGAAAGCGTATGTAGACTTCCACTGACAGGAATGTTGGTATAGTTTGCCCATGACGGACTGTTAGTCTTATCCGTGCTGGTAGTTGATTGTCCATTTATTGTTCGCTGATATGAAAGCGAGTAATTAGAATTATTTATTAACGAGGACGCAACAGAAAGGTGTGCCGTGGGAGAATATACAGTCAGGCGGTCACACTCATTGGCGCCACTAATGTTCCCTTCTTCATATTTGGAATGTGCAGTATAAGCATCTACCGACAATGTCAATGTGGGGGCAGGAACCGTAAGAGATGTGGGCAAAGCAGTCGTAATACGCTTGCCGTTTGAAGTTATATAGGTATACTCCACCGTATAGTTTCCTGCAGGAATGTAAGGCCAGGATGAATCCGTTTCATCTGAAGTTTGGCTATCACCAGTTATAGACAAAGAGCGTACTACCTTACTACCATTCTTTATTTCCACCGACCAAGGTTGTCCAACGATTGGTGCACCTGCTACTGTAAGAGTTGTTCCCACAAGCTCATTCATATCGTCATATATATGGTGACAATCCGTAATCAAAGGGGTATTGACCAAGTCTATGCATCCCAAATTGTAAACACGACCAGCCTGACCACCAAAAGTAGAAACACTAGCCAAAGAATACGTCTTACTGCCACATGCCGATGTCATAGAGAAACCTGCAAGGCTCACAGGAGCAGTCAGTATATAGTATGTACCTGCTGCAAAGGTCGAAGTACGACGCGGCGGCAATACCGTTATAACCTTACTGTCTGTAGAGGCTATAGACGTTACGGGCTTGTCACCACTATAATCAATAGAGAGTTTTCCAGCAATTGCCGTTGGTGCTGTAAACTGTATGCGGCTTATCTGTCCATCGGCATAGGGCGGAATGGTAAAGCGCAACATTTGACATACATTATGGAACGTGATACTTGCTGGACTTCCATCAAGGTTGCGTTCACCCTTGGCTACGGAAATATTTGCACAGACTTCGCCATCTGTGGGGAAACCACCGAGCGTTGCATACTGAGTTGAAGGTATAGAAACAGAGATAGTAGCATCACTTGTACAATTCTCAGCAGCCAAAGAGTAAGGATATACTGCAGTAAAGCGTGGACTCTTGGCCGTAATCTTGCCTGAAAATGTAGTATGTCCGTCAGAAGCTACCTGAGCTACAAAATTATGTTTGGATGTCTGAAAGTCATAGACTGCAATCTCGTCCTCTACTGACCACTGCACCGTAGTGCCATCTTCTGCCAAAGCCGTACGAGTGGATACAGTATTAGCCTCGATGGTCATATGAACAAATTCATCGTTGACGGAACCGACAATTGCCTCATCGGAACAAGCTGCAAAAAGAATAGCAGCCACAGTCATAAATATGCTTAAAAATCTATTCCTGTCCATAAGTTCCAATATCCACATTTGTATCTTCCTCGCTATAATTGTCATGCGAGGTGTTGGTATCAGTTGTACCGTCATCAACCTCTATATCATCATCTGTAATATAAATATACTCTTCCATATACATCTCTTGTTCATCGAGGAATATAGAGAATGCGAAGTCGCTACGCTCATAGTTTAGCTTAATACGACTGATTTTTGCTTTGCTAAGTTCCAATGTACCAGTCTTTATCAGGGTCTTTGGTCCAACAGCAGTAATAGTATATGTAACCGTATGATGCCCCTCTTCATCAAGATTGAAATAAGCCACATCGCCTTGGTTAATCAAACCATCTACTTGAGTTCCGCCAGTTATATAATCGAATACTATACGACGGTCGCCTTCTTGAATAGTAATATCGTATGAAGTTGTGAAGTAGGCTGGTACCGATTCATCGAACACGACCTCCACACCAGCATTAGCAACCGAACAACCGACACTGACAGGGGTGGTCTTACCAGCCTTCACTGAGAACGAAGTCGACAATCCCGAATAACGGCGCTGTCCCCATCCATCATTTGTTGTTATCGCCTCTTCCTCGCTACAGCTCTCAGCAAAAACCTTGTAACCATAACCAGCCGATAGCTTAGTGTTCATATCCTTCAAACGTGCTGTCTGACGATATACATCACTACCCTTATATATAGTGATGAGGAAATTATCAGCCTCCTCTTTTGTTATTACCGTCGTTGTTGCACGTGTCTCATATTCGCCTGTAAGTGTGAGCTCAACATTACCCATCTGGTCCTCATCATCAGATAAGGGCTGTTCTGTCTGTATGTCTGTTTCATTAACAGAACATGCGACAAACAACAATAAGGACAATATGATGCTCAGATATTTCATTAAAGATTCACATCGTTATCATCGGTTTCCATATCGTCTGTAATAACGATATCAACGCCACCAGTTGTTGAATCGGAGTCGTAACTATATCGTAGCGTAAACAGTTTTCCGGATTCCACCTCATCATATTCTATAGCAGAATGAGATTTGGTAACACCATCGGTATTAGTGGCACGTAAAGAATATGTAAAGCCACCATCATTTACATCGAAATATGCGCGTTCACCTTCCTTGATAGTTGTGGTACGACCGCCACCCTTCAATATGAATGTATAAGCACGGAATAGGTTGTTGAAGTATTCTGGTAGTTCCAGACCTACGGCATAGTTTATCATAGGAACGTCAAGAGAAAGGCGGACAACCATATCGCTTTCCATCTCAACAGTAGTCTCAGCATAATAGCACCCCTCTCCCTTTCCGCCGTTAGCGCTCTTCCAATTCTCCTGATTATTGGTATAAGCTACGACCTTGAAGGTTCCTGGTTCCAATACAATCTTTTGTGGTACCGTACCAGCATCATAATGAACAAATGGAATATTTCCAGACTTGTATATATCGAGTACCAAATCATCATCTACGGCACGGGTTGTGGCAACGGGACGACCTGCACGCGTCAGAGTAAGCTCAAGCACTGCCCTACCCTGCTCTGTTGTAAATAGTTCTTCCTGCTGACATGCGGCCAGCATTACTATGGCAAGTATAGTATATATAATGTGCTTCATGGCTTAGCGTATTTCAGGGTTAAAGAATAAATATGAGAACATGTCTGTGAGGCACCATAACTATTCTTGCAATAAATCCGTGTTGCATAGTTATTATCGTCCTTGAACGGATCTGTGGAACCCGTATGTACATGGTCGGTGCCAAAATTGAATACCTGACCACTTTCTTCTATACTTAATATTACGTTATTACCGATTTCTATAGAGAAAGTAGTACCCACCGTGGCGCTACGCACATTTACACTATAGTCTGCCATGTAATATGTAGAAGGTGGGATGCATATAGATGTATTTGTTTGGATATATTGACTACCAGAACTCATATATCCAAGGCGTACGTCGTTGTCAAACCAATCTACACCACCAGACTGTGTCCATTCATCATGACTTGCCAGATTCAGAGAATAAGGAAGACCGGTGATGACAAACTCTCGACGGTCTGTAACAGTCACGCCATCAAAGGTTGCACTCGCTGTTAACACATGTTTGTCAGCCTGTGGAGTCTGGTTATTCCATGCTTCTGCTGTAAAACTATTAGTACCAGCTGGGATATTAGTGGTATTACCATCATAGGTATAGCTATAGGTATAAGTGTAATTACTGTTTGTCAGCAACGTTTCGCTTATGTTCCAGTTTATTGTAGGTTCATAGATGGTACGACCATTGAGATTATTTGCTCCGTCAACATCACCTGTTAAATAGCGATCATAGTTCGTATAACCGTCCACGGTAACAGAAAACGCGGGAGATCCAATCATAAATTCACGACTACTTGTTTTCGTGTATGAATCGTCGGCTGATGCAAGATAGTACGTAGCCTTATATTTACCATGAGGCAAATATGGCAAAGCAGTATAACTTGTATATGGTGTCTTCAGTTCACCTGTACCCTCAACTGAACGAATTTCCACATCATTTGGGTCAGTAACCACTGCCTTCCATTTCATCCCAGGATAGGAGTTTGAAAATACGATGTCTGTACCAACGAGTTTCCCGCCAACATACTTATGTTCGGCTGTCGCCATCGGAACTGGCAACCAAGAAAGAGGTATTGTTTCATCAAGAGTAATACTTTCCACCTCAACTTTACTAATATCTACACCCAGTGCACTCTCTGGATCAGGTAAGGTAAGCGTAACGATTGCATGGTCGGCAGCATTCAATACCTTGGGGAAATCCTCGGCCAGGAGGTCACAACTAACCTCACGGTCGTTTTCCATCTTCAATTTACCCCAGAAACGCAGTCTTGCACGACTACCAGCCCGTAAATATATGCTCTTTGCCTGTTTGTTCCGATCAATGGCAATACCCTTATCACCTACATAAGCATACAAGGCATAGTCACTATAGAAACGTTCGAAACGAGCATGTTCATCCTCGTCTGCACCGAATTTGGCAGATATGAGTGCATTGCCAACTTCACAGTTGACAGAAGCCTCAGCAGTCTCATTCGCAATCACTGTAGCTGTAGTTGTCCCCACATAGTAAGGATTGTCAAGCCCAAGAATAGCGTTATCACCATAACTTACAGTAACGTCGTATTCACCTATAGGAACAGAGAGTTCCTCTTCGGTAAAAACATCGTCATATACAACATGACCAGATTTCATGATAAGATTTAGGTGAAAGTCTTCTGCCACAGGAGCACCCAGTTCGCCTGGTGTACTACGTGTGGTAGCTGTGGATATATTACCCAACGACAACTGCAAACGACCTCCTGGAGATGATGCAGGGGAGTCGAGCTCGTTCACGCACGAAGTGAATCCAATCGCGAGTGAAAGCAGCATTGCGCGGAATATATTCTTATTCATAAAGTAATTCTAAATTATCTATTTGTAATAATGATTCATCACTACCTGTAAAATAGTCACCATATTTGCTTGATGAAGCAACAACAATGATATACTTAGGCTGACGGTCAGTAACTCTATAGTCAATGGTTATGGTTTCTTTCTTCCATGATGGAACATTCTCACCTACAGTCATCTGCCCATAAGCAATAAGGTGTGAATCTCTCAAATTCATTAAATGAAGATCATCAGGCTTCGTACGAATAAGATATGGACAAGTGTAAACATCACCCTTCTTAGTCGTATATGTTGTAGGTTCCCAATCGCCGAGTGCGACATATACGCTACAAGAGTCAGGCTGTCCCACCAGTCCTTCAAAGAAATCCTGTGTCATATATTTAGTGTAATAAGGAGACCACTTACCAACTCTGTTAATTGACGATGTCTGATATGTAAATTCGAATTTTAACTTTGTGGGGAAAGCCGTGAAAGGACGGCCAAACGAAAGCACACCGTTAGCACCTTCAGTTTCAAGATATTCGCCTGTGAATATATTTCCGGCAGCGAACTTGATAACAATATATTTAGACTGAAGATTTGCATACTTTCCATGTATAGGGTCTTCTGAATATGTACTATTGCTGGCTCCTACCGATGTCGCTCCAGGATTACCAGTTCCCCAATAAGGAGTTTTACCTTCGCCCCATGGCTGATAGAGATTCTTTACTGGATTTTCATTTACTAAAATACTCCACTCTTCAAAGTTGGCATTTTCCAATTGCTGGGCAACAACAGTGGTGAATGTCTTATTCTCTGTTTGACTGCTTCCGCCAATAACATGATAGGTGTACGTTCTTCCAGGTTTTAAGCCGGTAAGTTTCGCTGTATAGTTACGTCCCTTCTGGGTAATTTGCTCTGGATTGACTTTAGTCCACTCAGTGACTCCTTCTGCATGATATTCAATAACAGGTTCCGCTCCGCTTGGCACCTCGCCACTAATGTACGCAACAGCACTATGAGGGAAAGCCGAAGCCGTTGTTTCCTCAATAGCATCTGTATGATATACAAACACACGCCAATCAGTGGAAGCACCCGTTCCCGAAGTAACCTTGAACTTACGCATCTGTGAGAAATCATAGGTTCCTGTAGCTGTTGGATCTGGTGTCACTGAGCCATGCTGTCCTCCCAGATTAAAACTGATAACCGGTAGGCGCTGAAGATCCTTGGTTAAAGATACATAAATTATTGCAGTGTGACTTTCCGTGTCAATTATAGCATCTCCAACCTGACCTGCCAAACGAATCTCGCGCATAACAATCTGATGCACACGCACATTCCAATCATAGTCCTGATAGGTATGAAGAGTGAACCGGCAACTATCGTTGGAAAAGTTTATACGTGACGCATTTCCACTGGCAGGACTCGTGAAACTTTTTTGAGGGAAAGCTTCAGCATCAAGACAAAGTTCAGGATTAGGATGAATAGTGGCATCATTGCTTACTTCTAATCGATTAATGCGTAATTTCGACACATCGACCCTATCACTCACATAAACATCAACAATCATATTGTCGCGATCAATATTAGCCTCAGCAAAACCGCTGTCATCCGAATTGCATTGTCCTTCAACCTCAAAGGCAGTTATAGCACCCTCAACAATAGGGAATGGGACATCATCATTAACGTCGCAAGCCGAAAAGACCAGCGTCGTCAACAAAACAACGAATATATCCTTACCTCGTATCATAAATAGAATGTCAGACCTAAATTAACGCTCAGAAAATTGAACTTAAAATTAGCACCGGCTGTACGGCTCTTACCAGTTTCCACCTGATTGGTTTTTTGATCTACCCAACGATACTTCAAGCCCATAATACCGATACTGGCCTCAACAGCCAAGAAGTCTGTTGCAAAGACTGCCATACCCGGACAAACATTGAGTTGCAGTGTATTTGTCTTCGTGAAACTGCCATCATAAGTAACACCACTTCCAGTACTATTTTTACTAGTAGTATGGGCATACCCCGCACGAATCTCTACGAATGCTCCATAGGTATTGCTCTTACTTAGGCTCAGATAAGGACGTACAAAAAAGTCGAATGTATGCGTGTGACCAAGATAATAGATATCTTCAAGACTAATGTTAAAGTCATCACCCAAATTCAAATCAAATTTTCCTAAGAAGAAATAGTTGCGCGTATAATTGTAACGGGCACCAATCGCCAGATTCTTGGCTACGAAATATCCAAAATATGGACTAGCACTGAACGTATGGCCCTCAATGTCAACGTTCTTCAACACTGTAAGATTATAGTTGTCAGTGTCCCATTCCGAGAAATTGATGGTACCACCAACCATCCATTGTCCTTTGGGAACAAAGGTTGACTTCATCATTTCACGAGGTACACGCTCAATCTTGCGCTTCGACTGCGAGCGGTCCCAGATTTGCTCTGCACGAGTTCGGTGAGATTCATCAGTTTCAGGAGTAACATTCTGTGCCTTGCCTAAGTTCTGTTCATTTAGGACACGAAGCATTGTTGCACGCACTGCCGCAGCTATGGCCGATGTATCTGGGGTCTGATTTACATATACTGTATCACGAACAAAAATGGAATCGTGAACATACCTAACTCGGGTTACTTCTTGCGCGCCAACTGCTGCCGACACGAATGTCAGCAGCAGGGCAACAAGAAATCTCAAATGTATCTTACTCATTTACTGTATTATAGGTTCTGTACCATATTCAAATTCAAAGTCATCAAGCAACAGGACACTGGAATCAGAACCATAGAAGTAATCACCGAACTTACTTGAAGAGCAAAGAATAAGCACGTGGGTAGGCTTACGTGTTGCACTATAATAAGTCAATGGTATGTTAAACTGTGCCCAGTCACTATCTTCTGTATCCTTTGTCAATTGTCCATATGCTATGACTCGGGAATCGCTGCCATCCCACTTGGGGAAGGTTGCCTCGATTTGTGTGTTATCAATCTGTACGGCACCATCAAGCAATGCACAGTAAACCTGACACTGGTCGTTAGCCCCCTTGACAGGAGCACCGATTCCAGAAGGTTGGGTTCCACGATTAATGCTTCCAGGTGTATACTTCATCCAGCCCTTAAGAGCCGTTGGACGTGCCGTAAATGGTTGACCCCAATTTAGAACAGCACCCTTAGTACCAACAAGATGGTCAAACGAACCTGTGTAAAGACTCGCAGCTGCAAACTTGATAATCACATAGGTTGAACCCAGACGTGCAGCATAAGAACCGCTATGGGCATCAGTGGTTCGAGTTGTAACGTTATAGCTTTCACCCATGCTGGCAGAACCTGGGTTAGAAGAATCCCAGAAGTGTACTCCACCCTGAGCGTTGGGATACCATACGCTTCCATCCTTCCACCAGTTCTCAAATCCACCATTGGTAACAGCTGTCATTGGATCTGTGGTAAACTTCACTTCATTACTGTTCACCTCTATATCGCCCTTCTTATAATTGAGACGATACTGATATGCCGTAGATGGAGACAAGTTTGTCAGTTTATAACTGAAGTTATCACCGTTCTTTGTCAGCAGGCTGTTATCGATGGTTGTCCAGTTAGCATCCGACTGAAGTTTCCACTGCATTGACACACATGTAGGATCAAAGTCGCTGGTCTTAGCTGTAACCATACCTGCAAGCTGAGCAAAATTACCCCATGCATTGGCATTATTGGCCTGCAAAGCTGTAGAACTCTTACGAGGAACTTCCACATTGTAGGTGTAGGTGTTTGTAGCATCGTCAACAAAGACTGTGACACCACCCATCTTACCACCTTCTGCCACCTTGTAGTTGATGATGAAATGGTCACGTGGATTCACATCTTCGATTGTATTTTCCTGATAGAACTTGCCACCATTATTGTTCTCTACAGAAACCATGAGGTTCAGGGGAGCTACAGGGAAGTAGGCAGAACCAACTGTGGAACCCATAACAAAGTTACGCAGAGCAACACCATCAAGACTGCTGGTTACAACCACTTGGGCCTTCTTAAAGTTATCGCGGAAACTCTGATCCCAGTTCACCGTTACCTTGACATTTGCCTGAGTACATGTAAGACTAGCTGTTTTAAGGACTTTAGCTGTGATATTTACAGTTGTCATACCTGCATAATAGGGAGCACCCATTGCTGAGTCGCTACCATCCCATCCAGCTGAATGAGCAACAATTGTATATGTGCCAGGAACAAGAACGATGTTCTGTTTGAAATTAGCATCGTTTGCAACATCCTCGGTTTCAAGAACTACTACACCGGCTGAATTGCGAATCTCGACATGCATTTTCTTTGCATCGTAATCATCCGGTTTACTTGTAACACGTGTGTGCGTAGACACGAGCGTGTTCATCTCCAATTTCAGATATCCCACCTCTTCGGCATTCTCCTTATCGGCTGCACATGACGCAAACACAAATGCTGCGCAGAGGAGAGACAGTATTGAATATATCTTTTTCATTTTAGTATGCTTTTTATCGTGGGTTATTCTACAGTTAATGTCAGACTACCATTCTTCTTATTGCCTTCCATATCTTCTACAACCATATTGAAGGTGTGGTCACCACTGAGGAAACCAAGCAGGCCGAAGAAATTACCAATGGGGAAGGTGTATTCCGTATCACCCTGTGCAGGAACACTGAGCGGCTGGTTAAGGTCATTGAAGAGCTGAACCACGTTCTGGTTACCTACTATTTCTGCACCACTCAAGAAATCAACACTATAGCCTGCGCTCAAATCTTGGAGAGAGCTTACCATTTCATCGCTGGTGCTGACAATGTTCACCTTAATGCTCTTTATACCCTTTTCACATGCAATATAAGTATCACCAAGAGACTTGTCTGTGGCTGCACTTACTGTCATATTAGAGGGTAAGTTCAATGTAATGGGAACATCACTGCCAGGTCCAGGTATAGGTTCTTGATTCTCTTCCTCCTGGAATCCTGCATCAGTTACATCCAGACTGGCTGTACCCTCACTCTCCTCGAAGGTTACCGTAGCTGAAATTGAAATACCAGTTACCTTACCTTCTGTCGATTCTACAGGAGTGAAATCAATTACAATAGCATCACCTCCACTAAAGTTTGTATTGTCGTTATCGTAGCTTTCTGTTGCCTGACTCTTGGTAATTGTATTGCGGGCAGAAACTGTTGCACCTTCATTAGTAGTAGCACGGAAATTTACAACCAATTCCTCAACATTATTTGTAAAATAATAATATATGGCATCAGGAGTTTCGCCGTCTTCATTCGTAAAGGAAATAACTGCATCGCTACCATCATCAATTGTTATGGCCCACGATGAGAATGTGTTCAGGAAATCACTGTCATAGTTTACCTTGATGCTACTGTTCTGCATAGTGCATACAACCTTTACCTCGGAAACCAAATTCTTCATGATTTCCATGTCCTTTTCACCCTGATAATAGGGATATGACATCATCTTCTGAATAACACCAGGGGTATGAGAGATAACTGTATAATTACCTACTGACATTGACACCTGCGAGGGAACCTCACTTACTGAAGTATAATTTGCAACAGTATTACCATTGGCATCCTTTACAATAACAGGATATGTCGTAACTTCACTTTGAGCACGAGTAGCCTCAGGCTTCAACAATGACACATCAAGCATCATAATGCCTTTGTCAGAAGAAGCGCCTTCAGCTTCTATATTCTCGTTAACACACGACGAGAGACCTGCAATGGCTGCTATTCCAATAAGGAATGTATTTTTTAGTTTCATATCTTTTATTCTTTATTTTAGGTTTCTAACTTTCGTGTAATATACTTAAATCCAAGTAAGAGGCACCTCAATGGTGATAGGCTTATCATTAGTACTCTCATCAATGGTCACAACAACCTTCAGTCCACCCTCTGTCATTGAAGTGTAAACAGGCTTTACATTAAGTTTGTAACCGGCATTACGGTTCAGTCTAAAGGAACCGGTAGCTGTACCATTGGTCTGCTTAACACCGTTCCCATCTACATGAGCGTAATCATCTTTAGCATTCACGCTAATAGTGTAGTTAATTGTCTCACCATTTTCACCAACGGCAACATACCATGGCTCAGTGTCTGTCTTCGACCAGTCAAACTTGTCTGTACCAAGTTTCTGCGTTCCGCCAAACGAAACGCTATAGTCTTTGTAGTAGTCCGCCATATCACTGGCAAAAGCCACCTTCACACGACCACAAGTTGGCAAACAACTAACATTTACAGTTTCGGACTGATTGGCCTTGATAGTAAAAGTCTGACTACCCTCAACACGGAATTCATTACGTGAAGCAGCGACTTCATTACCATAGAAAGCCTTAACCTCATAACTGCCAATCTCCAATGTACGAGGAAGATTGTTGTTCAGTTCCGAAGCTTTGCACTCCAGCATTACCTGATTGGCAGAATTAAAAAGTTGGACTGTAAAGTTGTCCGTGTTACGATAATTAGCCTCGTTAAGAGCACGAGTCTGCGAAGAGAAATCAGTTGATGAATTTAGATTCAGAATCAACTGACCTTTCTGTTCTTCATTCTGACCGGATTTTAGTTCCAGATCATTCACTTCCGACAGGCAGGATGTAGTCAGACCAACAGTCGAGCACATAAGCATGCCGAGAAACACATTTTTTGTTTTCATCTTTAATTATTTAATTTACAGATTTAATTTACAATACGTACTTTTTACCGATGCAAAATTCGTAACAAAATAGAAAACAAATAGGAAATTTTGGTACAAAATCATATATATACCGAAATTCCCTATACAAGCAGATAAAAATCCCCATTTCATCGGAATGAAAAAAGAAGCATCGCACCATCCAAAAGGACGATGCGATGCATCATTTCAAATATCTCTAAAGATTACTTAAGAGTAACCACAGCACGACGGTTGTAAGATATTGGAGTCAGGTCAGCAACACCACCCTGACCAGAGGTCTCAATCTTGCTAGCGTCAACGCCCATGTCTACGAGAGCCTGCTTAACAGCCTCGGCACGACGCTCAGACAGGGCCTGATTATAGGCAGAGCTACCAGTCTTATTATCTGCATAGCCAGTAACAACAATCTTCTTATTGTTCTTCTTGGCAGCTTCAGCCAATTCCTTAACATTTACGAGATCCTTCTTAGAAGCGATAGTGCTCTTGTTGATGTTGAAGAATACAGAAGCACTGGTAGACTGGAACTCACCAACGGTCTTAACAACTTCCTTAACAACCTCCTTGGGCTTAGCTGCAGCAGTAGCCTTCAAAGAAGCATTCTCAGCCTCGAGGCCAGAGATTGAAGCGTTCAGGGCGTCAATCTGAGACTTGTGGTTAGCCAGGATTGCATCCATATCAGGAGCCTTCTCCCATCCTACCTTACCGAGATTAACACCAACACCAGCGCTAACGCCGAACATCAGGTCACCACTTCTCATGATTTTCTTACCACCAACGCCTGGAGTATCATTGCCATCAATGTAGTTGTTGGCATAATCGGTGTAGAGATCGAGGTTGATGTGGAAACGCTTTGTTACGTTGAAAGTATTGAACAAACCAACAGTAGCCATCATAGAAGCATCACTTTCATCGAAGTTGTACATGAAACCAAGACCGCCATACAGACTAATGTTCCATACGCGGGGCTTGTAACCACAGAACAGGTTGTTCAGGTTCAACATAGGCTGGAAGCTCATGCTCATCTGATTGAACGTGGGGTTAGCACCAGATACATATGTAGGATCGCTCCAGTCCTTGTTAACTTGAGTACCCCAAGCGAACTGAGTCTTAACACGTACACCGAATGCAGGAGTAGCCCACTTACCTACGCTAATCTCACCACCCCAGCTACGACGACCGGGCCAGAAAGGATTCTTATTAGGTTTCGGACTTACGCCCAATTCTTGGTTACCATAGAATGACAGATGTGTAATACCTGCATCGATGAACCAATTGTCCCAGAAGCGGTTGCTTACATAACCATGCTTTCTGGTAGGATAGCTTTCTGTAGTCTCTGCGGCAAAAGCAACGCTTGTCAGGCTAAAGAAAGCAAGAAGCATCATTAACTTTTTCATACTTTGTTTTTATTAAAGTGGTTAAACTATATTTGTTCCATTAATCCGTTTGGGCACAAAGGTACAAAGAATTTGTGGGAAACATGCAAATAATTTAAGGTTTTTTTACATGTTTGACCGATTTTTGTTGATTTTCCCTTATTATTTGAACATTTTCTCCATATTTTCATGTGGATAAATGACAACAATCGTCTTTCCATCGGGTGTATAGTTGGGTTCTGAAAGCTGGAAAAGCTTTTCCACCAAATCCTCCATCTCATTTTGCGACAACACCTGACCAACAGGAATCGCAGCACGTCGTGATAGTGCAATTGCTATTCGATGGTGTAATTCCTGATCCAGTCCTTGAGCCCGTTCACGTAATGTATCTATGATGTCAGTAAGCAATTGTCGTGGATCCGCGCCCTCAAATCCCGCAGGCAAACCCTGTATACTATAACTGCCGCCCCCTAGCGAAGTGATATCAAAACCAAGAGCGTGCAGTTCATCCTGAATCTCTTCAACAAGTGGAGCGTCAGACATTGAGAATTGAACCACTTCCGGAAAGAGCAAACCCTGTGTTGTAGAAGGCTGTCCCTCGAGTTGATCCCTATACATATTATATAATATGCGGACGTGCGCGCGATGCTGGTCAATAAACATTAGTCCAGAACGAACCTCTGTTACAATATATTGTCCACGATACTGATAATGCTGAACACTGCGTTCTATTGAAGTATTTCCGTCTTCCGTATTACTATTGAATAGAGAAATATCAGCCTGTATCGAATCATTGCTCTGCGGAGGCATGTACAACTGTTCCCAATCTTTAGGCACAGATACACGATGCGAGGAAGATGAACCTTTGAATGGATTATAAGTATTATCAACATCTACTCGAGGAATAGAAACCGTAGAATGCGAGGGGGATGACGGATTATATACCGGAATGTCACTTGGACGACCATTGGTATCAAAATCTATTGTTGGAACAGCATTGAATCGCCCAAGTGATTCCTTTACAGCCGCAAGAATGATTTGCCATATTGCCAATTCATTCTCGAACTTTATCTCTGTCTTTGTAGGATGTATATTCACATCAATAGTCGACGGATCAACTTGCATATACAAGAAATACGGCACCTGCTCACCCACCTGTATTAAATCATCGAAAGCTTCCTGCACAGCTTTGTGAAAATAAGGATGACGCATATATCGGCCGTTTATAAAGAAGAACTGACGAGCACCCTTCTTCTTCGCCGACTCAGGTTTACCTACGAAACCCGTCAAATGGCACAATGTGGTATCCACATCAACATTGAGCAACTGTTCGCTCAAGCGTTTACCGAAAAGTGTCGCGATACGCTGACGAACAGATTCCGGTTGTAAGCTGTTCAACGAATGTCCGTCATGTGTAAACGTGAAACACACGTCTGGATTTACTAAAGCCACACGTTCAAACTCCTGAATGATATTCGACAACTCCGTTTGGTTACTCTTAAGGAACTTACGTCTTGCCGGCACATTATAGAACAGGTTCTGAACCAAGAAATTACTACCTGGAGCACAACTGTCGACTTCTTGTGATACCACTCGCCCGCCCTCTATAGTCAAGACAGTGCCTAATTCGGCATCGGCCGTACGCGTTCGCAGAACAACCTGAGAAACGGCAGCAATGCTCGGCAAAGCCTCACCACGGAAACCCATAGTAGTGAGAGTGAAAAGGTCGGAAGCCTCAGCAATCTTACTTGTAGCATGACGCTCAAATGCCAGACGAGCATCTGTTTCCGACATTCCGCATCCATCGTCAACAACCTGTATCGAGGTACGTCCTGCATCTTCTATGATGACATCTACCCTATGAGCACCTGCATCAATGGCATTTTCCAGCAACTCCTTGATTACAGATGAAGGGCGCTGGATTACCTCACCAGCAGCAATCTGGTTGGCAACGGAGTCTGGAAGTAAGTGTATGATATCCATTATAATCTTCCCATAAGAATATAGCGCCACAACAGCACGAGTACCATAACTATTATGAGTGCCAGAGGCCATGTGAGCTTAAAATCACGCTGACTAGCGCGATGAGCGCGAGGTGTAAACTTGGAGAATTTTCCCTTGAAATGGTCGGGTTCTATGTCGGTAGATGGCAATTCACCCATCTCGCGCTTAACGTCACGTACGAGTTTGTCCAATTTATCCTGACGTTCACTAGTATACATACTAATGCGACGGTATTTGCGTGGTTCACGAGTCTGAAACATTCCCATATCCTACTTTGTTTTACTTGTTTTTTTGTTTTTTCGCTTCCCATCAGACTTCACATCATCTAAATTCTGTTTGGGAGCTGTTCGCGTAACACTGGCTTTAAGCTCTGTGCCAGCCTTCTTTCCCCTCCAGTGGAATATGTCATCCTTGTCGAGCGGACGCACATAATCAAACCATGCAAAGTTATCAAGATAGAGCTCATTGGGGGGCGTCAGGAAAAGCGGATACATAACTCCAGAAGCTTCCGGCATCCATATCTTCTGAATCTTGCGTCCCTGCATGAACAACTTCATTTGACTCGTTTCCGTATGATTCATCCCAATCATCAGCGAATCATCATCAAAAGGATAGTAGTTTACATATACATTTTTATCCGCAATAGTAAGATATGGATCCGTTCCATCGAAGTATATATACATTTCCTTGCTTGCAACCTGATTATAGTGAACAGAATCAATGCGTTCGACAGTAAGAGCCTGATTAATCACATAAACACTATCGATAGTACTATCATTACGCCAGGCCTTGATTACCTCACCAAGAATTTGTTGACCTTCCTGCCAAATAATTGGATCGCGATACATCGTTGTGCATGAGTCGCGACTGTCATAGACCATCGAATCGCATACCGCTTGCACATCCACACGGTACGCCCTCACATGATTGAAGGCATGCAGCATACGATAGACACTATCGGTATTAATATAAAACGTACGCAACAAGAATGAATCTGCATGAGCATAGAACGTGTCACGCTGCGAATAATCTATGAGCACAGCACTATCGGCAGCCTCAGCATAACCCGTCTTGTCATTATAAAGGACATAGTTGCCGGTGAACTTATTTTTATTAAGAGTATCAGTATATATGACATGCCCAAATGCCTTACCTATTGAATCCTTATTATTCCAATATACACTGTCGCCAATCAATATTTTATAACCATTCTGCAATATTGAGCGGTTGAGCATATTACTCTCGTCGGTATTCGTGTTAAAATACCCATTTTCTGTGTAAATATGGTTCTGACCATTATCGATATTACTGGGACCGAACACATGAGCAATACCAGTTTTGGAATTATAATGGAGAGTATCACTTATTAGCACAGACTTTGCCTCCTTAGGAGGACGAGGATTAACGAGACGGACATTGTAATTAAACACAGCCTCACGTGTGGTAGGACTATATTCACCCCAATCGCTGGTAAGTTCATTATCCTTATCCACCAGTTTACCGCCTTCAAAGAAATAACCAAGGTCATAGAGCCTGTCATAATCCAATGAATCGGCATAAAGATTAGTGCCACGATGCCTGAGAACAACATTCTGCCGTACACGTGCTATCTGGTCGAGCCCATCGTAATAAAGTATATCGCCATCAAGAGACAGAGTATCTCCCTGCCGCATCTTCACACGTCCGAAAGCATCAAAGGAATTACTGGCCTCATAGAAAAGTGCACTGTCACAATACATCAGCGTACCCTCATGGTCAAACTGGACATTGCCGACTAAGAACTGAGCAGTAGGATGAAGACGTTGGTTGAAATACAATCTGTCGGCATGCAGAAGATGAACACGCGAATCAGACTGACTGCGTTTTCCGTTCTTCCTTACAGGCCCTGCCGTCATTGACAAAGCCAGCAATGCAAACAACCCAAGCAATATATTCCTACACTCCTTCACCCCTCTTTAAACCATCAACTCTAAACTATCAACACTGAACTCTACTTCACCCATCCTGGATATTCGAAATCACAATCACACCAATCCTCATTAATGCGGATATAAGTGGACTTCTGCTTCTCTCGTATCCAATCGTTTATCAGGTTTTCCTTCTTCTTACGCAAGACTATTTCCCTCAAGACCTGGAAATCTTCGGATATGCTTGCACGATGAGACTTAATACGGTTCTTCAACTTAGCAATCGTACATACCGTCTTCATACGCTGATTCGTCATCTGGAAAGGTTTGGAAATCTCCCCTATCTCCATTCCATCTACTACTCGAGCCAATTCCGGAGACAGGTTTGCCAATTCTCCCATCTCAAAACGTGAAGTCTGCATACGACCACCATCAGAGCCCTGCTTCTGGTTCGTCATCAAGCCACGATTGTTCTTCGTATCCTTATCCTCACTGATGAATGTAGCAGCATCTTCAAATGAGAATTTCTCCTTACGGATATCGTCTGCTATGGAGTCAAGACGAGCCAAAGCCGCATCAATATCCTTTTGTGCCACATTCGGCTTGCGAAGTATATGACGGAACTTACCCTTGTCACCACGTTTATCTATCAACTGGATAATATGAAAACCAAATTCTGATTCAACCACCTTTGACACCTTCTTGGGATCCGTAAGAGCAAAAGCCACGTTGGCAAATGCAGGATCGAGCTGTCCCTTACCCATATAGTCCATTTCACCGCCCTGACGTGAAGAACCTGGGTCTTGACTATACAATATCGCCAATGTAGAGAACGACATACCACCATTCACTATACGGTCGGCATATCCTCTAAGTTCTTCCTTTACTCTATTTATCTCCTCTTCAGGAATCTTTGGTTCGAGAACCACAATCTCCACTTCAACCTGAGTGGGAATAAGCGGCAGGGAGTCCTCTGGCAAATCCTTAAAGAAACGGCGTACCTCAGCAGGTGTCACCTTAACATCCTCTGTCAGTTTCTCCCTCATCTTGTTCACCATCATCTCATCCTTGTAGCGATCAAAAAGTTCCTCTCGTATCTGAGAGATGGGCATAGACATATACTCCTCGAGTTTTTCCTTACTACCGGCAGTCAACACCCAGTCATTTATTCGTTCCTCAACATAGGAGTTTATCTGGGCATCAGTTACCTCTATACTATCAATAGCTGCCTGATGGAGAAACAGTTTCTGAATTGCCAACCGCTCAGGAATGACACAATATGGGTTTCCCTTGATTTGCGACCATGAAGGGTCACGACGCATACCTTCCACTTCACTCTTCAATATCGCCTCGTCACCCACAACCCATATCACTTCGTCGATGATATTGTTGGTCTTTTGTGCGTGTGCCTCGCCAAATTGAAAATTGGCTACGGCTAAAAGCATCGCCATCAATAACAATAACCTTCTCTCCATAATTGTGAATTATGCATTGTCAATTGTGCATTGAAATCAGTGTTTATTAACCGTTGCTATGACCTCTGGATAAACTACAACCTCGTAGCGCTTACGAAGTCCTTCAGCAAACTTTCGGTCACATTCTGCCTGATAGTCTGCAACCACCTGAGCCGATACGTCAGTCCACTGCTTGGGACCTTTCTTCAGCACACGTCCGATGGCTCCTGCATAGGGAAACTCCTTTCGAAGTTTTGTCTTGCCTTCTCTCACTTTAAACATCAGGGAGTCGATATATGCGTTTTCACCTTTCTCATATAGATGGGGCTGCTCCATACGTATCATGATACTATCCTTATTGAATGCATCACGAACCTTTGTTGTCCAACGGTCTTCTGGTTCACCCTTCAACAATTTCGCCACAGCCTTTACATCCTGTTGCTGACGAGTATAATACGGCATACCATAGAAGTGCGGTTTATCCCAAGCATACTTCTTTTTGTTCTTCTTGAAATACTTTTCCAGTGCTGTAGTATCCTTTGCTGCAGGATCCCATATCTGAGTCTTACTGATTTCATACAGCAAAAGACCATCGTGATATTCCTGAACAAGATACTTCAGTTCCATATCCTCAGCACACAATCGTTCCGTTTCAGCATCAAGCAGTTGCTCTGCCGTCATACCACGAACCTTGGAAAGACTGTCTGTAGCCTGTCTTGCCAAACGGTCGGCAAGTCCGCGTGATTCCAGATAATTCTTAATCTTAGGCTGCAGTTCCTCATAAGGTTCCAATTGCTTGCAATCCTTTAGGTACACGATATGATATCCTACGGTTGAAAGGAAAGGTTCAGAGGTCTCACCTTTCTGTAGTGAATACATCACCTTCTCAAATTCCGGCACCAGCTGTCCAGGACCAAACCACGTGAGGTCGCCGCCGCGAGCTGCCGACTGAGGGTCCTCAGAATACTTCTTTGCAAGTTCAGCAAAGGGAGTGCCGTCATTCAGAGCCTTGTAAAGACTATCGATGAGGGCCTTCTTCACTGCCTGTTCATCAGCAGTACTCTTTTGTGGTACACGCAGAAATATATGAGAAGGGAAACGCAGGTCGTGACCATCCAACTGCTTCAGCATACCATCGTAATAAGCACGTACTTCCTGTTCCTCTGCACCTGTGGGCACTAACAACGGCATGATTTGCTGGTTGCGGTATGTATGGAATTCATCAATAAAACTCTTGGCAGTATCCATTTTGGCATCCTCTGCAGCCTGCACCTTCAGTTTGTAGTTGATGAACAATTGTATGTAATCCTCTAAGTCCTTTTTATCAATTACGTTCTCGGTGTTATTTTTATTATAATTGTACTCAAACTCCGAGCGAGGCACATCCTTACCGGCAATCTTCATGACGATAGGGTCGTCCTGCGCCGACACTGAGAGAATGAGATATTGAGAAAATGAGAGAATGAGAAATAATGCTATACGTTTCATCTAATTATGAATTATCAATTGTCTAATCGTTTCTTTAGTACGCTTGCCTAAGCAAGAATTATCAATTATTACTGCGGTCTGCTATAATTAGGAGCCTCACTCGTAATCGTCACATCATGAGGATGGCTCTCCAGCACACCGGCGTTGGTGATACGCACGAACTTGGCATGATGCAAATCCTCAATGCTGGCAGCACCACAATATCCCATACCACTGCGCAGACCACCTATAAGCTGATAGATAACCTCCTGCACAGTGCCCTTGTATGGAACACGTCCGGCAATACCTTCTGGAACAAGTTTCTTTGCATCCTTCACATTACCTTGGAAATAGCGGTCCTTTGAGCCACATTCCATAGCTTCAAGTGAACCCATTCCACGATAAGACTTAAACTTACGACCGTTGTAGATGATTGTATCACCAGGAGACTCCTCGGTACCAGCAATCAGCGAACCAATCATCACACTGTATCCGCCGGCAGCCAAAGCCTTAACGACATCACCTGAATAACGCAAACCACCATCAGCAATCAGGGGAACACCAGTTCCAGCCAAAGCATGTGCCACATCATAGACGGCAGAAAGCTGTGGAACGCCAACACCAGCAACCACACGCGTAGTACAGATACTACCGGGACCGATACCAACCTTAACACCATCAGCTCCAGCCTCAACCAATGCCAGAGCAGCCTCGCCTGTAGCAACATTACCGACAACGATATCTACATCCTTGAACTTTGCCTTAGCTTCTTTCAGTTTCTCAATAACGAACTTGGAATGACCGTGTGCAGTATCAATAACTATGGCATCTGCACCTGCATCAACCAAAGCTTGCATGCGCTCAATGGTATCGTTGGTTACACCCACTCCTGCAGCCACACGCAAACGTCCTTTAGCATCCTTACAAGCCATAGGCTTATCCTTGGCTTTAGTAATATCCTTATAAGTTATAAGTCCGATTAGGTGGTTTTCCTCATCCACTACAGGCAGTTTCTCTATCTTGTTCTCCTGCAATATCTGGGCAGCTCCGAACAGGTCCGTCTGGGCATGTGTTGTCACCAAGTTCTCACTTGTCATCACCTCATCGATAAGACGATTCTGGTTAAGTTCAAAACGCAGGTCGCGATTGGTAACGATACCCACCAGATGGTTTTCCTCATCTACTACAGGAATACCACCGATGTGATACTCGCTCATCAGGTTCAGGGCATCTGCTACGGTACGTCCACGACGTATTGTCACAGGGTCGTAAATCATACCGTTCTCAGCACGCTTCACTATTGCCACCTGTCGGGCCTGTTCCTCGATGGACATATTCTTGTGAATAACACCGATACCGCCTTCACGAGCTATAGCAATAGCCATAGTAGCTTCGGTCACAGTATCCATAGCTGCAGAGATAAATGGAATCTTCAGCTCAATGTTACGAGAAAAACGGGTTGCGAGACTCACGGTGCGAGGAAGCACTTCCGAATAAGCCGGAACCAGCAATACATCGTCATAGGTCAGTCCGTCCATAACGATTCTGTCTTCGATAAATGATGCCATAATATAGGTATTTTTGGAATTTGGGCACAAAGATAACACATTACGCCCATATTTCAAAAAGAATTAATTCTTTTTAAGAAACTTAGTTTGCCATTTCCGAATAGAACTTGATACGAACCAAGCGTACCTCCTCCTCGGTATAATCAGGACCAAGTTCGTCGAGGGCCTCATCAAGGTCGTCAGTTTCTGCTTCCTCGAAATATTCATAAATATCGAGCATGTGGTCCTCGTCCATTATCTCTTTGATATAATAATCTATATTGAGCTTAAGTCCGCTATAGACAATAGTCTCGATTTCATCGAGCAATTCTTCAAATTCCAGATTACATGCATCGGCAATGTCCTCAAGACTGACTTTCAAGTCAACCTTCTGAATAATCATTACCTTTAGCTTCGACTTATTATCCTTGGCAGAAGAACGGACACGAAGGTTCTCAGGTCTGTCTATTTCGTTTTCCTCACAATGTCGTGCTATCAGCTCGCAGAATTCCTTTCCGAAGCGCTTTGCCTTACCCTCGCTGACACCCTGTATATTCACCAGTTCCTCAAGGTTGATAGGATACATTGTAGCCATATCCTCAAGGGTAGAGTCTTGGAATATCAGATATGGAGCCTTGTCTATCTTCCTTGCAATACTGCGTCGCAGGTCTTTCAGCATAGCAAGCAGAGTTTCGTCGAGTGCTGCCGTAGTTGCTGTTTCATAGTCGGCCTCAGCAAAGTCGTGATCTTCTATTACTTCGAACGGCTGAGGCGAACGCATGAATGTGATGCCACGATTCGTCAGTTTTATCAGGCCGTAGTTCTCAACTTCCTTACGCAGATAACCTGCAAGCATTCCCTGACGGATTACAGCATTCCAGAAACGTGGTGGAAAATCGCAACCTATTCCGAAGGACACCAGATTATTGTGCTTATGTGCCAGCACCTCTTCGGTGGAACGACCTACAAGGACATCTATTATGTGATTTATCTTGAAATTCTCCTTCACATCGCGAACCACACGAAGCACCTTCACCAGTTCGTTACTAGCCTCAACCGCAGGATGAGGATGCAGACAGTTATCACAATTCCCACAATTCTTCTCCTTGTATTCCTCACCGAAATAGTGCAGCAACGACTTACGACGACATACAGAACTCTCTGCATACGCTGCCGTCTCCTGCAACAGTTGCTTACCAATATCCTGCTCGCTCAGCGGCTTGCCTTCCATGAACTTCTCCAACTTCTGCAAGTCCTTCCGCGTATAGAAGGTGATGCATATACCCTCGCCGCCGTCTCGTCCAGCACGACCAGTCTCCTGATAGTAACCTTCCAGACTCTTTGGTATATCGTAATGGATAACGAAACGCACATCCGGCTTATCGATACCCATACCAAAGGCTATGGTGGCAACAATGACATCGATACGTTCCATGATGAAGTCGTCCTGTGTCTCGTTGCGTTGCTGGGCATCCATACCTGCATGATACGGTTTGGCATTAATCTTGTTCACCTGCAGGAATTCAGCCAACTCCTCCACCTTCTTGCGGCTCAGGCAGTATATTATACCGCTTTTGCCCGAATGCTGACGGATGAAGCGTACTATATCCTTGTCCACTTCCTTTGTCTTAGCGCGGATACCATAATATAGGTTGGGACGATTAAACGAACTCTTGAACTCACGTGCGTTCACCATTCCCAGATTCTTCATTATATCGCCGCGAACCTTATCTGTAGCAGTTGCAGTCAGAGCAATAATCGGAGCGACACCTATATTCTGAACGATGGGACGAATCTTGCGATATTCAGGACGGAAATCGTGACCCCATTCCGAAATACAATGAGCCTCATCCACAGCATAGAACGAAATCTTCACTGTACGCAGGAATTCTATATTCTCTTCCTTTGTAAGACTTTCAGGCGCTACATACAATAATTTCGTACGCCCTACGCGTATGTCCTCTTTCGCACGATCTATCTCGCCCTTAGTAAGAGAGGAGTTTATGAAGTGGGCTATGCCATCCTCTTCGCTCACCATACGAATGGCATCAACCTGATTCTTCATCAGGGCAATCAGCGGTGAAATGACTATTGCCGTACCCTCCATTAGTAGAGCAGGCAACTGATAGCACAACGATTTACCGCCGCCTGTAGGCATCAGCACAAAGGTATCGCGACCCGCCAACACGTTGCGGATAATAGCCTCCTGATCGCCCTTAAAGGTATCAAAACCGAAGTACTTTTTTAGTTTTTCACTTAGATTAAAGTCTATCAATTTTTCTCGATTTAGCCCTAACTTCCTTACAAAGTTATAATAAAAAGCCCCAAAGGTGCAAACTTTGGGGCAAATATCTAATGTTATTTTTTGTTAAAACGAAAATCAGCGACTGTTAGCAGCCTCTTGCAGAAGTGAGTTTTCAAGCTGCTTCTCGGCATATTCCTTAGTAATTACAAGCTTATCGCCAGCTTTCTTTGTTGAAGGAGAATCGTACTGCAATTGCATCATCAGCGTCTCCATAATCGAACGCAATCCGCGTGCTCCGAGTTTATACTCAACTGCCTTGTCAACAATATAGTCGAGTGTGTCCTTTGAGAACTCCAAATCGATGCCGTCCATTGCAAACAGTTTCTTCTGCTGCTTCACGAGCGAGTTCTTAGGTTCCAGAAGAATACGGTGCAGAGCCTCACGGTCCAGCGAATCCAGATACGTAAGCACTGGCAATCGTCCAATAATCTCCGGAATCAGTCCAAACGACTTCAAATCCTGAGGCTGGATGTACTTCATCAGGTTATTCTTATCGATACTGCGAGTATTCTGGATAGAATTGAATCCAACAACGTGAGTGTTCAATCGTTGAGCTATCTTGCGCTCGATACCATCAAAGGCACCGCCGCAGATAAACAAAATATTATGGGTATCTACATGAACGTAGTCCTGATCGGGATGCTTACGACCTCCCTTTGGAGGTACATTCACGATGCTGCCTTCAAGCAGTTTCAGCAAGCCCTGCTGCACACCCTCACCGCTAACGTCGCGAGTGATGCTGGGATTATCGGTCTTACGGGCAATTTTATCGATTTCATCGATGAAAACGATTCCGCGCTCGGCAGCCTTCACATCTCCGTCAGCCACCTGAAGCAAACGACTCAGTATGCTCTCCACATCCTCGCCCACATAACCTGCTTCGGTGAACACAGTAGCATCTACAATGGTAAAGGGAACTTTCAGCAACTTTGCAATAGTGCGAGCCAAGAGTGTCTTTCCCGTTCCTGTAGGACCTACCATGATGATGTTCGACTTCTCTATCTCCACCCCATCGTCGCCACGTTCCTGAGCCAGGCGCTTATAGTGGTTATAGACGCTGACTGCCAGATAGCGCTTTGCATCGTCCTGTCCAATCACATACTGGTCGAGATAGGCCTTTATGTCATGAGGCTTAGGCAGTTCGGAAAGGGCAAGAGAGAAGTCGCCTTTTTGGGCAGTAGCCCCCTTGTTTTCCAATACTATCTTATAGGCAGCATCGGCACAGTCGGAACAGATGAAGCCACTGAGCCCCTTAATCAGCAGGGGTACTTCCTTATCGGAACGACCGCAAAACGAACATACATTCTTTGCCACGATTATGCCCTCTTGGTGAATACCTCGTCAATCATGCCGTAGTCCTTGGCTTCCTGGGCTGTCATCCAGTAGTCGCGGTCGCTGTCTGCCCACACCTTATCGTAGGTCTGGTGACTGTGATCGGCAATGATGGTATAGAGTTCCTGTTTCAGTTTCTGAATCTCGCGAGCCGTAATCTCGATATCACTGGCCTGACCCTGGGCACCTCCCATCGGCTGGTGAATCATCACGCGGCTGTGAGGCAGGGCAAAGCGCTTGCCCTCCTGACCGGCTACGAGCAGCACGGCAGCCATAGAGGCAGCCATACCTGTGCAGATGGTAGAGACGTCGCTCTTTATGAACTGCATGGTGTCGTAGATACCAAGTCCTGCATACACGCTTCCGCCCGGACTGTTAATATAGATATTGATGTCCTTACCCTGATCGGCCTGATCGAGGTAAAGCAACTGAGCCTGCAGAGTGTTGGCAGTATAGTCGTCAATCTGCGTACCGAGGAAAATGATGCGGTCCATCATCAGGCGCGAGAAGACGTCCATCTGTGTCACATTCAGTTGGCGTTCCTCCAAGATATAAGGATTCAGGTATTGGTTCTGGGCGCTGATAACGTCGTCCAGCACCATACTGTTCATTCCCAGATGCTTGGTTGCGTATTTCTTGAAATCGTTCATTAATCCTTAAACATTGCGTTGAACTCGTCGAGAGTGACAGTCTTGTTATTCAGCTTCACTGTCTCCTTAGCCTTAACGGCAATCTTCTGCTCGATAGCACGAGTGATGAGACCTTCTGTCTGGTCCTTCTTCTTCAGCATCTCCTGAGCGTAGTTGTTCAGCAGTTCTTCAGGAACCTCCATCATGCCGTACTGAGCAAACTGCATCTTGGTAACAGCCTTAGCAGCAGCCAGCACATCGTCCTGCTCGAGCTTAATCTCGAACTGCTCTGTCAACTGCTCCTTGATGAGCTGCCAAGTGAGTTCGTCGAGGCTCTTCTCGAAGTTGTCGTCAACGAACTTCTCGTCCTTATCGGGATTGTTGAGGCGCATGATGCGCTTCAGCATTGTCTCAGGATATTCCAGCTTGCCAACACGCTCTATGAGGTGCTTGCGCAGGTCGAGCAGGAACTTGAATTCACTGTCGTTCTGGAACTGAGCCTCCAACTGCTCCTTGATGCGAGCACGGAACTCCTCCTCGCTCTTTACCTTACCCTCGCCGAAGATGTGGTCGAAGAGAGCCTGGTCAACGGTAGCAGCTTGATAACGGGTGATTTCCTCAACCTGGAAGCTGAAGTCGCACTTCTTGTCGGCAACCTCTTCCTTCTTCATGCGCAGCAGAGAAGCCAGCTCCACATCGCTGTCGTTGTAAGCCTTAGAGGGGTTGAACACGATTACGTCGTTAACCTTTGCAGCAGCAAACTTCGCCTTTTCATCGTCGTTCTTCATGTAGTCGGGCAGCATAACTGCACCTTCCACCTGAATGCCACCGTCAACGGGATTACCCTTCTCGTCGAGCTCAGCCAGCAAGCCCTTCACCATATCGCGAGGCTCGTAGCTGTCAACCTTGACGTACTGACCATTGCGGCTGGCGTAAGACTCTACCTGCTTCGACACCATATCGTCGTCAACAGAGATCGTGTAGAAATCCACCTTGTCCTTAGCAGTAAGCTTGGCATCGAACTCAGGAGCCAAAGCCACATCGAACACGAATGTAAATTCGTCCTGATGCTCGAAATCCACTACGGGAGTCTTCTCCTCGTTGGGAAGAGGCTCACCCAGCACGCCGAGCTTCTCGTCGCGGATGTAACCGAACAGCTTCTCGCGAATCAGCTTGTCAATAGCCTCAGCCTTAACCTCTGTGCCGAAACGCTTCTTTATCAGGCCCATGGGCACCTGACCTACACGGAAGCCAGGCATATTAGCCTTCTTGCGGAAGTTCTTCAGTTCCTTTTCTACATTCTCGGCATAGTCAGCCGTTTCAACCTGCATTGTAATGAGGCCGTTCACATTATCGACCTTCTCGAAAGTTGTCTTCATTTATACCTTAATTTATATTATTATTCACTTTTGGGCGTGCAAAGGTACGAATAAGTGAGCGGAAAACCAAATTTATTTGAGTTTTTCCGAGATGCCGCCTATCTTCGACCATTGAAAATGGTCAAAGTTACAAAAAATCGCTAAGGTACCTGACAAGGTACCTGTTAGGTACCTGTTAAGCCAACAGGTACCTCTCGACGAGCCCTTTATCCATCGGGCCTCAAGAGGGGTTGAGGTAGTAAGGTACCTGTTTTCGCACATTCCTTCTCTTTCAGCCCTACTATCCCTCCCTGCCAAGGGATACTATCCCTCCGTCGGAAGGTTATATTAACCTGTGGCGATAGGTTATATTAACTTGTGGCGATAGGTTATATTAACCTGTGGCGATAGGTTATATTAACCTGTGGCGATAGGTTATATTAACCTGTGGCAATAGGTTCGCCGTCTTATCGCCAAAGGTTCTAGAACCTTCGTCCCATAACAAACGGCTACACCTACTTCTCGTAGAAACCCTTCTTGCTATATTGCGACCAGCGTAGGTACATCTCCTGATAGTGTTCCTTGATAAAATCAGAAATTTTAGAAATCTCTCGGTCGTTCAAAACACCTCTGTTCTGAACTACTGCATCTCCGTTGCTCTTAACGAAGAACTTTGCAGAACCGCCCTCTGTCAGTTTGCTGTCACTGGCATGTACATGCATACACTCCACCACACAAAAAGACGTGAAATACAGGTAATATCCCACCACCTTAAAATCGTAATACTTCGGCATCGTTCAATCCTCCATGTATTTCAGATTCTGTTTTAGGTAGCGGTTAGCAATGGAAAGTTCAATATCATCCATCGTGGTTTCAAGAACTTCTCCTTCCATACTGAACACAACAGCTTTGTCAGGACAGTTCAGATTGAGCACACGAAATTGACCATTCTCACGAGTAAAGGCATACCCGTTTATAATAACATCAGCTTTGTCGGCTACAGTCTTAATGTCAGGCATAGGCTAAACGTACACTTTTTATGGGTTTCAGGAATGCTGCTGAGTCTATATACAGTCCCTCAAGGATGGGTTTCAAGTCGATATATTCCTCCTCAGGCTCGGCATTGTGGTTGTATTTAGCCATTACCACAAGATATCCATTATCCCATTTCACCACTTCAACATACCTATCCAGGCTATAAGGTGCTCGGAAACGAATGTTGTAACCACCAAAACTGAAGGCTGTGAAACCTCCGGCATTGCTGAGTACCGCCTCGTGACTCTTAGATTGTATATGACTCTTGCTATTCATCTCCTTATCATTAACGATTGTTATCTGTAGCCTTTTCTAACGGCAAAAATAGCTATTATTTTTTTAATCAACAATTTTTCCATATAAAAATATGGTATGATGTTAGCGTTTTTTTGAAAACATATTTTCAAAAAAAGGGAGCCGAGTTTCACAACCCAGCTCCCCGAACTACTATTACTAATACTCTATATTGTGTTGTATAGAGCCAAACAATATTGGATTCACGGATTTCCAGATTTCCGGATTTTAGGACTCCTCCGTAGCTCCGTAGCTCCGTGTTTCCGTTCCTTCGGAACTAATTGTCGAAGTCGTTATCATCTCCCCACAGGTCCCAACCTTTATTACCACGAACATTTTGTTCGAATTCGCTTGCGTTACCAGAATTAATCTGTTCATTATTCAGCGAAAGAGCTACCATATTAGTTGCACGCAACTCCATGTAGGTAGTTGTGGGTGCATTATATTCCTTTTTCATATTACTTAAGAACCTTTTTGCCGTTAATAATGTTTATGCCTTTCTGAGCCTTTGTCAGGCGCTGACCTGCGAGGTTGTAGATTACATCTTGCTCAGCATTCTCACCAATTATCTCCTCAATAGCTGTTTCCAGGCCGCTATCTTCAAAGAAGAATGCCTTTACTTCACTGGGAACGGTCAAGTAGCACTTGTTGATGGCACACTTAACACCTTCACCAGATATCTTATAGAAAGCCTGAACATTGGTGGTCTTGTTTGTTGCAAGCATGTATGAACCTTCGGGTATATCCGTTGTGCTATTCAGCACACCTGTCAACCAACCAGAGGTATGGGTGGAAGTGCTACCCTTATCCCAACCGATAATTGTGTACTTGCTGCCTTCTGTAGCATGGATGATATAAGGAACATTATGATTATAATTTCCTGCTACAGGAGTAAGTGTCAGGACATTACCTTCCGCAGCACTGCAAGAATAGATATCCAAACCATCAATGCGCGTGCAAGGACAAGGAAGAATCAAGGTTCCATACTCCTTGCTCATTGTAATTTGGATGTTTGCAAGAGGGCCATAAGTATCGTTCATAGTGAGATAGTTCTGAATCATCTTACCATTTGCGCTTTCAATAAACTCTAACTTTGCCTCATTGTTGTCAGCAACTTCTTTAGCTGCATCGATAGCTGCATTGATTGATGCTGGAGCTGCGAATTCGCTTGGGCCCATCACGGTTGAACCGTCGAGGATGTCGAACTTGTCAGCATTCTTGAGTGCTGCAAATGTTGTAGCAACATTTGTTACACTAAGTTCGGGGAAGCTCATAACAGAGCCCTGATGAGAAGTTGATCCATAGCCTCCCCAAAGCCAAATATTCTGTGCGGTACCACTCGTGTTGATAGTCAGGAATTTCGAGGCGCCAGCATCAAAGAATCCATTACCTTGACTATAGTGAGAGTATTGGAAAGCACCTGCACTGGCAGCATCAGCAGTGAGGGTCGTGGCTTTGTCAGATGCAGTAGAAGGATTGTTGGGGATATACTTAGCAGCACCTACGTTGTAGAGTTTGAAGGTGAATGTACCATCACTAAAGACTGGATAGATGTACCAACGGTAATTATCGGCATAAACATCATAAACGGTGGTGTTTGCTGCATTATCGGCTATAACTTTACCGTCATTTGCATACCACAATGAATTGCCAAGTGCACTTCTTATTGCTGTAGGATTATTAATCGAGTTGCTTGATACGGGGAACCCGAAATCAATGTTGGCAGTTAAAGAATATCCACCTTCATCCGAGAATTCCTTGCTACTCAATGTGGCACCATAAGCACCTGAAAGAGAAGGCTCAGCCGTTGCATCATCTGCCCATTCTGCTCGATATGTGCCACTATATGTCGCACCGTTCTGGTCAGTTAGTGTATATGCTATTTCCACTGTAGAAACAAATTCAACAGGGTAAATAGTCCATACATTGTTGCCTGATGTAGCTGTAACAACACCACTTTCCCAGAAAGCCAAACCATTGGGAACACCATTATTATCAACACGGCTACCTGCATTGCTATTTAAGTTCCACCCGAAAGTCGTGCCTTCAGCAACAGTGTTATAGAATGCATACGTACCGGCATTGTTTATTGTCTGTGCAGTCTTTAAGTCAGACGTGATATAATTACCGTTTGCAAACTGGATATAATAAAGACCCGTTTCTTTCTCTATGAAACGCACAAGGTATTTCTCATTTCCGGCGATTGGAGCGTTTCTTAACGTCGTAGGTGTTATCGTTGTTGCTGCACGATAAACGTTGCTAGTATATAAAGCTCTATCATAAATAGCAGATTCTCCGTCACGGGTTTGGGTCATAATATACCAGTGGGCATTGTCGTTGGCAGAGGTGGCAACAGACATAGATGTAGCCTTGTCTCCAACGCTTAAGTAGAGTCCGGATGGCAGGCTTGGTATGTATGTGTCGGTCTTCAAGGTACGGGTCACAGTAATGGTGCAGTCCGTCGTGCCAATTGTACCGCTTGTCGCATAGTCGTAATCATTAGCTTCATAACTGCTCACAACGCTCTTAAATGAAGCGGGAATACTTACAGCACTACTCTTTAGTTGAAGATTATCAGCACTACTTACTAATGTTGATCCATCGGACTCATATAGATTATAGGTGACCATGACACCATACCTAACGGAAATAGTGTGAGTGCTGCTATTAACTGTAATGGTTGCGGTATAGCCACTTATATCTGGTGCTGAAAAATCACCTGCATCAGGTGTCGTGCTCGAATCAAAAAAGAATGTACCGTTATTGTAAACTTTTGTAAGTCCATAGATACCTGAACCTCCATAGCTCACTTGTGTGCTACTTGCATCAAGGCCGTCTGCTACATTAAAAGTAACCGTCCAAGGCTGCAATCCCAAGTCTGTGGGTGTCACCTTGCTGAAATATACATTAGGGAACTTACCAGCCACAGTTTGTCCGATGTATTGTGTTGCATTCTTTCCACAAGGGACTAGGCTTTGGCGACCGTTTCCACTTGCCGCAGATGTGATGACAGAAATAGTAGGAGTTCCACTACTGAAGTATATGATGAAATTTTTTGAACCGGGTTGTGTCGCAGATGCTGCTCCTGTCTGAGTAACATAATGTCCGTTGGCACTACGAATATAGCCACTAGTTCCCTGACCAGAGATATTATCTACTTTTTCATAATAGACAAAAGTCTTTGCGTGATCATCAGCCGTTGATGGCGCACTACTAAGGTAAAGAGGATAATTAGAAGAACTCACAGTAACGTCTGTCTCATAGTTCGTCACAAATTTGCCTAACACATCTGAATTAGTATAATCAGTATTTGTGTCGCCTTGTAAGTTTACCCACTGAATCTGGTACCATCCACTGGTTAAGGTTGTGGGATTTAGGGCAGTAAATGTTGGCATTGTTACATCTGCCCATGCCCCGCTGACGCTTGTCAGCAAAGCAAAAAAGAAAAGTAGTAATTTTCTCATAGTTTTAGTTATTAGTTGGTTTATAGTTTTGCATCTCTGGGGCAGTATGTCGAAATGCAAAAGAAGAAGCGTGGAACGTATTCCACTTCTTCATTCAGAGGTCCTAGGATTAACCCACACGCAAAGATAAATGGTACAATCCACGCTTTCGCGTGGAAGCCATTATGTCATCTTCTTGCGTGTTATCGGAAATTTCCTAGGTTTCTGAATGCAAGACGAGCATAACTGCTTCGTTTATATTATGTCTACAACAGGCCGCTGCCTGAGGATGAAGTGCCCGAAAGAGCACATTCACGCCCCAAAAATACAAATAAGTTACCTTACTGCAAAAAATTATCGCCTAAATTTCTCCTTCCTCCCCCAAATCCCCCATCGCATCCCACGATAATGATAAACAAAAACCCCGAATCACAATGTGATCGGGGCTTTATAATCTAAAAGATATTGTTTAGAATGTTTCCACGTGTTTAGAGTCGTTGTGCATACCCACAAGATTCCAAATAATGCCTATTATGGCGATTTTAGCCTTTTGCCTTTAAGGAAGTAGTAAATCTTCTTGCCGGCGATGAGGAGGGTGACTGCCAGCAGCACGAGGACTATGCCTACACAGAGACGTGGAGTGAGGTGTTCGCCAAACACCAGAGTACCTACCACAAGGGCAGTTATTGGCTCAAGAGCTCCAAGTATGGCTGCTGAGGTGCTGCCGATGTTACGAATGCTGATAGTCATTGTCACCAAAGAGATTATCGTGGGAAAGAGAGCCAGACATACGGCACAGGTCCAGCCAATCACGGTATGCGGAACCTGCAGTTCGGTCAAAGCGCGCGTGCGCGTAATATATATAAGGATACCGAAGCACAGGGCGTAGAAGGTCAGCTTGGCTGATGGCATACGTGCAATCGAAGAGCGATTCACGCCCACAATGTATATGGCGTACGACAGCGACGAGAGCAGGACAAAGGTGATGCCGAGCAAGGAAACAGTGGAGCCGTCGCTGGTCTTCGTCAACAGCGACACACCACCAACAGCCAAAGCTATGCACACCCAAGTGAGAGCCGAAGCCTTCTCATGAAAGAAGACAGCCATGATGAGAGCCACCATAACTGGGTACATAAAGAGGATGGTGGAGGCAATGCCCGCATCCATGTAGTTGTAACTGAGGAAAAGGAACAGGCTGCTGGCAGAGAAGAGCAGACCATATACGGCAAGCAAAGGCCACTCCCTACGGCGCACCCTCATATCCACCTTCTGCACTCGCAGCATTACTGCCATCATGCCAATGGCAAAGGCATAGCGGTAGAAAAGCACAGAATCCACACTTAGCCCCTCCTTATAGAGAGGAAGGGCAAAGAGTGGATTCAGTCCGTAGGATGCAGCGGCAATACTGCCAGCCGTAAAACCCTTAACTTTGGGAGTCAAAGTAATTGATAATTGATAATTAAGCTACCTTCTTGATTTTACTCATTTGGGACATCAGGAAGAGGAAGCTAAGGATGCAAATGCTGGCAAGCAGCGTCCATACCCATACAAGTTCCACCTTACCCCAGATGAGACCAGGAATCATGACGAGCTGGTTGCCCAAAGCAGTAGCAACGAACCAACCACCCATCATCAGGCCTTTGTACTTTGGAGGAGCCACCTTCGATACGAAGCTGATGCCCATCGGAGAGAGCAACAGTTCAGCAAAGGTCAGCACGAGATAAGTGCTTACGAGCCAGTTGGGACTGAAGTCTGCCATATGCTGAGTCTGACCGTCGGCAGCAAACTCTGGCATCGGAGCACCCATAGAGCCGACAACCATGATGACGTAAGCCGAAGCAGCCACCAGCATACCAAGAGCAATCTTCACAGGAGCCGAAGGTTCCTTGTCGCGCTTTGCCAAAGCTCCGAAGATGGCAAGGCTGACAGGAGTAAGGGCTACAACGAAGCAGGGATTGAACTGCTGGAAGATGGGAGCACTCACTGCCACACTCTCAGGAAGGTTAGTATATTGATAACCCAGATAGCACAGAGCAGCCACGATAATGAGACCTGCGATTCCGCGTCCCTTGGAGGTTGTGCTCTGGAAAAGTGCAAACAGGGCATACACCATGAAGATTACAGCCACAAGGTTACGCACATCGAACATCATGCTCTGCAAGCCCGTGCTCGAAGTTGCTGTGTAGTCCTTTGCAAACTGAGTCAGCGTAGCACCGTTCTGGTGGAATGCCATCCAGAAGAAAATGACAACGGCATAAACCAAGCAAAGGGCAATGATGCGCGACTTCGTCTCTTCCTTCGACAGTTCCTGCACAGGCTCCTCATTTTTCATTTTCTCATTATTTCCATTTTTCATTTTCTCCTTGCCTCCTTCTGCGCTGCGGAATGTGTAGCGGAAACCATAATAGATGGCGATACTGATAATCAGCGACAGGCAGGCAACACCAAAGGCGAAATGGTAGGAGTCGGCCTCAGAGAAGCCTATCGACTGAGCGTATTCCATAACCTTGATGGCTGCTGTAGGAGCAAACATAGCACCAATGTTGATAGCCATGTAGAAGATACTGAATGCTGCATCACGCTTACCAGCATATTCTGGAGAATCGTAGAGATTGCCCACCATCACCTGCAAGTTACCCTTGAACAAGGCTGTTCCGGCACATACCAGAGCCAAGGCGCCGAACATAAATGCGTAAGCTGTCACACCTGCTCCTGCTGGAATGGCAAGCAACATATAACCAAACAACATGATGAAGATGCCGATAGTCACCATCTTGCCATAGCCCCACTTGTCGGCAGCCATACCTCCGAAGAGAGGCAGGAAATAGACGAACATCAGGAAACTGGAGTAGATACTCATAGACGCTGCAGGCGTCAGACCGAAATTCGCCTGCAGGAACAAAACAAACACTGCAAGCATCGTGTAATAGCCAAAACGTTCACCCGTGTTGGCGAGGGCTAATGCGTATAGCCCCTTAGGTTGTCCTTCAAACATAATATTATATAGGTATTTAAGATATATTATTGTGCACAAAGGTATCAAAACTCCCCGACCTTGACAAAATAATGAACAGATTTTGTTATTTTTTTTTAAGATTTTTTGCTGTTATTAGAATTTTGTATAACTTTGCAGCGATTTGTACTGCATAAACTATGCACCAAAGTATATATAACAGAGAAAGAAATAAAGTTAAACATTAACAATTTAATAATTAATTATTATCATGAAACAGCTTTTCAACAAGGCTTTTGTAATGCTCGCAGTATGCGCATTAGCTGTAGCAGCAACATCGTGCAACGCTTACGATGCAGGAACTGCACCTGAGACATCTAAGACAACAATTACTGTCAAGAACTCACTGAGAGGTACTATTCTGGACCAGGACGGTGCTGCTGTAACTGGTGCATCAGTTACTATCAATGGTGCTGCAGTTGCAGTAAGCAGTAACTCTTTCGAGAAGACTGGCTTGAACGATGGTACATACACTATCGTTGTTAAGAAGGCTGGCTTTAAGGACAGCGAACCTAAGGTGGTTACTTTGGCTAAGTCAACTGAGATTGTAAACGGCGAAAGCACAGTTGTAGGTCAGGACGCTACATGCGTTATCTACCTGAACAAGGATAATAGTGTTACTACTAGCGCTTTTAGCGGTACCTCTGGTACAAGTAAGACTATCGACCTGGAGACTTCAACTCAGGACGACGGTACTGGCGTTGTTAACAGTACAACTGGTGCCACTGTTAACAAGATTACAGTTAACGTTACCACTCCTAACATCGCCGCCGCTGACGTTTCCACAATTAACGGTCAGTTGCCTGCTGGTACTACTGTTAGCGACATCACCTACACCATCACAAACTTGAACTCTCCCGATGAGGCTTCTCGTTCTTCAGTCATCGTAGCAGGTGAGGCTCTTCCCGGTAACTACACATTCTTGACTGGTGCTAAGTTGATTACCGCAGTTGACGTTGACTTCGCTGCACTGAGTCTTAGCTATACTGTTGATGTTACCATCAATTTGGGTGACAATGACATGAAGAATGGTATTGCTCTCTTCAGATATCTGGGTGGTAGCTGGACACAGGTAACAGCTAATGACACTGATATGTCTTTCGACAACTCTCAGGACAGCAAGCTTATTGTTAAGCTCAGCCGCCTGCGTGCACAGTCATTTGCTATCGGTATCCAGATCGACGAGGCCGTCACAGGTGCTACTAATATCCCCGTTGTTGCAACTCCCGTTGTTAACAGCAACGCAGCTGCTATGAGCGTTCCCAGCATGAACTACACAGCTAAGGAAAAAGGTGTTGTTATCTCTAACCAGGCTAACACCGCAATGGTTGACTTCCTGCGTAAGGCTGTTCTTCGCTACAAGGGTCTGACCGCTGTTAGCAGTGTAAACGACGAGGCTATGACTTACACATTCAGCCCCGCTTACTCACTGCCCGTTGGTGGTACACTTTACCTCGCTGGTTATCAGGAAGTAGAGGCCGCTACTTACAAGGTTAACGGTTCTACAGCAGCTATCGCAATCACAAAGTACGGCGACACTAAGGTAGCTCCTTTCGCAGTAGTTCCCGTTACTGAGCACAGTGGTGGTAGCAACGACTAATACTAAGTTACAATAACATTTAAGGAGTGTCATACACATGGCACTCCTTATTTTCTTTTAACAAAACAAATACAACGAATGGAATACAAGCTGAAACCAAGACTGCTTTCGTGCCTTAAAGGCTACAATAGAGAGACATTCATGAAGGACCTGATGGCAGGTATCATCGTGGGCATCGTAGCCCTGCCTCTTGCCATTGCCTTCGGTATAGCATCAGGAGTAACACCTGAGAAGGGTATCATAACAGCTATTGTAGCAGGTTTCATTATTTCCCTGTTAGGCGGCACAAAGGTGCAGATTGGCGGTCCCACAGGTGCCTTCATCGTAATCATCTATGGTATAGTCAACAACCCTCAGTACGGTCTGCAGGGCTTGCTCATTGCCACCATGCTGGCAGGCGTAATCCTGATAGCATTAGGTGTGTTCCGCATGGGCGCCGTCATCAAGTTCATACCCTACCCCATCATCATTGGTTTCACCGCCGGTATTGCCGTCACTATCTTCACCACACAGATGGGCGATGTACTGGGACTGACTCAAGAGGCAGTAACAGAAGCTGGGGAAACCATTCGTGTTCCCTTGAAGACGCCTGGCGACTTCATCGGCAAATGGGTATGCTATGCTCAGAACATCCATTCGTTTAATCCTTGGAACTTCATAGTTGCCGTAGTTGGCATAGTCATCATCGTCCTGTCGCCTCGCGTCCTGCGTTCAGTCCCCGTACTGAACAAGATTCCCGGTTCGCTTTGGTGCATACTCATCGGCACTGCCAGTGTACTCGTGCTCAAGCAGTACGGCATTACAGGCATTGACACTATCGGCGACCGTTTCCACATCCAGTCACAGTTGCCTCCCATGCAAGTGCCTACAATCACCTTTGCAATGGTTCAGACACTGATGCCCGTAGCATTCACCATCGCCATTTTGGGTGCAATAGAGAGTTTGCTCTCAGCCACTGTTGCCGATGGTGCCATCTCAGACCGTCACGACTCCAACATGGAACTTGTGGCACAGGGCTTTGCTAATCTCATCACTCCCATCTTCGGAGGTATTCCTGCTACAGGAGCCATAGCACGCACAATGACCAACATCAACAACGGCGGTCGCACACCTGTTGCAGGTCTCATTCACGCCGTAGTACTGTTGCTCATCCTTTTGCTCCTGATGCCATACGCCGAATACATCCCCATGGCATCACTGGCAGCCGTACTGGTTATCGTCAGCTACAACATGAGCGGCTGGCGCACCTTCAAAGGTCTGCTACACAATCCTAAGAGCGATGTAACGGTATTGCTGGCAACCTTCCTGCTCACTGTTATCTTCGACCTTACCATCGCCATCGAGATGGGGCTCATCATCGCCTGTGCCCTGTTTATCAAGCGTGTGATGGAGACAACGGAGATTTCTGTCATCAAGGACGAGATAGACCCAGCAGAGGAAGCCGATATGAATCTTAGTGACGAGCATCTTATCATTCCCGAAGGCTGTGCAGTATATGAAATCAACGGTCCGTACTTCTTCGGCATCGCCAATAAGTTCGACGACCTGCAGACAGCCCTCGTGCACGGCAAGAAGCCTCGCGTACAGATTATCCGTATGCGCAAGGTTCCATTCATCGATAGTACCGGTATTCACAACCTGCAGAACCTCATACAAATGAACCATGAGGACGGCGTTCACGTCATCCTCTCAGGTGTCACTCCAAAGGTTCACAGTCAGTTGGAGAAGGCAGGCTTCTATAATAAGATGAATCCCGAGCACATCTGTCCACACATCGATGTGGCACTCCAACGTGCTCGAGCATTCCTTAAAGCGCCTCAAGCATCCGCTTAAGAACTACCGAACAAGAAATTTCACGGTTGGCAGCCTCTGGAATAACGATGCTGTTCTCCGATTCTATCACGTCGTCCGTAACAATAAGGTTACGGCGAACGGGCAGACAGTGCATGAACTTAGCGTTGTTCGTCCACGACATGTGCTCTGTATCCACCATCCACGACATATCCTCGCAGGTTATCTTACCATAGTCTGCAGGACTTGTCACGCCCGGATTACTCCAGTTCTTGGCATAGATGAAGTCAGCACCCTCGAAAGCCTTCTTCTGGTCATACTCCACACGGGCATTGCCCACAAACATCGGGTCGAGTTCATAGCCCTTGGGATGAGTAATCACGAAGTCCACATCGGCGGCATTCATCCACTGTGCAAATGAGTTGGGAACAGCCTGTGGCAAAGCACGGCAATGAGGAGCCCAGGTCAAGACGACTTTGAGCCTACCCCCAGCCCCTCCCGAGAGGAGGGGAGAATGGTTCATTGCATCACATATCCCCCCTTCCCTTTGGGAGGGGACGGGGGTGGGCCTATACTCCTCGATAGTAATCAAATCGGCAAAGGCCTGCAGGGGATGCACGGTAGCAGTCTCCATAGCGAATACAGGCTTACCGGAATACTTTATGAACTGATTGAGGACAGTCTCGGCATAGTCATATTCGCGGTCCTTCAGTCCTGCGAACGAACGCACACCGATGATGTCGCAATAGCAGCCCATCACGGGGATAGCCTCCAGCAGATGTTCGCTCTTGTCGCTGTTCATGATTACGCCACGCTCCGTTTCCAACTTCCATGCTCCGGCATTCACATCGAGAACAATAACGTTCATGCCCAGGTTCATGGCAGCCTTCTGTGTTGAAAGGCGCGTACGCAGACTATTATTAAAAAAAATCATCATCAGAGTCTTGTTCTTACCCAGATGCTGATATTTGTAACGGTCCTGTTTAATCTCTTGTGCCTCGGCCAGTGCCTGCTTCAGGTCGCCCAGGTCTTCTACGTTTATAAAGCTTTTCATACGGTTTTACGGTTTTCAATTTTCAATTTGCGAGCTATGCTCGCGTTTGTCCTTCGCCTTCAATTATCCACTTGTAGGTGGTGAGTTCTTCCAGTCCCATAGGACCGCGAGGTCCAAGTTTCTGAGTCGAGATACCAATCTCAGCACCCAAGCCGAACTGAGCCCCATCGGTGAACGAGGTAGGAGCATTCCAATAGACACAGGCAGCATCCACACGAGCCTGGAACTCACGGGCAATCGCCTCGTTATCAGTGATTATGCTCTCACTATGTCCACTTCCATATTGGGCAATATGCTCCAGTGCCTCATCCAAGTTAGCAACAGTCTTCACCGCCATCTTATAGTCCATAAACTCTGTGCCGTAGCTCTCCTCCGTTGCATGACAAAGGCCTACCCCCGGCCCCTCCCCAAGGGAAGGGTGACAAGATAGAACTTGGTAGGAAGGTTCATCGCAATAGAGGGTGACGGGCTTGGTGTGTGTGAGCAGGGGTTCTACGAGTGCGGGAAGATCGGACAATCTATCTTTGTGGATTAACAGACAGTCCAAAGCATTGCAGACGCTCACACGACGAGTCTTGGCATTCATCACAATCTTCTTGCCCATCTCCAAATCGCCCTCCTCATCGAAATAAGTATTCACCACACCGGCTCCGGTCTCTATGACAGGAACACGGGCATTGTCGCGGACGAAGTCTATAAGGCGTCTGCCACCACGCGGTATGCATACATCAATATAGCCTACAGCCGACAGCATCTCTGCCGTTGCCTCGTGAGTGGCTGGCAATAGGGCGACGATGTCTTTAAGGGACCCCTCTCCCCGCTCCCCCGAGGGGGAGAGCTTTTCTAATACAGCGTGGATGATTTCCACAGCCTTTTCGTTCGAGGCACTTGCGTCCTTGCCGCCTTTCAGCACACAGGCATTACCACTCTTCAGGCAGAGGGCAAAGACATCGAATGTCACGTTTGGACGCGCCTCATAGACAACACCCACCACACCAAATGGAACACTCGTACGATGCAGGCGCAAGCCATTAGGCAACGTACGTTCCTTCGATGTCATTCCAAGGGGTGAAGGCAATGTTGCTACATTACGCATATCGGCGGCAATACCTTGCAGACGTTCAGGTGTCAGTTGCAGACGGTCGTACAGAGGATTGCTACGCTCCATACGCGACAGGTCCTCGGCATTTGCCTCTAACAGTTCATCCTGACGAGCCACAATGGCATCGGCAACAGCATTTAGAATGCCGTTACGCTCCTCGTCAGTCATCAGTACCAGACCACGACTGGCATTCTTTACTCTCTCAAATATTTCTTTCAATTGCATATTGGAATAAATTCGGTATGGGGGACGGCGGCGGGACGCTCCATCAAGTCAATAAGAATATTGTCGCGCTCGCCATTGGCAATAATCACACGTATGCCTGCCTTTTGCAGACGGCTGGCGGTCTGATATTTCGAGTGCATACCACCACGACCGAAAGCGCTGCGTTCCGGCTTGATGTATTCACTCAGGTCACGGTTGGCCTCCACACGGCTTATCAGTTCCGCCTCCGGATCATCGGGATGTGCGGTATAGACTCCATCGATGTTCGACAGCAGCACAAGCGTCGAAGCTTTCACCATCTCTGCCATCAGTCCACTGAGTTCATCGTTATCCGTAAACATCAGCTCCGTAACGCTTACGGTGTCGTTCTCGTTGACGATTGGCAGGACACCATTCTCCAGCATCACCTCCATGCAGGCCCTTTGATTCTCATACTGCTCACCGGCCTCAAAGTTCTCCTTCATCGTGAGCACCTGTCCCACATGAATGCCGAACTCGCGGAAAAGGTCGTAGTAGAGCCCCACGAGCTTCACCTGTCCCACTGCAGAGAACAACTGTCGCTGCTCCACAGAGTCGAGGTTATGGTCTATTTGCAGCTCTCCCCTACCCGAAGCCACAGCACCGGAAGAAACAAGGATAACATCGTAGCCCTTGTCACGAAGCCATGCTATCTGGTCCACAATAGCCGACATACGCGTCACGTCGAGTTTACCGTCGCCGCGCGTCAGCACATTGCTTCCCACCTTTATTACAATACGTTCTCTCATTTTCTCATTCTCACTTCACACTTGCCAAAAGTCCTTGGATAACAGCATTCGTGAATCCTGCCTGCTCCATAGCGTTAAGTCCCTTTATAGTATATCCACCAGGAGTGGTAACCTGATCTATTGCCTCCTCGGGGTGCAAGTTGTCAGCTTCGAGCAAAGCCACAGCACCCTTCAGTGTCTGCATCACAATCTCCTTTGTCTGCGAGGCCTTGAACCCCAGTTCCACACCACCTTCACTGGCCGCGCGGATGTAACGGAAAGCGTATGCAATGCCACATGATGCCAAAGCCATACCAGCCTGCAATTGCGATTCGTTGCAAACGCAGGTCTTGCCCATGCTGTTGAAGAAGCGAACTACTTCGTCCTTTGTCTTCTCAAACTCGTTGATGGGGGTCAGGAAAGTCATTGATGCCCCTTGGGCGATGGCAATGTTTGGAATGGCAATGAACAGACGGGGTACCTTGTTCGTCCAGGTACTCAGGTCTGCTGCGTTTACGCCTGCTGCAACGGAAATTAAGGTCTTTTCTGCAGTCAACAGATCGTGAAACTCATCGAGTACATCTTCTACCAACCAAGGCTTAACGGCCAGTATTACCCAGTCGGCTTTTGCCACAGCCTCGCGATTGTTGGTAGTCAATGTGGCTCCTGACTCGGAGAAGCGTGCCAGTTTCCCAGACGTATGGTTGCTGATGATGAGGTCAGCAGCGGGGATTACCCCTTTGTTCAGTATGCCGTCGGCAATGGCTCCACCCATTGCCCCAGCTCCGATAATGGCTATTTTCATATCTTTTGCAGTATTTTTTTAAGTTTCGTGAGTAATTCATCGGCATCGGCCTTCGTGAGGCACAATGGAGGCAGAAGACGCAACATATTAGTACCCGAACAACCCGTGAACACATGTTCATCGTAAATCAAGGGTTCGCGCACCGTCTTATGAGGAACATCCAGCTCTATGCCAATCATCAGTCCGCGTCCGCGCACATCCACAATATGTTTCTCCTCCTTCTGCATCTCCTTCAGTTGAGTCATCAGGTAGTCACCCACCTCACGGGCATTCTCCACCAGATTCTCCTTCTCGAAGACATCAAGCACTGCCAAGGCTGCGGCACATGCCAGATGATTGCCTCCGAAAGTGGTTCCCAACTGTCCATATACTGGCTGGAACTCAGGCGAGAAGAGCACAGCACCCATAGGGAAACCATTTGCGATGCCCTTTGCCATCGTTATCATATCCGGACGGATGCCCAACCACTGATGGGCAAAGAACTTACCGCTACGTCCGTAGCCGCACTGTATCTCGTCACAGATAAGCACCGTTCCGTTCTGCTTACAAGCCTCCGCCAGTCCTTGGGCGAATTCGGGTGTCACCATCCTTATGCCTCCCACGCCCTGTATGCACTCAAGGATAACGGCACACACATCGCCCTTCTGCAGTTCCTGTTTCCATGCTTCGAGGTCGTTCAAAGGCAAGTAAGTCACATGTCCGTTGGCATTCACGGGAGCAATAATCTTTGGATTGTCAGTCACCTCCACAGCCAGTGATGTACGTCCGTGGAAAGCCTTCTGAGCAGCAAGGATACGTTTCCTTCCTGTATGGAAAGAAGCCAGCTTCAGTGCATTCTCGTTGGCTTCGGCACCGCTGTTGATGAGGAACAACTGATAGTCGTCATAGCCACAGGCCTTACCCAATCGCTCTGCCAGTTGCTGCTGCAAGGGGTTGATAACAGAGTTACTGTAGAACCCCAGCGTGCCTACCTGACGGCTCACGGCCTCAACATAGTGAGGATGGGCATGTCCTATAGATATTACGGCATGACCTCCATACAAATCAAGGTACTTCTGTCCCTTGTCGTCCCACACATGGCAACCCTCGCCTCGCGTGATTGCTATATTTAATAAAGGATAAACGTCGAATAGTTTCACTATAATTGATAATTGAAAATTGAATATTGAATATTGAAAATTACTTACCTCTCACCTCTTACCTCATACCTCATACCTCATACCTCTCACTTCCCTCCCCCTAGGGGAGGTCGGGAGGGGCCTCTAGAAGGCCGAGGCCTTCAGTTGGAGGCCGGCCTTTTCGTCGAGGCCGAACATCAGGTTCATGTTCTGCACGGCCTGTCCCACGGCACCCTTCAGAAGGTTATCGATACAACTTATCATCAGCAGTTGGTCCTCGAACTTCTCCACATACACAAGAGCCTTATTGGTGTTCACCACCTGCTTCATATCAGGACTCTTGGTAACGAAGTGCGTAAAGGCAGCATCCTTGTAGTATTCAGCATATATCTTCTGCACCTCCTCAAGTGGTAGGTCGCACTTGGCGTATGCCGTCACGAAGATACCCCTTGCGAAGCAACCGCGCTGCGGAATGAACAGCACCCTACCATCATATCCGGGACATAGCTCCTGCACCGTCTGGTTAATCTCCAACAGGTGTTGGTGTGTAAAAGTCTTATATACAGAGATATTGTCGTTGCGCCACGAGAAATGGGTCGTTGCTCCAGGCTTCTGACCAGCCCCCGTAGAACCGGTAATACCATTGACATGAATATCACCGCTGATGATTCCAGCCTTCAGTGCAGGCAGCATTGCCAACTGTATGCACGTTGCAAAACACCCCGGATTCGCCAGGCACTGTGCCCCTCTGATGCTCTCGCGGTGCGTCTCTGGAAGCCCGTATATAAAGGACCCCTTCTCAATCCCCCCATGAGGGGGAATGCTATTCTCTTCCCTTTGGGGAGAGTTAGAGAGAGGCTTTACTCTAAAGTCCTGCGCAAGGTCAATGATTTTTACATTCTCAGGGATGTTATGTTCCTTCAGGAATTGTTCGCTCTTACCATGCCCGAAGCAAAAGAACACCACATCAACGTTCGCAAAGTCGTATTCGTCCGTGAAGCACAGGTCGGTCTCGCCCACAAGTCCCTCATGAATGTCGCAGACGGAATTGCCGGCATTACTCTCGGAGTGTGCAAATACAATCTTTAATTCCGGATGTCCCAGCAAGACCCTGATTAACTCGCCGCCCGTATATCCTGCAGCACCTAATATTCCAACTTTTATCATGGGCTAGCGCTTATCGTTCTTCATTGGGATGGGCGAGGTAGTAGGCACGGAGGGGAGTGGAGAGGACTTTGATGAAGCCCTTGGCCTCGTCGCTTGTCCAGCCCTTGGCACCCTCACCATATTCGCCAAGCTTGTTCTTCACGAGGTCGTCGGGAGTATCGCAACCTACGGTCTGGAAACAATAGGGACGCAATTCCAGAGTCACCTCGCCGTTGACATGGCGCTGCGAAGAAGTCAGCATAGCCTCAATGTCTGGCATCACAGGCTCCAAGTACTGACTCTCGTGCAGGAACATACCATACCAGTTTGCCACCTGCTCCTTCCAGTACTGCTGCCACTTCGACAGAGTATATTTCTCGAGGAAGCGGTGAGCGCCGATGATGAGCATGGGAGCAGCAGCCTCGAAGCCCACACGACCCTTGATACCCACGATGGTATCACCAACATGGCAATCGCGACCGATGGCATACTGTGCACCAATCTCCTCTACAGCCTGAATAGCCTTTATCTTATCGTCGTACTTCTTGCCGTTTACCGAGCAGAGTTCACCCTTCTCGAAGCCCAGCTTCAGGAGTTCGCTTCCCTCCTTTGTGGGATGCTTCAGATAAGCACTCTCAGGCAGGCCCTGCTTCGAGTCGAGAATCTCACCGCCGCAGATACTGGTACCCCAGATACCCACGTTGTACGAGTACTTCAGCTTTGTGAAGTCGGCATTGAAGCCGTTCTTGTTCAGGTAGTCCACCTCTTCCTGACGACTCAGGTTCTTGTCGCGTGTCAGAGTGATGATTTCCACACCGGGAGCCATCACGAGGAATGTCATATCGAAACGAATCTGGTCGTTACCGGCACCCGTACTTCCGTGTGCAATAGCGCTGGCACCAATCTCATTGGCATAGCGAGCAATGGCGATAGCCTGGAAGATACGTTCACTTGATACGCTAATGGGATAGCAGTTGTTACGCAGGACATTACCGAACACCATGTACTTCAGCGACTTCTCGTAGTATTCCTGTGTCACGTCCAGTGTCACATACTTCGTAGCGCCCAGCTTGTAGGCATTCTCTTCGTTGGTTTTCAACTGTTCAGCACTAAAGCCACCCGTATTGGCACAGGCAGCATGCACTTCATAACCCATCTCCTTTGCCAGATACATCACCGTGTAACTGGTATCCAGTCCGCCGCTAAAGGCAACTACAACTTTCTTCTTCTCCATATCTATTATTTATTATCTATTATCTATTATCTATTATTTATCATTTATTATCTATAGCCTTAATCCTCTCCAAGACATCCTCGGGAATGCGGACGGGAAGATGCTCTTCGGGGTCGTAGAGCATAGCCGTGCAGATGCAGTACTTACGACCAGTGCGATGCAGCACATCCACATTCACACACCCTTCACATCCGCGCCAGAATGCCTCGTCGTCTGTCAAGTCGGCAAAGGTCACTGGCTGGTAGCCCAGTTCCGTATTCATCTTCATCACCGCAGCACCACTTGTCAGCGAGAAAATCTTGGCATGAGGCCAACGTGTTCGTGCCAGCGAGAAAGTAAGGTCCTTGATACGCTTTGCCACGTGGTGCCCTCTGAAGTCGGGGTGCACTATAAGACCGCTGGTGGTAACATACTGTTTGTTGCCCCATGTCTCGATGTAACTGAAACCGGCAAAGCGGTCACCGGCAAGAGCTATCACGGCCTTTGCCTCGCGCATCTTTATTGCTAAGTATTCGTGCGTGCGTTTGGCAATACCTGTTCCGCGCACTTTAGCAGCATCGGCAATGGTCTGCAGTATGAAGTCGATATACTTCTCATGGCTTTCGTCAGCCACCATCACCTCTATTCCGTCGTTATATTCCATTTCTTATATTGAAGATTGAAAATTGAAATAACCCTTAATCATTCTCCCATCGGGAGGATCTGCCCCAGGGCATCGAGAGCCTCAGCACGGTCGCTCCCCTCCTCCATCACTATAAACACCGTATCGTCGCCGGCTATTGTCCCAACCACGAACTCCAGCTCCGCATGGTCTATATCGTATGCTACATGCGATGCATGTCCCGGCAAAGTCTTCACCACAGCCATATTGCCCGAAAAGCGCACACCAAGTGCACCAAGACGGTTCATTGCCGTCACGGTCATATGGTTATTGCTAACATTGCGATAGGCCTTTTTATCGGGAAGCATATACACATAGCGCCCGTTTTCGTTCTGTGCCTTCACCACGCCCAACAGCTTCAAGTCGCGGCTCAACGTGGCCTGTGCACTATCATATCCAGCACGACGCAGTTCGTCCATCAGCTCCTCTTGCTTCGACAATTCGCGGCTCGACACCAACATCTTTATTACCTCAAGTCGGCTCTCCTTGTTTCGCATATATTCATCATTTATTCACAAATTGAGTGCAAAGATAAGGTATTTTATGAATATATGCAAATATATTACACAAAATATTCACTATGGTATTTTGTCCAACTCACTATAGTATCTTTCCCGATTCACTATAGTGTCTTTACGAAGTCACTATAGTGTTTTGAAAAACGCATTAGTAATCTTATGGCACATGCATTAGTAATGTTTGACCTCATGCATTAGTAATCTTATGGCACTTACATTAGTAATGTGTTTTCAGCTCCTCTATTAGGGCGTCGCTGACGCCACTTAGGAACTTGCGGGCAAACATGCGACCGCTATGCTTGAGTGCAGGCAGGTCCTTCGCCTGCATCACCTGAATGACGGGCTCATAGACGATATAATGAAGGGGCGTGAGGGCATCCAGTCCGGGATAACGACCCGTAGAGAGGATGCAGCGCCCGGCCCATTGTGGCGAATTGAAGGCTATGGTTTGTATCAGGCATTCGTCGGGACCGAAGCTGTGGAAGAAATAGCGGCGGATTTCGGGGTGCTGCTTGTAGGTGTCCACGATGTATCGTGCCAAGTCCTCGCTGATGCACCACCACGAACTGCCCTTATAGAGGTCCCACTTCTGTCCGTCCACGGTGAGATAGAGCTTACGACGTATGCCCAGAGCCGACGACAAGCGACGCAGTGCAATGCTTAGCTTGCCGTCGAAGTAGTTGCCGAAGAGCGTGATGAGCGGACGGTATTCGGTGTATTGCTTGCGTTGCTGCTTGTCGAGCAATTCTGTGTTCATGTTATAGCCCTGCAGTATCTCGCGATTGCCCTGTTGCTCCAGCCATTCGGTGATGTGACTATTGCTCCACAACGGGTAGTCGAGACCGCTGAGGGCGAATATATGGTCGAAGTGCTTGGGGTGGGCAATAACTGCCTCCAACAGCGCCATTTGGTAGTCCACCTGACGGAATGTCGCCCAGCGTATGTCTATCCGGTTCTCTATGAAGTGTACATTCTCCGCACTCACCAGCTCCTTGAAGGGGCGTATGTCGCTCTTCTTATCTATGTGCACGAAGTATTCTGCATCGGGGTGCAGAGCCCCAATGAGTCGCGCCAACTGTGCTGCGTCCGTATGTGCCGAGATGATATATGCTATATTCATTTTCTTCCAAATAGGTACTGGCGGAAGATGGGACTGATGCGTAGGATGTGGCTGATGAGAAGGCAGAAGCCTATGACGACAAGAGCCACGGAGAACGATGTCACTATCTCCAGTATGAAGTTGGGACGATTGTGGTTGAGCCATTCGCCCACCTGCGGCATTTTAGGCAGGAGGATGAAGTGGAGCAGGTAGATGTCGAGGGTGCGTACACCGATGTATTGCAGCGAGCGACCAATGACCTTGTCGCTGGTGAACCATTCCTTATAATAATAGAAGAAGATGAGCACCATAGAGAGCAGGGAGAACATTGCCACGGTACGCGGCAGGTTGGTCCATGCAAACTTCAGGGTGTGCCAGCGGAAGATGTCGGCACAGCATACGAATGCCACTATGGTCAGCAGGGGGAAGAACCACGACAGGATGTCCAGTTTCAGTATCTTCTCCCAATAACGGTGAACGAGATTGCCGAAAAGGAAGAACGGCAGGAAGTTCAGTGTCTTGATGAGACTGGAATAGAGGAAGAAGTCGTTCTTGTAGAAAGTGAATATCTTGGGCAGATATAGACTCTCGTAAACAAAGAGACTCACCACGAACAACACCCAAATCACGGCGTTGTTGGCTCCCTTCCCTTTGGGAGGGGATGGGGGTAGGCATCTTTGCAGAAGACAGGCAAGGTAGTATATGACGAACATCTGCAGAAGCACCCAAGTGAACCAATAGCCGCCCTTTGTGGGACTGTGCATAGCATTCATGAAGGGAGTCCAGAACTCGGGACGTCGCAGGATGATGAGCACACACAGGAACACCAAAGCCGGCAGCACCTGTATCTTCAGCTTCTTCCATGTCAGGCGCAGCGTGTTGGGGACAGTCCACTCGAAGCTTGCCTTGTATGCAAGGAAACCGCTGACAAAGAAGAACAAAGGCATACGGAAGAGCACGAGGAATGGTAGTGAGGAGCTTGTCCGTTCGCTTACCCCGAACGATATCTGTGCCACATGGTAGGCCACGACAAGTATCATCGTAAGTCCACGCATGGCATCAAGCCACTCCATTCGGACCCCCCTCTTTATCTCCCCCGAGGGGGAATATTTTTCATTATCCATATTTCTCACCTCCTACTTCCTACTTCCTACCTCCTACTTCCTACTTCCTACTTCCTACCTCTTACCTCTCACATACTCCATCGACTCCCGCATGATACGGGCACCGCTCAGCCACATAATGCCGGCATAAAGCACGGCAGCCATAGCTATCCTTGCCACAAGACGCAACGGGAGATTACTGATGGGCGTTGTTGCCCAGTATGTAAACAGCATGATGGCAAGGGTGAAAAGAAGGAACGGTGTGATGTCGAGCAATACATCGCGCAGACGAAGTCCTACCAACCTCTTGGCAAACCATTGCCATACGCCCAGCCATAGGATGTTGATGACTATGAAGAAGATGACCATCGTGTGCAGTCCATAGGGATGCAAGGCTATGAGTCCTATCCAGATGATTACACAGAGAACGATGGTGCTCCATAGGTTTATGTCGGAACGTCCACGACTGATGGTGAGGTTGGAGTATAGACTTGATATGGGCACGAAGGCACCATAGAGACTGAGCATAGTGAGAAGCGAGGCACTCTCCACCCATTTCTCTCCTGCCACAAGCAGCAGGAAGTCGCGGGCGATGAGTCCCAAGCCGAGCATGGCAGGGAAGGAGATGAACGAGATGAAGCGAAGCATCTTGCGGAATACCTGACGATAGCGACCGTCGTCGTCGCGGACACGTGTCAGCACGGGCTGACTTACCTCCATAACCATACCATTGACGGTGTTGATGCCCATATCGTCCCATTTCCTCGCATTGGAGTATATACCTGCAGAGTGGTCGCCATAGAAACGGCCAAGAAGTACTCCGAAGGCATGGGCGTTGAGATTGTTGAAGAGGTTCTGCAACAGGAGTTTGCTGCTGAAGCCGAACATGTGGCGGGCAGGCTTCAGGTCGATGTGGAACGATGGTCGCCAAGGGGAGTATATCCACACCATTATGGTGACTACAACCACATAGAGCACCTGTTGGGTTGCCAAGCCCCAGTAGGCATAGCCGTTACTTGCCATAATCACACCAACAGTGCCTGATACCAAAAGCGACGTGATGCCAATGACGGCATTCTGCCTATTCATAAGATTAATGAATATGTAGGCACGCTGCACGATGCTGAGGCTGGAGATGAGGAAACTGAGGAATAGATAGCGGGCGAGCCACACGAGGGTGGGGTCGTTGTAGAAACGTGCTATCAGCGGTGCTGCAAGGAAAAGTATGGCATAGAGCGACAGCGAGACGCCGATGTTGAACCAGAAGACTGCATTATAGTCGCGCTGCGACGGTCTGCCGAGATTGCACAGAGCCTGACGGAAACCACTCTCCTGCAATGCTGCGGCGATGTTGGAGAACACCATAAGCATGGCTATCTTGCCATAGTCCTCTGGCTCGAGGCGACGTAACAGCATAATGCCAAAAATGGCACCGAGCATCTGTGCCGTGCCATTGTTTACCATGCCCCACATGAGGCCGCGTGCAGTACGTTCTTTTAGTGTTGCCATTCGTTTGGGCTTTCCCGCCACTGCTGTTATTTGTCGGACAGAGGAGACTCGAACTCCCGACCCCCACGTCCCGAACGTGGTACGCTACCAACTGCGCTACTGTCCGAAGGCTCTGCCTCCGTGGCAAAGCGACTGCAAAGGTACAACTTTTAATTGATAATTGAAAATTGATAATTGAAAATTGTTATTTTTTCTACAAAAATATTTGGTAGTGTCAAAATAAGTGCGTACCTTTGCACCCGCAAACAGGCAATGGTGTCATAGCTCAGTTGGTAGAGCAAAGGACTGAAAATCCTTGTGTCCCCGGTTCGATTCCTGGTGACACCACAAGAGAGGCAAAGATTCATTTGAATAATTGCCTCTCTTTTCGTTTACTGTTATTGCATAAAAACAGCCCCCCGAAAGCCTTAAAACTTCCGGGGGGCACTCTTTTTCTTTTTTCGTTTTGGTTATCGTTTTCGTTAATCATGCACATCCGGCATACCTACGACAACCTCAGAGTCTTTCTTGACCATACCCGAGTCACCAGCACCGAAGACATTGCCGTGAACTATTGCACCACGCAGGATATTCACCTTAGTCCATACGGCGTGACTGAACTGTTTCTCCTTAATCTTCAGTTCGGCAATACCACGGCAGGCGCCATAAACCTCGCCGCCATATATGTCCTGGTATGTCCAGCCCTTCACGGCATCGTTGGGAGTACCTACCTCACCTCTGATGTTAACAGTACACTGCGACTGCCAACCGGTCTTACCACCATGAGTTGTGGTATCACCCTTCTTGTCAGCCGTTTCATTATCCCTAGGTGGAATGGCTGGAGGACCTACGCTACCCATAGAGCCACCGCCATAGACATTACGGTGGATGATACCGCCGTTGATATCTACCTGAGTGAAGCGAAGCACACAACCTGCATTCTGGCTGTAGTCTTCTTCTTTGACTATAGTTCCGTAGTAGTCCACGTCAGTGTCGATGGAATCGCCATCGTAGTTAAGGTCGAACTTATACTTACCAATACCCGAACCAGAACCATAGACGTTGCCTCGGTGCAGCCACTGTGGGTTGTCAAGTTCTTCCTGAAGAGTTTCTGCTCCAGGCACTAAGAGTGTTCTGTTTGCAGAGGTGAATGGAAGACCTATCTCACCTGCATTTACAACTACATTGGCATCCCTACGTACACGACCGTCCTGAGCACCGCCATATACTGAACCGTAGATCTTGATTCCAGAGTCATCAATCTTGTCCCAGTTGGTGGTTAAGTCGTCGCCGTCAAACAGCTCCTGCAACATCTGCAGACTCGCCATATCTCCTACTGCGTGTACCGTACCGTTCTTGTCGGTGCATACAGCCTTACACTTGTAGCCACCGCCGATGGTAACATGCGTCTCATTGCAATAACCATTGAACCATTCGGGGGCATAGAGATGGCGTTTCGACTCTCTGAGGTCTGGTGCTGCCTTACCGCGGCTACCACCGAAGACATTACCTGCAGGCAGACCGTCCCACAAGTCTGTAGAACCAATCACACCGCCGAACACGTCCACGAAGGTCTTACCGGTGGCAAGGAAGAAGTCGGCATTGGTAGTAGGCATGTTCAACGAAGTGATGGGAGCTCTGGGATTGAAGCTTCCACTTGGAGTCCACAGGTCGCCCGTGATCTTCTCGCCATAGCCATTCGGGTAGAAGTCATCTGCACCGCCGGCATAGTTACCGATACCTACGGAAGCCATATATCCACCGCCCAGCACATTGTTCAGCACGCGGCCCTTAACCATGGTCAGGTGTGTGTTGCCATAAACCTTACCCGACAGCCAGTCGAAGATATCTACATCGCCGGTCATTACGGCAGTCGTTCCGGTATATGGCGGCGTAGCTCCCTCTCCTGTCTGGACATGAATCAGTTTGCCCTTGTGCTGACCATCACCACGGCCACCGCCGAAGAGCGAGTGACTGACGAAACCGTCTTTCATTGTCACATGAGTGTCACCAAAGACATGACCGTTCTCACCACCGCCGAAGACGGAGCCTTCGATGCAAGCCTTGCCGTAGTTGGGACTGCCAACCATCGATGTCGGATTAGTACTTTCGGGCTCGAAGTCGATGGTGACATGAGTCTCAGCCACGTTGGCATTGTGTGCCATCGCGTAGGGGTCGCCGGCCACACCTCTGGAGCCTCCATAGATGTTACCATTATCAAGACCTACAATTCGGGAACTACCCATACCGATATGTCCGCCCCTGACATTCACAGTGGTCTTACCAGTACCTTCAGCGAAGATAACCTTATACGGCCAACTCATCGCGAAGCTATTTGTCGGATCGGAATTCTTAGCACTACCGCCTTGAATTGTGTCGTTCTCATTCGTGATGCGACCCACCGAAGACATAGCACCACCGCCATAGACGTTTCTGCCAATCATACCGCCGCTGATGTTCACCTCGGTGTTGCCTCCTACCATTCCGGACTTCGAGTTGTAATATTCGAACTTCGTACCACCCTTAGTGACGCTATAGGTGTCGGCACCACTACCTGCGCCATAAACGTTGCCTCGGTAGTTTCTGTACTGATTATTCAAGTCGTTATCTCCAAAGTCCCACCATGGGTCATCCAGACCCGTAGAAGGATCTTTTTCCATAATACCGATGGTACCGCTATATATGTTCACCGTAGCATTATCAGAGTTGTGTCCGTTCTCGCCACCGCCATAGACAGAGCACTTAATGAGCGGAGAAGTCAGGTCAGAAGAACGTTCCGTACCGATATTCACTACAGAACTCTTCACCCATGCCAAACTGTCGTAGGGATCCACGTCATATTTCTTATAAGGATCACCCACGCTCTTTCCATAGGCTGGGTCGCCAGGACTGGCTGCATCGATTTCTGCCTGCGTGTAGTAAGCGTAGAGGTTCTTCAGGTCACCACGCGAAGCACCGAAGACAAGACCATTGTCTCGACCGCTGATGCCGATGACACCACCCGTAATGTTGACGGTGGTGTTACCTGTATTATTACCATTGGGTGTTTCGCCGTCGGCCTCGGTATCCCAACCGTATGGAACATTCGCAATGGGTATGTATATCGGATTATCGGCTCCATCGGACAATTTGAAGTCACCCACAGAACCAAGAGCACCGCCACCATAGACCATGTGATATACCTTACCGCCACTTATGTTGACGGTAGTGTTACCCTTAACCAGACCATTCACGACGGCTTTGGTACTACCCTTACCACCGCCATAGACGTTACCCATAGTGGAACTACCGAACATCACATAACCACGGTTCGAGCCATTCTTGGGCTGCACCTCGTCACGGCCTACTTCGCCGTTGCTGATGTTGACCTGAGTGCTGCCGCTTACGATGGCCTGTTCACCACCGCCAAAGACACTGGCACGCACCTTCGTGTCGGCACCGCTGATGCTCACTTTGGCACGCAGCGTCTTAATGGAGGCTCCATTGTCCAAGATATCGCCACCGCCGTAGGTCTCGTCACCCATACCGCCGCCATAGACACTGCCGTAGGTATATTTCACAGCGCTGGAACCACTTGCGGGATATGTACCTGGGAGTGCTATGGTTGCCTTCTGTGGGAATTCGTTCTCGCGGACTTCCACACCGATAACACCTTCAGTGATATCTACCTGTGTCGTACCACCCTCCACGGTTTCACCGTTGACGTATGGTTTTACAGATCCGAGCTCACCACCACCATAGACATTACCCAGAATCCATGTCGTAGCACCGCTGATGGCCAGCTTAGTAGCCTTCACGTTACCCAGTTTCTTCCATTCGATGCTAGGATAGTCATTCGGAGTCACACCGTCAATCTTAGTGCGGCGTCCCATGCTTCCAGCATAGACATTACCGCTGGTGCTGTGCGTTACTCGACCGTTGCTGGTATCGAATATGGTATGTGGCACACGGTTATGCTCCTTCCATGTCGTCCAGTTTGCAGCACTCCAGTTCTTGAAGTCAGCATCCAGACCCAACGGAATATTTGCAGCCGTGGGCATTATGAACTCGTGTCTGTTACCAATGGTACCGCCAGTGATTGTGACATTAGTGTAACCGCGCTTGAAGTTGGCAACAGGTGTCGTGCCGTCATCTTCGAAGTTATCAGGACGAATGGTACCATACTTACCAGTTTCCGAAACCAGATACAGTCCGTAGCCCACAGAGGCGATACGTCCACCACCATATACACTGCCAAGGATGTTACCACCCTTGATGGTAGTGTTGGCACTGCCGGCTACATTACCAGCCGTGTAGGCATCACCGCTGAAGCCACGACCGCCGCCGAAGACATTGCCTTCCAGATTGCTGATGCCCCACGTACCAATCGTGGGTCCGGTGTGGTCGTCCTTACCAATCGTCACGGAGGTGTTGCGCATGACGTGACCATCCTCGCCACCGCCGAATACTGAACCATATACAATACCACCGGTAATCTTCACATCCGTACTGCCCACATTTGTGGACTTGTTGAAGTGGATACGCTGGTCGCCCTTACCACCACCGAAGATGTTGCAGACAACTGGGTGTTCGACAACCTGCTTCAACGTACGCGGAACACCAACGGTACCGCCAGTCATGTTGATGTGGCAGGTACCTGTCACGTCAGTCATCTCATTACCGCCATATACGTTAGAGATGATGTGTCCACCAGTGATGTTCAGGTATGTATCGCCTTCCACCAGACCGGCAGTGGGCAGCCATTCGTGACTGCCATCTGACTTCTTATAGGTGAAGTAACCGGAACCGCCGCCGAATACGTTACCGTAGAACGTGTGTCCGTCGGTACCCACTGTGCTGGCAGCACCCATGGTGGCTATTGCAGCTGTGTACCAAGTTTCATTTGCATTCTCGTCATAAGGTGTCCACGGACTTTCGAAGGTCCATGCCTCACACTCTGGCATTACTGCTGACTTATCTTCTATCTGACTTACCGTAGCGGTGGCAGGATTGATGAAGTCGGCCTCGGCGTAAGCACTTGTCAACTCACGGCCCACACCTATCTGTCCGCCTTGGATAAATACATGAGTATCGTTGAGAACACGACCGTTCTCACTACCGCCATATACACCGCCGCAGATGATGGGCTTGCTGGCAATATGGCTCAGGGAGTCGGCAGCACCGCCTTCATATCCTTCCTCATAGGCATTCCTGATGGTAACGTATGTCTCGTTGACATAGGTCTTGAAGTCGATGTCCTTATCACTCGCAGGATCTGCCAAATTACCCTTGCTGGCTCCGAATACATAACCGTAGTCATCAGCTATGCCACCCGTTATCATCTTCATGCCGAAAGGACCTACACGTCCACCGAAGATGTCGATGGTGCATCGTCCGGTATTTGCCTTGAAGGCAGTGGGCTTACCGATACAGCCGGCGTGCTCTTTGTCGCCAGTGTGGGCTGAAGTCGCAGTGACAGTGCCCACGGAACCCAAATCACCACCGCCGTAGATACGGTTCTCAACGCTGGCACCCTTACCCATCGAGATAAAGGTGTTACCCGTTACCGTCGCATCAAGACCACGACCGCCACCATAGACGCTATTCATAACCTTTGCAGAATCGCGATAAGGCTCCAAGGTAGCAAACTCCTCGTGGTCGGCAACCTTCACATGATGCATACCGGTACCAATCTCAATATGCGTATCGCCATCCACCACAGCCTGGTCGCCACCGCCGTAGATATTATCGATGGTGCCGACACCGAGAATGGCTTTACCATTCGTAGAACCCTCTTCCGATTCAAGACCTCTTACGACAAACGTATAATCACCATGGCCATCGGATACAGTATGCTTACCAGGCGCAAACTTGGAAAGATTCTCATCGACATACTTGGCAGTAATATGGCCTTCCTCCATGTTTACATTGATGTGAGGAGTACCGATAAGCACAGCCTTCTCACCACCTCCATAGATTGCGCCAATCTTCGTAGCAGAAATAATGTCTATCTGAGGATGTGCCTTGGGGTAGCCATACAGACCGGCTGCCGTCATTGCCTCATTCACCTCATCCTCGTCGTTTGGATGTGTTACCGTTGCCATTGCCGCGATGCTGTCGGTACGGAACTTCTCGTAAGTTCTTGGCTTAACCTTATTGCCGTCTGAGGTATCCGTGTAATAGCCATAAACAGAATAGTCGGATTGCAAACCGCCGGCATACAGTCTATCGATGACGATGGGATTACAACCAGATTCCTTTACAGTAATCTTAATAGAACCATATACATGACCCGTCTTATCATTACCGCCATATACAGCACCGAAGTGTCCGTTGGTAATTATCAAGTCCACATCGCTATACACATCACCTTTGGTAGAACCTCCGAACAACTCAGCCATGTAATCTACGCACTCCAATACTACGCGGATTTCACCGTCCAAGGATGCGTCCTTACCTGCACCGTATGTCTTATCGATAATCACAGGACATTCAGTAGATGTCTCGTAGTTCGACAAGGCTCGTGTGCGAATGTTACCCTTCATGTTACTACCACCATAGGCGTAGTGAATACGTCCTCCTAAAACATTCGTCTCAGCAATACCCGTACCATACGAGTAGTTAAGCTCACGGAGAGCCTGCGAAGAGGCATTTGACTTAGTGTGGGCAACATATGGATTTGTCAATGAACCGTTACCGTTGGTCGGAACATCAGTGTCCGTGGTCACATACTCGACGTAGTCGTAGTAACCGACGTTGGCTCCCTGGTTAGCATACCATTTATCATTGTTGTGGACATCCTGGAAGGGGTCTTTACCATTACCACCACCGAACAGTTCGTCAATCTCGTAAGTACCATATACGTTTACAGTGTTGGCAGGCGTGGGGGCAGCATTACCACCGCCATAGACCTGTCGGATGCTGGTCAGATGACAGCCGTCGATAATGACATCTGCCTTCTTTGTAGTTGCCTTAAAGTCGGCTGCAGTATTGTTCGCCAAAGGTCCGTAAGGCTGATACGTAGCCAAGTTACCGCCGCCATATACAGCCAGCACATCGTACTTCGCATTGTAGATATACTCCTTCATGTTATTGAGGGCAGAGTCCTTTGCAGCGGCAGTTGCTTCCCCGCTATTAAGGATTGTCTGATATGGAGCAATGGCAGTTACATAGGCCGGACCCATTTCCGTTGCTGTTAATTCAAGGTTCTTGCGTAGCACTACATTCTGGAATGCTTCAAGTGCAGCATTCTTCTCATTGTCGGTTGCGTCTTTATCGCCAAGAACATCCGTATAAGAACTATAGGCACTTTCCGCAATTCCTAATGTATCTCTTGCCAGCAACACCAGTCCATTGTAAGCAGTAATCGAATAACCTGATATTTTATGGAACAAAGCATACTTATCTCTAATCTGAGACTGATTCCTATGCTGGGTTGAATATACATGAACCGTAACGTTGCCTCTTGGCGAGCCAAGTATATTGTTACAACCGAAGATGCGACTTACCTTACATCCAAGTGATTCTTCATCCACGCCCTTATTCAGTTCCACCTTCGTGTTACCGCCAACGTGGGCAGCAATATCTCTGGCTCCCTTGGAGCCTTGACCACCGCCATAGGCATCGTGGGTAATATCGCCACCGGTGAGGTTCACCTCGGTGTCCTTCTTAACACGACTGGCCTGACCACCGCCATAGACATCGCCGGCAATGTTACCGCCCTTGATATCGACCTTGGTCCAAATGGTTGTAGCATAGTCGTCTTCCGATTCACCTGTCACGAAGTCACCACCACGACTTGCACCATATACGCTACCGCCATACCTTGCAGCATAGCCGTCGGAAGTGCCTATGTTTCCGCCGTTAATCTGGACATAGCATAGCGATATGTCCTTACCGGCATAGTCAGTTGGAGCACCGGGGGTACCAATCAATGGAGGACCGACGCTGGACATAGCTCCGCCGCCATATACATTATTATATATAGTACCGCCATTGATGATGGCACGTGTTCCACGGGTTACGGAACCCGACGACAGGGCATGGTGTGTAGCGTCCCAAGTACCCAGACCAGAACCGGAGCCATATACGTTACCGCAGTCTCTCCACTTATAGTTATTGATGTCTGAAGTTCCGAGAAGTGTCTTGTTAGTGCTGTTATATTCCGGACCTATCGTACCTCTGTGGATAACCACCTCAGCACTGTCGCGTACATGTCCGTCGCGACCACCGCCATAGACCGAACCCCAAATCATTGGTTCTGCCAGAGCGCCAGCACTACGTTCTGCATCCGTCTGTCCGATTACCACATGGGCTCTGTTGACATAGCCAAGGTAGAAGTTGGGTTCGTAGTCATAACGTGGTGCCAGGAATACATCCTCTGCCGACTGGCCTCGACTACCGCCGAATACCATACCGGTGGGAATGCCGTCGTACACACCATTGGCATTACCTATTATACCGGAAGTAATCTTTACATAGGTGTTACCGCTGTTGAGGAAGTGCCATGCGAAGTCGCCCTCCTCATCGCTTGTCCATTGTTTTACTTCGAGTTTCTCGCCGTAACCTGTCGTGTAGTAGTCGTCGGTACCACTGGAGTAGTTACCCTTGCCCACAGAAGCACGGTTACCACCACCATAGACGTTACGCAATATGCGACCGCCGCTGACAGTGATGCCGCAGTTGCCATAGACCTTACCAGCCGTCCAACTGAGGATAGGTTCTGCTTCAGCCTTCCAGTCATGAATGGTTTCAGCACTACCCTCTTTCGTTCTCAGCTTACCCATATAGGTTCCGCGACCCTTACCGCCACCGTAGGCACTCATGCCGATAAGGCCTTCCGTGATATCCACGGCTGTGTTCATATAGACGTGACCATCCTCGGCACCGCCATAGATAGCAGCCACTATGGCAGCATTGGCATCATTCTCCAAGTAGGTCTTGGTTGTGTCGGCAGGAGCTGATGTATAAGCGATATTAACATCGGTTTCCTTCACATTGGCAAGGAAAGCTTCTCTGTAACGGTCCATAGCCTGACCCTTACCACCGCCGAATACATAACCATAGCCGGAACTGAGGGTCGTACCAACACGACCGCCGGTAACATTCACCGTAGCCCTGCCGCCCATCAAGTACGAAAACTCGTAGGGCCAGCTCAAACCGAAGTCGTAAATCTGTTCATTGATTGTACCCTTGTCTGTTACACGATCGTGCTTATGGATATTAATATACTCGTCGGACTCGTTCACGCTATAGTCTATGACACCCACAGAAGCGTACTCACCACCGCCATAAACATTCTTCTTCACATGACCACCGCAGATGTTGACCTCAGTGTTACCACCGACAAGACCCGCCCACTGCATCGGGGTGTAGAGATACTTGGTGTCAGCTGCAGTGATGGAAGCCTTGTAGCCATCTGAATCAATGGTACTTCCATAGCCACCACCATAGACATGACCATTGATGGTGGGAGTTCCGCTCGGTGTGATAGTACCGTTTGAGGCTCTTGTTCCGCCGACGGTGATATAGACATTGTCACGGGTGTTACCGAACTCACCGCCACCATATACACTGTTCTTGATTAAGGCATCGCCTGTAATGTTGATGGTAGCAGTCTTTGCCTGTGCCAATCGAGGCCATTTCGGGTTGACAGTGCCGTCGAGAAGTTCAAGACGTCCCATGCTACCGCCATATACATTACCGCCCTTAGTGTGATAATGACCATCGGCTGCAAGCGCTGCATCCTCATTTGTATTACCGATGGTACCGCCACTGATGTTTACTGTAATGTGACCATAGGTGTCATCACCATCATCCTCAATGAACTGACCATGCAAAGGATCGTCAGAATCAAAGTAGTCGAGGCCCACGGAGGCCATACGACCACCACCATATACTGAGCCAAGCATCGTGCCGCCCTGAATATTAATGTTGATATCACCTGTAACACTACCTGCACCCAGCGTTTCACCGGAGAAACCACGACCACCGCCGAAGACATTACCATCGACGTAGGAAGTACCCCAACTTCCGATTATAGGTCCATTGGTATAAGTTTTACCACCAATCGTGAAGTCGGCACCCTTTCTGATTGTGAGGTCAACATTGCCAAGCACATGACCATCCTCAGAACCGCCAAAGACAGAACCGTAAATGATACCACCCGATATATCTATCTCCACATCATCCACAGTGGTCCACTGGTCGAAGTGAGAACGTTGGTCACCCTTACCGCCACCGAATAGGTAACAGGACAGAGGATGGATGGCTATCTGTTCCAGCGTACGCGGCACACCAATGGTACCGCCAGTCATCTTCACCGTAGCCTTACCCTTCACATCGGTAATTTCGTTAGCACCATATACATTCGTCAGGATATGACCGCCGGAAATACGCACTTCGGCATTACCTTCCACCAAACCTGCCGAACGAAGCCATTCGTAGCCAGAGCCATCTGACTTCACGTAGGGGAAGTAACCAGAGCCACCGCCCCACACACAACCAATCCACGTCTTACCATCAGAAGGATTCGAAGTGCTGGCAGGACTTAAGTCAGGATTAGCACTAACATAGGAAGGATAATCTTCATAGTATGGGTCGTAAGGACGATAAACCTTTTTGTCGTCTTCCGTACGTCCATAGTCGAAGTGAGAACATTCAGCTAAAGCATTAAGTGCGGTAATACCATCACGAGGATCAACAAACTGTGCATCAGTATAGCGCTTTGGCTTGAGTTCGCCATTTACTTCTTCCGTCTGGTTTGCTCCTACACCAATCTGTCCGCCCTCAATTTTCACGAGAGTATTGCCAAGCACACGTCCGAACTCACCACCACCGATGATGGACTCCAGGACGAAGGCCGTACCGCCGATGGTTACATCGGTTTCATTAACATAGGTCTTAAAGTGTGTATCAGGTTCATCTGCCGGGTCTTCAACCACACCACAGCCAGCACCCCATACCCAGCCTTCAGCTACAGGACCGCCGTTTGCTTTCGACCTTGTCATACCCTGTGTTGCTACTGTTACGGGACCTATCTGACCGCCGTTTACTACTACAGTACATTTACCTGTACCTACTTTGCAAGAAATTGGCTTACCAATACAGCCAGCATGAGAAGTATGACCATAAACGTTTGTGTGAGCAGCGTCCGTACTTCTGGTAAATGTTCCTACCGAACCTGCATAGCCACCGCCGAAGATACCGTTGAAGACATAACCGTTGTACATTCTTACAGTAGCGTTTGTCAGCACATCGGCCTGACTACCGCCACCATATACGCTACCGCCAATCGTTACCTTCTCTGCACCTTCGGCAACAGCCACATAAGTTCCTGAGCCAGGAGTGGTCTCCGCAGTACAGATGTTCACCTCGGAGCTACCTGTAACTTCAGCCATCTCACCGCCACCGAATACATCGCCGTCGATGTGGGCACCTCTGACGATACTATCAACGTAGGCTATTGTTATGTCACTTCTTTGCTTGCCTTCAGGATCGTATATGGAATTATCGCTTGTATCTACGATAATACCACTTCCATTACGTTTCATGATAGGAACCGTGGTTGATGTTCCGATATTAACCTTGGTATTACCTCTCACCTGACCTTGCTGACCACCACCATATACATTACCGATGGTACCGATGGCTTTGGCAATCGTTCCTGATACCTGCTTCTCATAATATGTGGTTGAGCCATTAGAAATACCACTCGCTGCGCTATAATTATCGGTCTCACCATCACGTGTGTAATAACCAACAACGGATTTACCTGACTCTATGGCTGGAGAAACTGCAACATAACTTGTTGTAACTCCGGTAATGTTTGCTGGAATGCGAGCGCCAACTAATCCATAGTCAGAAGGAAGGAGTACCGACGAGCCTCTATGCCGTCCCTGAAGCATATTGACGTTTACCTCAGTGTTGGCTCTTGTTTCAGCCATGAAGCTACCGCCATATATGTTTTCGATACGTGTTGCAGATTTTACATTTACCGTAATGTTGCGTAGCTTTCCTGTGACAGGATGAAGATCTGGCAAAGTATCTCCATTTTCGTACTTACCAGGGAATGCTGCTTGGTTACCACCGCCCACAAGGTTTCCGATGATAATGGGCTTACATGGGTCGCTCTCCTCAATATCCACGATAATGTCTCCACCGATACTGCCACGCTGGTCGTTACCGCCATATACGTTCTTGAAATAACCTGCAGTAATGGTCAAATGTACACTACCTGCAATTTGAGCTTTATAGGAACCACCGCAGACATACTCGATTTGAGAGTTCTCGGCTGTACAAGCTGATATAACAATATTTACGTTACCATCAACATTAGCCTCCTTGCCGGCACCATATAGTTTGGTAATTCTCAACGGACAGTCACCCGACTGAGACTGCGTAGTATTAGCCTTACGACAGTCACCTCGGAAGTCACTACCACCGAATATCTCACCTATTCTACCACCGTGGCAGGTAATATTGGCATCAGCAATAACATCGGCACCTGCATTTTCCACCCAACCACTACTTGTGAGAACTGGCTGTCCACCGTTACCACCACCGAAGGCGTATTCGATATCGTATGAACCCCAGATGGTGACATCGGTTGAAGGAACGGAAGCTGAGTTACCACCGCCATAAACACGGGCAATACTTGACTCATCGCAACCATAGATATTTACCTTCGTCGATTTTCCGTTATCTGGAACATAGTCGGCCTGGTTACCACCGCCATATACGGCCTGAATCTCATAGTTCTTATGACCGGCTATGTAATTATCCTTATTGTCGATTTGTCGTGTGCCATATACTTCTACAAGCACATTGCCAAGAGGCGTACCATTGACATTGTTACATCCAAACACACGACCCTTATTAGGTACGGCTGTGTAGGAAACACCACTTACCGTAACGTCTCTTGGGTCTTTTGAGAATGCCGCACCAAGGCCTCCATTGCTTGTAATGTCTTCAGGTTTGTTGATGATTACACTCACATCACCAAACACATATACAGGAGTGGAGGTATCACCCAAGCCGCCGCCATATACGTTACCAAAAATACCACCGGTAAGAGTGAGTGTTGTGGTGTTGCTGGAAGAGGTCTTACCTGCTGCCCAGTTGCCCGGCAGCATTCTACGCTCATAATAGGTCGTTCCGGATGCAGCCTTGGTATCTGCGGCAGTAATTTCAGTATAGACACCGCCAGACTCAGTATATAGTCCAGTTACTACGGTAGTTCCGACAGTCATTACCGATGTAATGTCAACATATATTGCTCTCGGAGCTCCGAGTGTCCAGTTTGCTGTATTGGTGTTTGCCAATGCACCGCCACCATAGACATCGTTGACTACCTTACCGCCGCTGATAGTGATAGTTACGCTACCTGCAACATCGGCCTCACTACCACCGCCGAAGATTCGGTCGGCACGACCGCCCGTCATAGTTACATTTGTATCGTGACCATAGTCGGACTGATTACCGCCACCGAATACATCGTGGTTGACAATACCGCCAGCAATTGTTACAGCAGCCGATACCTGTGGAGCACCATTCAGGTTGTTACATCCAAACACATTCTCTACTGTACCGCTACTTACATTAACCGTAACAGGACCATTCACATTGGCAGGAATGGCAATCACGGCAGCAGTCTTTGTCTTTTCTGCATCAGATAATGCACCAAATGCTTCTGGTGTCAATGATGTACCCTTAGCAGTATTATACTCTTCAACATCAGCATAAAGGACTGCGCCTTCAGCCTTGCGTCCCAAACCACCACCATAGAGGTTGCCTCTAATAGTGATTCCAGGATCACCAGACATCGTAACTGTGGTAGTGTAAGTTCCCTTGGTGGGATCGCCTGCAAGATACTCTGTATTGGTCTTTGCCAAAGCACCGCCGCCATAGACATCGTGCTTAACTTCACCGCCTGACAGACTTACTGTTACTGCACCCTTTACGATACCATTCTGACCACCACCATAGGCATCACCATTTATGGTACCGCCACTGATTGTCAGGGACGATGCGGCAACGTATGCCTGATGGGCATCGTCAAGTGATGCATCACCACGGGTTGCAGCATATACATATCCACCATTACTACCACTTGCACCTATTACTGCATTGCCACTAATCTCGACAGACGTGCTACCGCCAACGGAGCCCATAGAACCACCGCCATAGACATCGCGGACTATCGTACCACCATTGATGGTAACGGAAGCCGTGCCGCCAACCCAACCAGACTTGGGATTGTAGGTGTCATCAATGCCGTCAGAATCAGAATCATATTGGTCAGTACCGCAACCACCACCATATACATTGCCACGATATGGATAATCGTATGCTGGTCCACTATATACAACGTCTGATTCGACATCATTATTCTTATAATAGGTAACAACTTCAGAACTGTTTATACCTATGGTACCGCTGTGGATAATAACCTCTGTATCGGTATAAGTATGTCCGTTCTCACCACTACCATAGACAGAACCCTTGATTACCGGGTCTGGAGTTTCATTATTAGAATCGCCAATGGTGACATGTGTTTCATTAACCCATGCCAGATAGTCGTTGGGGTCTTCAGCAGGAGAGCCTGTAGGTTTGGCAACCTCACCACGTGAAGAACCGAATACCATACCATTCTCCTTACCATTGATGCCGATGGTACCGCCATTGATGTTGATGGTGGCAGAACCAGTACCTTCGGCACATTCGGTAACACTTTCTACAACGGTGTATGTTCCGACCGAACCATAAGCACCACCGCCATATACATTATGGTATATATTACCTCCGGTGATGTTGATGTTGGTGTTACCCTTGATGAGACCGGCTGATGGTTTCGTCTTGTCACACTCACCCTTACCACCGCCATATACGTTACCATAGGTTTCACCACCACGCTCATTGTCGGGGTCACCAATGGCACCTGCCATGATGTTGATGTTAGTGTTCTGTTCGATACAACCGAACTCACCACCACCATAGATGCTATGTGCTACAGCACCGCCGCCCATAACAACCTTGGTGTTGTTGACATTGGTGGATTCACCCTTACCACCGCCATAGACTGCGCCTCCGATTGCAACCTTCGAGCTATTGGCAGTAATACAATTATATGTCTCACCTTCGCCCTTCTTAGCACAGATGTTCACCTGTGCATCTCCAGTGATGTCGGCATCATTACCACCACCATATACATTGCCGGTAATGTTGGCACCATCTACAGAAACATCATAAAGACCGGTCTCGGCATTTGGAGTCATTGGCTCGGCAGGAATAGCCCTGCGATGTACCGGCTCCGTTACGAATCCTACAGTTGTCTCAGTGCCGATGTTGACTTCAGCATCACCAGTAACATCTGCCAAGTTACCACCACCATATACATTGCCGATAGTACCTATCTTATTCTCTGCATGAGCTGGGAGGGTTATATCTATGGTTGCATCTACGATGTCACCAGAACCGTTTTTCTTCTTGATGGGAACATTCTCTAATGTTTCCCCTGCATAGGCTGTAGCGGCATGGCTACCCTTTACAACATTGATGTCAACATGTGGGTCGGCAATCATCTGAGCCTGATATCCACCACCATATACACTGCCGATGCTGGTAAAGGCACGGATGTTTAATTGTGGGTTGTCATACTTCTCTGCTTGGAAGATTGCTTCCAACTGCTCTTCTGTCTTTCCATCGTTTTCAGCCCTTCCGCTTATGTCGGTCCTCAGTTGAGCTTCAGTCCTTGGGTTACCACTACCATCATATCCATAAATAGAATAGCCTGCCAAGTTACCGCCGCCATAGAGTTCACCAATAAGGATTGGAGTATCGCAACCTCCAGTCTCTTCGATATTCACGGTGATAGAACCCTTCAGCTTACCGCCATCCTTGTTACCTCCGAACACGCGCTTGAACATGCCACTGGTAATGGTCAGACTTACATCGCCTTCCACATCGGCATTCTGTGCACCGGCATAAATCTCATCAATCCACTGATTAGGCATACAGCCCAGTACGATGTTGGTACCACCGCTCATATCGGCGTTCTTACCACCACCATAGATATGTTCGGTTGTCAATGTAGAACAGCAATCGTATGTACTGCTGTATTCACTTAATAGAGGCATGGTAATATATGCACCACCACGGATGTCACCATTACTGTTACTACCACCATAGACATTAGTGATTGTACCGCCTACCAGTTTAACCTCAGTCTTACCAGTACCATTGGTATAATTGGTCTTAGAGAGGTCTGATTCGCGATGGAAACCGACATGGGCAGCATGGTCTGCACCTAACTCACCATTACCACCACCGAATACGTTCTCAATTATCTTATCACCAAGAATCAATACCTCGGTTGCGGGTACGGCAGCAGCATTACCACCGCCATATACATCCTTGATGCTTGAAATGTTACAACCCTCGATAATTACCTGGGCATAGTCATCTGCTGTAGGATTATAGTCGGCTTCGTTACCACCACCATATACGGCAGCGACATCATAAGGCTGTTCAGATACTGGTATAGTCCTCTTCACATGAACCTTGATGTGACCGCTGGGCGAACCTTGCAGGTTGTTACCGCCGAATATCTGTCCAGTCTTTGGCGATACACCTGAATAGGTCAGCGAGGCACCGTCAAGTGTCACTGTGGCATTACCGCCAACGACAGCATTAATTGCCGGCTGTGCAGGCTGTGCTTCAATACCATGTTCTGGGTCAGCAGCTACAGCAGCTACAGCCTGTTTACCCAAACCGCCACCAAAGACATTACCATTGATGGTACCTTTGTTCAGGTTGACTTCTGTGGAAGAGTTCACGCTACCTAATGCACCACCGCCGTATATATGTCCGTTGAATGTGGCACCGCCGGATACCTGACCAGAGGTTCCTATATCCACCCTTACGGCACCCTGAACAATAGTCGGCTGACCATAGCCGCCACCGAATACAACATCGGTATAGGGGTCTGAGCCTGTGGGAAGAGTACCCACAGAACCACCGGTAATAGTTACCGTAGATGTGCCCTTCAGTACACCATTGATGTTACTACCGCCATATACAGCAGTAGCTACAGTTCCGCCTTCCATTGTGACGGCTGTATTTGTAAAGTTGCGGGCATCTATTGGAGCCTCATATCCGGGATCTCCCAATGTGCCAACAGCCAATGAGCCACGACCTCCACCGAATACACTACCAGTTATCGCACCGCCGTAGATATATACGTTAGTTGTCTTTTCTGCTGTTGCAGCAATATGAGCATCGGGGTCAACATCGAAGTCATAACCTTCTTCCTTAGTGGCATTAACATCTCCAAGAGCAGAACCACCATAGACGTCGCCGCCAATATTACCAGTACCGCTGAGAGCACCACCACCGTCCTTCGCACCGATGTTTACCGTTACATCACCTCTAACGATAGTAGTCTTACCCTTACCACCACCATAGATGTCGCGGGTAACATTACCGCTGGTCATGTTAACCTCGGTATTACCAAGCACGTCAGCTGTGTTACCGCCACCAAAGACATTAACGATAGCCGAGCTTCCTCCTGCCTGAATGTTCACCTCTGTATTACCTAAGGCATCAGATTCATCACCGCCGCCGAATACACCGCCTTTGTCCGAAGTAATGTTGCCTTCTTCATCATAGATGTCACCATTTACAACCGTATTACCGGTAATGGTCAACCGTGCCAAACCGCTTACAGTACCCAAACCATCGAGATTTTCGGTCGTATAGATAATCTTGTTAGTCTTGTCAATGCTTGGGGTATTGGCATGTCCCCAAGTATAAGTAGTAGTTTGACCCTTTACGCCGTAACGGTAAGTACCGAAATCTGTATAGTAATATGGCTCTGTCCTGAACCCAAGACTGTCAACCTCAATGGTAGGCAGTTTTGCCGAATATCCGGCACCAAACACGTTGCCGTTAACCGTACAGTTGTTCAGAGTAGAGGTAACAGGACCTTCAACCTTACCAAGGCTACCACCACCATAGAAACTACCAGTTATGGTGCAACCCGTCAGGTTGGAAGTAACGTTTCGTGTGGTTGCAGTAGAGAAACTGACATAATCCACAAAGATACGCGCTACGTTGGTAACGTTACTCGACATTGGCAGGAACTGGTAACTGAACTGGGTGGAAATTCCACCGTACGTATCATTGTAGCTCTGTTTGTAGTATGCGTTCAACCATGCGTTCCAAGAAGCATGGTTACCTGCATCTTTATCGTTATGGGGAAAGTTCACAATATTGTTATGGTTCCTCGGTGCCTGACGGCTATATGAGTTGCCACCGTAACCACCACCGAAATAGGTGCCGAACACACAGTTGGTAGCGTTGGTAACAACTGTCTTATTTGCACTCATGTTACCAAACTTAGGACCACCGCAGAAGAAGTCCACATGACTACCAGTGATGGTGGTGCTGAGATTTCCAGTTACAGGCTTGGCTGCGTTGAGGCCGCCAGCATAGAACTCCTTGATGTCGGCATTCTGAATCGACCAGACAATGTTGCCCGTGTTATCGGCACCATTGGCTTTACCGATACCTTCCATTGCTGCACCGCATACGATACCAAAGCGACCACCGTTTATATAGCACTCGGCATTGTCGGCAAAACTTGTTATGTCGCCTCGGTAGAGACCAGTGAGATAGAACTCGTCGAAATCGCCACCAGTCACAGAAATTGGTGAGTGTTTGGTAGCAATTTGTTTGTCTTGGTGACAGCCCGTATGAAATTCCTTGAACCATACGTTGCCTCCTATGTGGATATAAGGTATTTTATTTGAAGTACCCTTCTGGTTGTTGCTCACCCATTGCTCCATGACGCCGCCCTGCAAGATAAGCGGAGCGGTGGTAGGATGGCTACTGTGTTCATACTCAAACTGAGTGAATCGGGAAAGGGAAGTATTGGTGGTCTCAAACCATCCCTTTGGTATCATAATACCGAAGTTGTAGGAACCAGAACTTCCAGTAGATTTCTGCGCCATACCGAGACCAGGGATGTTGATAAAATCGGCTCTGACAGGATGGCATTCGGAACGGTCATTGTAACGCAGGATGTAGGAGTAGTCGGGCTCGTTGTCGTGATCAAAGTCAGCCGACATAATGGTATATGCCCAACTGCCATCAGCCGAGGACAGACCAATTTTATGGGCGTTACCTACCAGCACGATGGCACAGTCATAAACAGTTTTGTTCTTGTCCAACTGATTTCGGGCATTGTCCACAGAGGTATATACTTTCTGGTCTTCCCCGGCAATGAGATATGAAGAACCATTCGAGTATATTTGTCCACCACCAACGTATGGAACATTATATGATGTACTCATACCAGCGTCATACACTACATCAGCGTAGTCATCAGCCAAATAGGCGGCCTTGGCCCAGTAGGGTTCGATGGTAATGTTTGTAACACCTTCGGGCACATCCCAATAAGCACCTTGATTGAGGACACGACCGCTAACGCTGTATAGGTCTTTGTTTGTGCAGTTACGGTCGGCGAAGTTATATGGCGTTTCCGTGATATTGCCATTGGCATCTGTTGTGGCATCGGCACCGGTAGTGTAAGAACCTGCCGTACCGCCAGTGATGCTGACAATCTTCCAGCCCGTCACCACTCGACTTGTAGCATCAGGTGCACTTGCTTTTCTATAATTGTTTGTACCCACATCATTATAATAGGGCAACTGTACCTTGCCATAGTTGAAGTTGAAATGCTTGAAGTCCTTATCTGTAATAACGAGGGTTGTGTCGGATGTGGTGATGGCGGCTCCAACGGGTGCTCCATATTGTGCACCGCCGCTGCCCATCTGTATGTGTACGGCCAGCTCGCCCAACTTTTTACCAGTGTTGCGGTCTCCTATTGTAGGAGCATTTGCTGCATCGATATTCACCACCGACGAGTATTTGCCAGGAGCTTTCAGAATGGGATAAGGAGTGGCTGTACCTATCTGTGAGGGTTCCAGCACCCACTTCATCATCTCGTCCTTGTTGGCAGCATCGTCTGTAGCCCACCAAGCAGCCAGTTCACGATGACTGTTCATCAGATTACGGAAGAATTCGAAACGCTGCAGGTAACGTGTCTCTGCCATCAGGGCGCAGTTAGCTTTATTAAATTCCTGATTTACAACGTATGGAGCTTCAGCACGGAAATAGTTGTAGTTACCAATACCGTAATGGTCCTTGTTACTAATTATTTCACCACCATATATGGGAGATACATTTCCACCAGAAGAGATATTGCCATAGAACATACAGTTCATCACCATAGTCCTGATATTTTCAGTATTCAAAGTATTAGAGGCATAATTATTGTATCCCACAATACCGCCCTTGTCGCTTCCATTTAAGACATCGGCATAACTGAAGCAGTTGATGACACGGGAATTGCCGTCGAGCAGACCTACGATACCGCCGACATAGTTTGAACCGCTGACAGAACTGCCGCAAGAAGTAACAATACCATCTTCATCCAGTGTACTACCTGTGGCAAGAATGCCGCAGTTATAGATACGAGTGTTACCAGTAGCCTCACAAACAATGGCTCCGACATTGCCGGCTGCAGTTCCACTAGTGATGTGGATATTATCGAGTATAACATTCTTGATGACAGCACCGCTTGCGTATGCCACCAAAGGCACAGATAAATTATATGTATTTAACTGACCATCAATAGTTCCCCCGAAAGGAGCTTCAGAGGTGCCTATGGATGAAGTCAAGTTGAAATGGGAATCAAGGATATAGTATCCTTCCATATTTATGATATCGGCCTGAGTCCTGGCAAGAACCGGAATCGGTTCGATAAATAATGACTGAACGCCCGCTCCTCTATCACCTGCCGGACGGGCAGATGCAGGCGTCGTAAGCGTGCTAAAGGACTGAACAACCCTGCTATGGTCGAAACGAGGCATCAGACGCATATTGCCATTGCCATCATCTAATACCATAAAGGTGGCGTTGGTTATCTTCAGCGTTGTCTGGTCATAACCGGTAGCCGTTTGGGGGTATGGGGCTTCTGTTGCCAGGTTATCAAGTTTCAACCCATTCGATGAGGCTGCCTCCCAAACACCGTTGCCCAATGCAGAGCCGGATATATCAGCGTTGAAATAATAGGTATCATCATCAACGTTCTGAATCTGCACGTTATAGGGGTCAAAGCCCGACTGACCATTAGCGTGGTAGGCTGTATTGGTCTCGCTTTCCGTAATAATGTGACTTTCGGGGTCTTCCTCATCTTCTCTGACATCATACAGATAACCCATTTCCTTATCTATATTGAAATTGGGCTTCAAATACCAGTACCAAGGTTTCTTATCATCGTAGTCCAACTCATCACTCGGTTTATCTACAACAGATGTTAAAGACGTCCCATTTATCTTGGCATACTTGCCACCCATTTTCAGCAAGTACGGAGATGCGGCTGTACCACCTTCAGTAGCAGCACCTATATATGCATGGGCATATTGTGGCTTCACATCGTATGTGACATACCAGTCGCGCTCCTTTCCGTCCTCAAAAGCCTGAGTTTCATAGTTTGGAAGGTTAGGTGTCTGGAGAGGGTCGTCAAGGTTTGCCCTACCCAGTTCATCTGAAGTATATTCATTAAGATCTACATCACTGACAGTAGCATAGTCGGAAACTTCAAATTTATGGTAGCCAGGAACCTTTTTTCCTTTCTTCCAATAATGGTAGCGTTCAACCATGGGGCTGTTGTACCTGTGGAGGTTGGCATAGCGTTCCTTACGTTTCGGGTCGGTAGGACCACTTGGAAGTGGAAGACGTGCAATCTCCCATCCGTGCTGGTCGAGCAGGACGAGCATGGTTGCCAAAGTCGTTTCCTCAAGTGTGAAAGAGCCATCTCCCATACTAACGGTCTGGAACCAGTGATTACCCTCTCTGAAAGTCTTGGAGGCTTTCTTGTTTGACGACCAAACGGCAGAATTAGCCCATGCTGAATATACATGCCAGCCCTTAGCCTCAAGCACAGCCTTTTGTGCACTGCTTAGATTTGCATCCACTGGTGTATTTTCAATAACAGGTTTATCTGCAGCTACCAAAATATCATAGCACGTGGGATTGTTCTTCCAGTATTGCTCGAAAGAATTGACAGTAACACGTACGTCATTTGCAGGATTGCCATCCCCGTCATCAACTTTGTCGAAGGTCGTCAACTTCAATGCTCCTTCCGACGTACCCAGAATCATATATTCCGTAGCCAGACTATTATTTGCAGGGGCACTTGCTGCTCCTCCAGTCACCAATGGGTTATTGTTCGTAACACCGGTGACAATGGAACTGTGACCTGTGGGCTTATAGGTGCGTAGGTAGGAGTGGAATTGTGTTATGTTATCATCATCGATTTTATAATTCGTTTGGTTCTGATACGACGAAATCTTAACATGATATGGGTCGAGTTCGTCAATCGAAGACGGATTGTTTGCTGGTTCGATGTACCATAGCCAACGTGTACGGGTGGAGGCACCATTAGCTAATTGCTCTTCCCAACGTTCTTCACCATAGACATACAGCGTTGCGTCACCGTTATTGTATGGATAGTATGCTTTTCTGGCTACATTCATCACACCATCGCTACCGTCTTCCTGCTTAAAGGATTCACCATGCTCAAACTTTAGCATGTAGGTCTTATTAACCTTATTCGCAACATTCAGGCTATTGCGTCCGTCGAGGTCGTACTTGTGCGAGCCGTCCACGTTCGTCTTGAGGGTGTAGGTAACATATATCTGACCATCTAATGCACCGGCAAGATTAGTCAACTGTGTGGGAGCAGGGTCAACGACCTTTGTATATACGCCTCCTTCTATTGTGAATGCACTGGAAGGCCAGTATTGGTAATCAACAAGCGGACTCCTCCACTCTTCGGGAAGTATTAATTCCTCTGCTGTGGTGCTAATGGTTGTCAAGAGAGCGCCCTTCCTGTCTATCAGAGAATATGTAACATTCGATTTGTTCGGATAGGCACATACCTGTTGTTTTGACCTGTCAGCCGTCGTGCTTATGTTAAAGTCGCTATCATATCTTACACGATAGTAGGTGGTTCCGCCCGTAGCAGCCATCAACTCCATCTGTTCGTAATGGTCTCCCTCGCCAGTATAGACACCAGTAGCATTTCCACTCATCAGAATGAATTTCTTGTTAGTTGGCTCGTCGTCTAAAAAGAGAGTCGTTGATGGAGATGTGGTATATCCGAAATAGTTGCTCGTTTCGAGGTTCTGAATCTGTATGTCATACGGGTCGTTGCCGGAAATCATCCACAAGTATCTCCTATTCGCCTTCTCATCAGTAGTTGGCGATGCCTTTTGAGCAAAAGCACCGCTTCCGTTAGAACCACTGTCATAGATGTATGTGCCGCCTATGGTAATATTCATGACGCGCTCTCCACGAAGATGCAGGAATTTCTCCATCAGATTATTCGTGGTGTATGTCACATAAATGTCGGTTCCATCGGCAGGAGTCGCGCTTATTTGGTGTCCAACGTTAGTGGTAGTTGAATTATAGAAATGTATCGATTCATCACTGATATACGGGCTTCTAATCTCAGCAGGAATGTCAGTATAGCCACTCGTCAACGGATAACCGGCAGGATGTCTGACAGTCTGACTTGAAATAGCAATATTGCCTGATTTATTAATGATATGGAACGTATAGTTCTGTACTGGCAAGGTGGCCACTGCGGAAGTCTTATTGTCAAATGTACGGACGGCAATGGCCTTAACGGATGATGCAGCAAGTACGCTTGCAGACAAGATTGCTGTGGAATAAGTTGTACTTGAAACTGTAGGATCTGTTCCGTCAAGTGTGTAACGGATGGTAGTCCCTTCCTCCGAAGAAATCGAAACATCACCCGACGCATTGACCGTGAACGTAGGTTCAGGAACTATTACATCTTCAATAAAAAATTGGCTCGTCCAGTCGCTGGAAGAATTCCAAAGACCGAGGGTTCCACCAACGTTGTTGTATGCCAAAGTTCCCATAGGAGCAGTAGGAGCACCTGTAGGACCATCGGTTTTATCAGCTGTTCCCTGAAGGCTATTTCTATTTCCCTGGGTAATATTCAAATACCAATTGCTAAACTTTTTGGGAGTAATATAATAATAATAGTAATCATTATTTTTTTTCGCACGTGTAATTGCAAACAAGGCATAGTCTGCATCGTCGCCAGAAGGAATTGACGCTTCAAGGTGAACACGAAGACGATTAGCACCGCTGGTAGGAATAGAAGCGTTGCTAACAAGATATCTATTGGACTTATTATGAATGATGTAATAGTAATTCTCGGTGGCGTGTTTTTGAATCCTCCATACAGCCTCAGTAGAATCATTTACACCATTCCTATACTGATAACTCGTAAGGAACGGCTGGCCATTATCAACATTTGTGAATTTGTTGTCAGCCTCAGCATCATAATATAACCAATCTACTGTAGGACACAGGTAGTAGTTAGAGGCAATATTATCAGGGTCATAGCTTTTCACACCCTGATTATTACCACTGATATAATACAGACCTGTATAGTCCTGTGCCCAACCTTTGGCTGTGCCGAGAGTTAGTATAATAAAAAATAGAAGGCTCTTGAGAATATCTCTTTTAACACTCATATTTCGTATCATATCTTTATATGTTATATCTTTATATGTTGTATTCATTTTATTACTGCACAAATATCTTCTTTCGGTTAACTACGTATGTGCCATGGGCATTAACGGGAGTCTCAACGGTCTTACCCGGCTCCAGAACATAGCTGGTGACGGTTACACCTGCAACATTGACAATGCGTATGGTAGTGTCAACCTTCATGTTCGACTTGACTATGATGGCGCGACCGCGTGTTGAAATCTCAATGCCACCATTGAGTTCTGTCTCAGGTCCTTCCTCATACAGTTCACCATTATTGCCGCCGAAGACGATACGCTCGGGAAGCATATGCTTGCCGCTACCGCTACCACCAACATGAGCCGTGGCAACGAAGTAAGGACGGAAGGCGTTCTGTGCCGTCGTCACACCGTTCGATGTATTCGTCGCAGCATCGGCAACCAGTGCAACGTATGCATTACCGTCGCTGTTCAGAACGTAGTTACCCGTAGCCAGAGTTTTGTTCATATAGCTGGGCTTGAAGATGTAGTCCATACCATTGTATGTAACAGTCTTTCCTGCCATCTCATCGTCGCTCACACCGATAGTGGTTTGCTTCTCGGATGCGAAGGTGATAATCTGCTTTTCGAGCTGACTGATAGCAGCAGCCGTGTTCTTAGCCATCCAGATACCACTGAGGTCGAACTCGTAGTAAGTCTCACCCGGGAGACCGAGGATGTACGGTGTGGCAGCAGCCATCATCGGATATTCCTCGTAACGGCGTGTATCGTTATAGTACTGCTTGTACTCCAGATAAATATCTTCGTTGGCATCCTTCTGGTCGTGTACAGGCTCGTTCTTATAATAGTAATCCCAAAGGAACCTGTTGGTGACTTCCTTGGTATCGCCGTCAGCAATTGCAGTTGGATATAAGAAGTCGGCCTTAGCCTTAGCCTCACCTTCTGGTATGTTGATATCGTTGAACTCACGCAACCAGTACTCGTGGCCAATCTTCTTATCGCTGTTTGCAGCATTCTCACTCTTACTATAGAAGTGAGTTATCTCACCCTTCTGATGTGTGGTCACGAGCTCTGCTGTGAACGGCAGACTTATGCCCTGCCAACCATTGTTGTGGTCAACGAAATCGCTATTGGAAGGTCTGCGCTGATGCCACATCAGATGATCCTTGTCGAATGAGTAGGCAATAGGACAGTTGAAGTCCTGCTTATCCACAAGTAAGTGGTCGTTGATGGATACCAAGTTGCTCTGTACGAGGTGACCAGGAATATTATCAGCGAACTCGCTAACGATGCGGTAGCCATCTGAATTGTCGTAGTGGTCATTATAGACGGGATCTGCGAAGTAGCTTGTCAGTACGCTATCAGTCTTGGCATTGACATAACCGCTCTCGCCAGATGCTGCAGGTGCATAAGCCAACAGGTTCTGTGTCTCGTCGCAGTTCTGGATACTAATCAGACCGTCGTCGTCGAGCAGAGGCGGATAGTACAGAGCAGGTATGCCTCCTGCGGCAGCAGCCTGTCCGAGAGCATAAGCACCATTAACCTCATTGGCATTGTTATGACCGGCGAAGTCTATTGCCGTCATATTCGGATATGCCTCACGTGGAGAAACGTGAGCTTCTATCTGCTCGTCGGTCAGTTTTTCATACTGTGCTAGATATGCAGTCGGGTTGAAGTGTGCAACGCCCATTACCTTCGAACCATAGTAAGCAGGTGCACGATATACACGGTTTGCATCGCTGTTCGGCGACAGACGACCTTCGAAGCGTGCCACAGCCGACGGTGTATTCTGATGCGAATGAGCATTATAGCCGTAAGTCAGCTTCTGACCGAAGAAGATGTAGTCGTCGGGCCAGATGGGATAGAACTTCTTGGTATCTTCAGCATCGTAACGCTCGTCCTCGGATGTGGGGATTTCACCAGCCGCATAGCGGAAGTCGCCATCCTTGAAGCGATCTTCAACGTAACCGAGGTCGCCGTATGCAGCATAGCCGCTTGCGGGATAGAATCCTGTAGAAGTCTCATCGGCACGAGTATCGTCGTCATTTAGAGTCCAGTACTTATATTCCTTTCCTGTGCTCTGGTTAGTGCCCTGATAGTAACGCTTGTTCAAGTAGAAGCTGTTAAGATCATAAGCAACCTCACCATCGTAGAATGCCTTCGCGTTCTTTGCAGTGGCTACACCATGAGCAGCGGCAGTCGTTTTATAGGTCTTTTCTTCCTGATAATAGCTGTTGACAAGCTGCACAGATCCCTTAGCTGCAATTTCATCTGTTGTTCGACTTGGGTTACCAAAGACGGCATATACATCATCGGAAGGCGTACCCGTAGTGTTGGTCCAGCAACTCTCGACATAACCACTACCCTGATCTACCACACCGGCAGAAGTGAACGAACCTGTAACACCGAGGTTATAGACATCGCCGCAGAGGTTGTTGAACAACGAGTTGTCAAGACCACTGACAGTGTGACCATCACCATGAACCGTACCTCTGAAGCAATTGCCTTCACCATCGTTGCCGATTGGTGTCCAATGATCCTCAGCAGAGCATGGACGCTCAATGTCGGTACGGAAGAAGAATTCAAGGTTATTACCACCCTTAACACCTCTTTCATACGTCTGTTCGTCGTAGATGTTGGTGCCTGTGGCTGTATTCACGTTAAACGGCTTGTGACCTTCAAAGTCACCACTCTTATAGAGTCCTTCTTCATCAAGAGCTGATGGATCGGGCTTGGGCAGCATACTCAGGTCGTAGAGGCTCTTGAACAGGTCGAGACCATTCTGCGAGCTACCGCTGTAGTCGTTGATGTAAATCTTCGCGTCGCGCTTCAGACGAGTGCGATCGTAATCGACGTGCAAGTGGTTCGTCTTATCATCCATCACTTCCTTCAGGTCGTGGTAGTTGGCAACGTGTACAGGTACAGAGTTAGAGTAAGTCTTACCTCTATTATATGTCTTTGCATAGTATGCCAGATAGAACTCGTCCTGATACCAGTAGAGAGGTTCACTGGTGGGCGTGTATTCCTTACCGCTGAAGTGGCTTTCGGCATCCTCAGGAGTCTCGAACAGTTCCCATCCACCACCAATGACCTCATAGCCATTGGATGTAACACCAGGCACACGCATCGTGACACCAGTTCCTGGAAGCACGATATCGGGCTCCTGAATATCCTCAACGATAGGAACACCATTCTCGAACGTGATGTGAATCCTTACTACGTGACGCTCGCTGATTGGGTTGATGTGCTTGCCATCTTCGTCGCTTTCCTCGTAGTCATACTGATATACAACGGTGATTATCTTCTCCTTAGTAAGGTTGTCGTAGTCGGCATTGCGGCTCACATACAACGTACTTGTCTCCATTGGAGATTCACCGAAAATATTAAAGTTCTTCTGGTAGTTCACCAACTTTCCATATTCAGATTCAGAGAGAAGCGTACCAATAGGCACCGTTGAGCCTACTGAGTAATCAGTTCCAGCTATACTCTGAACTGCTGTACTGTCAATCTTATAGCTGTCGCGACAATAATAATAAGTACCATTGTTCTTATCATGTAAATCAAGAGAATCGACATTGTTCCGCAGATTCAATTCACCTGGCGTATTAGATGCGGGCAGTCCATAAACAGTCTCCCGGTCAATAATCTGTCCGGCAGCAAACGGTTCCTTATAGAAGAATGCCTCTTTGACAATGTAGAACTTATTGGTCTTGTTTTCAGCCGTGACATCAATAGGTGCGTAGTGATACTGCTCGTTCGGCAGTCGTTCATAATCTTCGCGCAAAAGTGTATCACCGACAACAATCGTTGAAACAAGCTCCGTTGAAACAGGCTCCGACTCCGTAGCTCTTGCATGAATAACATTAACGCTCATGCCTAACTTGCGACTCGTTTCACTGGTACTACCAGCAAACGCAGCCTTATAGTCGATAGGTGTAGGAACAGAATAACCACCCTGCTTCTTCACATCGTCAGCTACAGGCGAGCCTGGTTCTCCATCCACCTCAGGATCTCCAGCTTTATAGTATTCGGTAAGATTTATCTCAGCCTTTTCTGGGGTAGCCTCATAACTATCGTACTGGTACTTATGTCCTTCAGATTTATTACCGGTCTTAGGACTTTCGTAGTTCGGATCGATAAGCAGGTCAAGGGCGTCGTAGTTGAAAAGGAAGTATTTACGATCGTCCTCTGACATCGAGCTATAAGCATCGAGAGCACGGTAATTCGTGTTGGTCGTATAGTAGTTGCCACCATAGAGACCATCATCTGTACAATAGTAAGCAGGAACTACCAATGCATCAATGTCGTCGGCTACACTCGAATATGTTGACATATACGTATTCTTCTGAGTTTCCGTCATCAGGTCGTTGATGAATATGTAATCGGTAGGACCAAGCTGTATGGTACCCGTGCAGACGTATGCAGGTTCTGCTTTAACATCTACACTACTGGTGCCTTCGGTCTTAGATACAGGAGCACCGGCATAATAGTGACGGGTAGCAGAAGAACATTCCTCTGTTATCACGTATGCTCGCTCAAACGTTGCCTGTTTTCTGCTTGCATCGTATCCTTCATCACCTTCTTCCAAATCATTGTTAGGTATATGATCTGGACTAATTTTCCCATAGCTTGTATAAATGTTCTCAGGTATAACAGCGCCCTTCGCATATTCAGTCTGTCCAAGAAGCATACCGCTTGCACCACCGAGCTTGCTCGAATCGAGGTAATAGGTAGGACCATATATATATCCTGAAGCAGTATTCTGTTGCTTGTCGTGAGTTGCGCTCTCGGATTTAGTGTACCAAGTATCCCACAGACCCGGGTTAGTCATCTTGTAGGTAAGCATATAACCAGTCTCATGACTCAACTCGTTGGACGAATGGAATACAGACTCGAATGGAAGGTAAATTGGCCTATCCTTGCTGTCCTTTGCCACAACGTAGTTTCCTTCTTCGTCCTTGACCATCTTCTTCACGGCCTTTACCTTAGTATCATCCTCATCATCAGGAGTGATGTCAACCAGTTCGGCATTATTACGCAGAGTGGTGTATTCCGATGGCAGCATTACATAACCTGCCTGAATTGTATCCTTATTAACTCCGTTTTTAATCTCGCAGACTGCAGACGTTACATAGGTTTCTTCCACGAACAAGTTGCGCTCAGAAGCGGGCAGCAACGACCAATCCCAATAACTGATTGGAGTGTTCAGATAGTATTCATCATCATTGATGACCACCTTCTGCTCGTCACTCAGTTTCGTACCGGTGCTAGAACCTGTGCTATAGTTAGAATAGTATGCGTAGAGGTTGGGTTGCACATCCATAAGTGTCATCTTGTTGCGTGCTGCAGCGGAGATGGTGATGGGCAGTTCTACACTCTTGCTATATGCCGAAGGCGAACCTGTGTGAGCCGTGATGTATTGGTCGTAAACATATACCGAACCACGAATGTACCAATAGTGGGCAGGCACACGGTTGCCCATCAGGTACTTACCACTGACATTATAGCAGTCGTCGATAATGACCAATGTATTGTGAACAAAGTTACCAGAGGTCTGCCATTCTTCCTGAGTGGCAGATGCACCAGCATCAGTCTCGATATATTTCCAAACCTTATTGGTAACAGCGCATGTGTCTTCGACACCACCAGTCCTGTTCAGATCAGACAGAAGAGTGTTTTTCTTACCAGTCGTCTGGCGCACACCGTGGATGTTCTTGGCATAGACGAAGCCACCACCAACGCCCTTGGCAACATTGATAAGGTCGAGCTGTACCACACCTGTGATAATGCCCCACTCCTTGGTATCAACTGTTCTGCCAGTACCCTCTTCGGTAGTAAGTTCCAGATATACACCTGAAGCCAAAGCCAGTTCGTTGTGACTTAAACCATTGTTTCGGCGAGGATCCTTATGCCATTCCTTCTTCCAGTCGGCAAAGGTTGCAGTCTTATATGCTTTTGAATTTGCGTCTTCCTTATATTTATTATCGGTATTATCTGTATAGCGAATAGAATTCTGGAAGTCAACATCGCTGGTAAGGGCTCCCAGATGGTTAACTACACTGTAGATACCGAAGTAGTTGCCGTGTTCCGCCGCATTCGGCTTTGCATAAACTATATCACCGTCCTCATTTGTGGTTGTAGCCAAGTCCCCACTTCTGGTTGTACGTTTCAGGTTCAGCGAAACCTCACGCACACGGTTGATGGTGTAGTTGGTATTGTCTGCCACTTCAGGCACACGGTCCTTAGCACCTCTCATGACCATACGGCTACCAAAGACACCGCAGAAGTCGGCACGCTGGATTGTGTTCAGAATACGACCTGCATAACGGGAAACGACACCGTTCTCTGTCCAATATAGAGGATTGGGCGTGCCATCTGGTTTAAGAACTTCTGTGTTTCCTTCAAAAAGTACTACCAATTCATCGCGAGGGATACTGGTTCCATAGGTATAATGGGTACCTTCATTATCAGTACATCCATCTGCCGCAATACACCTGTACTTCAGTTCGTAATATGCCTGTTCACGTGGCGGCAGTTCCAGATAGTCGGCATAGTCGATTTGTTCCTTAATATTAAAGTAGTCTGTACCGTAGTTGGTGACGTTCAGCTCGCGATAGCCGTCAACCAATGTCAGGTTACCATCGCCATACAAACCTCCGGTGTGACCAGTACCAATGGTGATGAGGTCGCGGTTATAGACATCGTGAATGGTGGCAGTGGCGTTGCCGAACACAGTCTTGGTGTTGGCATACATTCCGTCACTACCGTATGCAATGTTACCACCTGCGAATACAGCATTGTGGATGATGATACCACGCTCTACGAAATCACCGTCAACAACAGAACCTGCATCTACATAGTCCCATTCCACGGGCCAACTTGTATCTTCTTTTTCCTTCTTAGGCAGGGTATTCAGATATGATGTCGGTATGTAATCGCCTACGGCGTATAACTTGGCATTGTAGTTGATAGGAGCTTTGGTCTGAAGCCATGGCTCGATAAGCACGTGACAGTCTTCTGTAAGGAACTTCTCATCACCAACTTCAAGAGCGGTTCCAGAAGGATTAACGTATTTTGTACCATTATACCTATAATAATAGCCCTCTTCACCCTTGTCATAGCGTACACTGCCTGTCGGTTTATTACCTATGAACAACGCATTATTCTGCTCGTAAGCACTATATACAACACCTTCATCGCAACCGCCGAATACGTTACCGAAGCTACGGGCCATACCCTCGTCGGTACCGATTTCACCGCCGTATATGTTCACATCGGTCTGACCGAATACGAAGCCCTTGACCTTCATATCCAGAGAGGCCACGAGGTCCTTATCCATATACATGGTACCGTCGCCGCCCCAACTGTCCTTACCACGACCACCGCCAAAGACGTTACGCAGGACGTGACCGTTGTACATTCTCACATGTGTCTGACCGGCCTTGAAGATACGGGCATTGCCATTCACTATGCCCTTATATTCTGCTGACTCATATGAACTGATATCCTGTACAGTACCACGTCCGATAGGACCTACCTCGCCACCACCATAGATACTACCACGAACAGTACCTCCGTACATATCTATATTGGTAATATCAACGTAACTGTTGATTACATAACCGCCGCCGAAGACATTTCCTGAATAGTCAAGAGCATTGGGTTTCTGGTCGTCGAGTTCCTCTACATATTTATATACTGGTGCCGGCTCGGTACCAATGTTCTTATGGCGATAGCCGATATAGCCGTTGTAAACAGTGACGTTTGTGGTTCCATATACCGAACCGCCTTCGCCACCACCATATACATTACGCATAACGGCAGGAATACCATCGGTGAATGAGGTTGCATTCTTCTTACCAATGATGACATTAGCCACAGCATGACGGTCGGCTGACGGATTGGTGCTGAGGTCGCCAACATGGTAGCCTACGTGACCCTGATAACCGCCACCGTAGGCATTACGGCACATACCGCCTTCGATATTTACATTAGTGGTAGCAGTGAAGACGTCGGAGCCAAGATTGAATTCATCATAAACATGACCTCCCTGACCACCGCCATAGATATCCTTATCCACATTACCGCCCTTCAGTTCGATGTAGGTAGTACCACCGACAATAGCTTCACTACCATAACCGCCACCGTAGGCATAACCGCTCACATTACCACCTTGCATGATATGGACATTGGTCTGGTGGTAACTCGTCCTCATATATGTATCTTCAGCATCGGGCAGGATGTCGTTGGTGTATGTTCCGTCATATACTCCCGATGAATTAGGATAAGTGCCTGTCTTCGCTGGCAAAGCGAAAGGATTAGCTGCCAAATAGGTGCCGAAACTTTCAAGGATGCTACGATAGACCGGTAAGCGCACATTTTCCACTTCTGTCAGCGAAAGACCACCTTTATTGACATATATATCAGCCATCCACTTTGCCAGAGATGCATAGTTGAAGACGTTACCGTCACGACCGCCACCAAATACATTGTAGGCGTTGGAACCGTTGTTCATGAAGATATTTGTACGTCCGCTTACGGTTTTACCACCATATCCACCACCATAGACAGTGGCCTGATAGCCGTTGCTCTGCATAACAGGAGCCTCTATGTTCAGGTATGTGTCACAGGCGATACGGCAGTTCTGATTGCCACCGTAGATGGCATCATCCACAATGGCATTGGCACCTTTGTAGTTGACGCAAGTCACATAGTGGTCGCAGAGGCGCATAGCAAGTTTCCCATCATCTTCAATCTCCGCTTCACTATATCCCTTGCCACCACCAAAGATAGCATTGACCTTGATAGTTGATTCTGTAGGCACATTCACACGTGAATAGCCAACCAGACCTTCTCGGTTACAGCCGCCATATACGTCCCCGACTCTACCGGCAAACAGGTCAACGATGGTTCTGCCTGCACCAAAGTAATCGTATTTACCAACACCGGAATAGCTACCACCACCATAGACATCCATATTGACAAAGCGGTTTTCATCGCTACTCTCAGTATCGTCGATAAGCACGTATGCCTCGGTCTGCATTGAGTTGTTCAGCTTGTAGTCACCTGCATAGCCTTCACTGCTACCGAAGATGTTGGACACTGAATTCTTGGAGTTGTTGACGGGTTGGAATAGTACAAAGGAATTGTCCCGCAAGTATGGGAAACCAAAACCATTTATTGGATTACCAGCGGCATCAGTATAATTGGAATACTCGCGATCCTTGTAGTCATAGCCACCATAGTTACCGCCCACGATAGTATCAACACGACCCTGTATGTACTTGATAAACGTGGAGGCTGTCAGCAACGATATATCTTCCACAGACGCTACTCTTGTGGTTTCGGAAGAGAAGTCCTTGGAACCATGTATGGTGCCACCGAAGTCGTTACCACCATATACATTGTCTCGAATCCATGGGAAGGCGAGCTTGTAACCACCGTTTCCGTCGGGCTGACGACCGATATAAGCCTCGGTGTGACCTAAGATGTCTGCAATACTGGCACCGGCAAAGGCATCGTAGATACGACCATTACCAAGATTAACGAGGGTGTTACCGCAAACGTCGCCCTCACTACCTCCAGCATAGATGTACTCTGTCTCTGCCAAGTCTTCCACAGGAGATTCATTGTCATTGGCAGTAGCCTGACCTTGCAGGTTCACCGTAGTGCTATAGGCAGGGTTGTAACTATATACGTATTTATTTCCGTCCTTCTCGGGCGTTCCATCAATATTAATATTCTTCTTACCTATGAGGCCCTTGTCGCCACCGCCGAATATCTGGAAGCAATAGCCGTTGTTGTGGTTCACAGTAGTGCTGCCCCATACATCGGTGTCAGCACCATGGCCACCACCGAACACTGTCATTGCCAACGTGTTCACATCGTCGCGCTGAGCGAGGAAGTCAACATTGGCATTAGCTGGATCAAATACATCGTCCACATCGATTACGTCCTCGTTGAGGTTGATGATGATGTTACCGTTAACATGTCCGCTGTTGTAGCATCCACCGTATATATTACCGTCAATCAAGCGGCGCTCATCTTCGGTATCTTCAGCATCGGAATGAAATTGCACGTATTCGTCCTCGTCAAGATCCCACTTCGCAGTGTTCCACTCAAGTTCGGTACCCAAGGTTGTCAACTCGTAGTATGTATCTTCAGCACTGTCCTCTGTACCATCGGCAATGAACTTGGTGTGGCGCATGTCGGTTGTGTAATATTCCTTACCAGCGATAAGTGGATCACCAGGAGTTACCTGAGTGAAAATATCGTTCCAGCGCTTAGGCTTGATGGAGAGGTTGTAGAAGTTGATTTCCAAACGGTCCTGAATATTGCCAGCACCATCGGTGTAGTCGGGACGTTCCTCTGGACTACCGAGCACACCACCCCAATATGTAGCGTTCAGTCCATCACGTGCCGCCACATAGGAATTGTTACAACCGCCCACCAGTTTCTCGAAGATGACCAAACGACGGTCGAATCTGTAAGTGTTCTTGCCAGGAACAGCCATACTACCCACATTACCACCGCAGAAGAACGAGCCTACCCAACTTGATTCATCAATATAGGTCTGGTCGTCACCGTTTTTCTCTTCCGAGAATATGAATGAGGGCTGAAGCGGCATTGCTGCACCTTCCATGTACTTGGCAAATTCATCGACACCGGTCAGATAAAGACTACTGAAGGTCTTGTCGGCATACTTGGCAAGGATGTCCGGATCAACCATTTTCTCACCATTATTGCCGAGGAATACCTTATCGCAAATAACATACGAACCCATCTTCAGTTCCACCTTCGGGTTCGCCTTCTTTGAACTTATCGTAGCACAGTTACCACCCACGAAGACTGAACCGTGAATGATGGTGGGATGGTCTTCTGTACCTACCAGACGGATAGATACCTGCTCAGCGTTTGGACGGAAGGCGTTGAGGGCATCAACAGAGGTCTCATATTCACCCTGCTCATACCAGAAGTCACCATATACCGGGTCTGTTTCACGACCTTCTGCATCGGTATAGGCATAGGCTCCGTTACCACCACCATATACATTGCCTCGAACGCTGCAACGTATGCCGACAGCTGAACCACCATATACAGTACCGGAAATGTCGTTACCACCATATACATTATTAATATTGCCTCGGCGAACAACCACACGTGCCGACATTTCATCGGGGAATGAATATCCTGGGAGGTTCGTGGTAGGTGCATATACTCCATCTACCATTGGCTCCACATTAGCCATACGACAACCGCCGAATATATTGTCGATAATAAGATTAGGAGCATTGGCAACGGTGGGATTAATGTCAAGGAGCAAACCTTCGTGACAGGTCATTGAGCCTCGGTTACCACCACTGTAGAGGTTACGTATCTTTCCTTCCTGCAGGTTCCATGTCGGACGAATGTTCATAGTGGCTCGGTTGTTGCCGCCGAAGAACATACCAACTTGGAATTCAGGAGCAGAAACATCGGTGAAACCTGTGTTGAAGCCCATCTTCTCTACACGCTCAGCGGAAAGTTTGTCGTAATCCTTATAAAAAACTTCATTCACGACTGCGCTTTCGTTCTGAACATGAATTACCGTCTTTTCTCTGATGGTGGCATTGTTACCACCACCGAAAGCATTACCTATACTGCCGCCCGCAACCTCAAGATAAGTCTTATCCACTTCTGGACGATCGAAGCCTGTCTCATTAAATGCTATGAGTGTTTCGCCCTCATAAATGCGGTGACGAGAGTCTTCCTCGTCAGGAGCCACATAATCAAAAGCACCGTTACCACCGGCATAAAGTGAACCAATAAACACAGCATTTTCTGTGGTCTTTTTACCATCTGTTACTACGTCGGAATGTGTGTTCTTAGAGCTTACACGCACAAGGGTGTTCCATTCTGTGGTGACACCGTTTGCTGCTGCGCTGTCAAGTTCTGCAGGCAGTGGATCGGCAGAAGTACCGATATTACCGGCAATATCGTTACCACCATAAACCTGATTGATGAGAATTGTGGAGTCGGTGGCTTCGTTAGCACCGTCGATATGTACATAGCTACGACCGCCGACGTTTGCCATACGGGCACCGCCGAACACACGGTCAATGTCACCAGCCACAACGTGAACGGTGGTCTTACCCTTCACATTACCCTGATTACCGCCGCCATATACATGACCGCCAATCACCTGAGCGTTTGCCGGCACGGCAGTAAATATAAATAATAAACATAAAATAATAAATGATAAATAGGCGCAAACACCCTGTGCCCCTCTCGTCACAGAGTTGCCTATCCATCGTGCTATATTCCTGTTCCCTATCATTTATCTATTATCTATTATCTCTAAACTCTAAACTTTCAACTCTAAACTTAGTTTATCGTCATTGTCGGATTGTTAAGATCCGGCTCAGACAACATATACAGGTAGGTAGGTTGTATTGTCAAGTTAATATTGTATCGTGTACCTATCTTTTCAGCCTCCTCGAAACGGTCGAACAGTTCGCTGAGTACGAGTCCATTAGTAGCCTTGCAATCCTCGCGCACCTTATTCCCCTTCTTATCATAGATGTCATATACACTCGTCATTATGAACTTAGTGACACCCGTAGGCATGAAGTAGCTTACGAACGACTGGTAGCCGGTAGTCAGGGTTGTACCTTCACTCGACTTGAACACCTCATACTCTTCGCTGTCTGCACCATTGGGGTCAAAGCTAACGCTGGATATAGGATTAGAGGTTCCGTCGTTGGCAGCCAGCGTCACGGTAATGTCGGTTTTCTCCTTCGTCGGACTGCCGCTGGAGATGGAGCGCAGAGATATATTCTTCAGCTTGATGGTACGCAGTTCGTCATAATCACCATGCACCTTTATGTTGATATTCAGGGCAGCATAGATGTGGTCGAAGAGCAGGAATACGAAGTTGCCCGTCTGTGAGGCACTGGCGCTGTATTTGAAATCGCCGCGTCTCAGTCCGTTGTCCGTTTCCTTATTAGGACCTTCCTTAGCTCCTATCACGACACACATATCATTACCCGTTATAGTTGGTACATTCTTTAGTTTCATCACGGCTCCCTTGTCGAACTTGCTCCAGTCTTCGGGAGTTGCCGTAGAGGATATCTCGCAGGATATTCCGGCACTGTGCGGAGCATAGCCATATAGATAGTAATCCTCGGCCTTAATATCCTCAATGTTCGTACGCCACTTACCGCTGCTTTCGAAGAACTGTCCCTTCATGGGCTCCTTACCATTCTGTGTGAAGCAGATGCCTATGGACTTGTCGCCAATGTCGTACTTGCTGTATCCCGTAGGCGGTGCCCATGCTCTGGTGACTGCAACATCCTCTTCGAACCAAGACACATAGCTCGTGACTTCCACAGGTCTCGTCATATCCAACTGCTCCTCCGAGCAACTATTTAGGAGAATGAGAGAATGAGAGAATGAGAGAATGAGAAGAAGACTCACCCCCCTGCCCCTCCCTGTTAAGGAGTGGAGCTGTGTCCACCATCTTGCTATGTCTCTTCTCGTTATCACTTTATTTCGAATTCTTAATTCTTTCTCCGCTTCGCTATGAAAGCGCTTTGCGATTACTTAATTCTTAGGTTCCGCCGCTCATCACCAATTATACACCGTATGTATTGCATTCATATCCGTCCAAGGCGTTACAGCCGATTCAACCCATCCTATTTCCACACCACCTTCGTCGAGGACCTTGAAGATGTAGGTGTAACTGTATCCTGGCAGCCATTGCATAAATTGGGCAGGCACCACCGCTGTCTTTGGTTCCACTCCCTTGTTTATCTTCACGCTCAGCGTATAGCTGCCCTGCGATAGGTTCGGCAACACTTCGTACCAACCGTCGCCGGTTATCGGGTACGGCTTGCTGGTGTCTTCGGGATCATAATCCTCGGTGAAAGCAGCCAATCGCTTACTCTTATCTGCATCTACTGCAACTGTATAGTACTCTCTCGTGTCCACACCCTGCAACGGATAGTTAATGGTGACATTACCCTTGAGGGCAATCTTTACTGAGTCGTCCGTAGCCGCTGTCAGGTCATGGGTCGGCTGGAACTTTATGTCTTCTAACACTATTCCCTCGCGCGGATATACATATTTAAATATAAAGCGCACGCGTGCGTAAGGCTTCAGGAACTCCAACTGTACCGGTCGTCCGAACTGCTTGTCGGCGTAGGCTACTGGGTCTCCTGTAGAGAACCACATCCGAGTAAAGAACGGCGTATCTTCCATAGCATCAGCAGTCCTTGCGTCAGCGGCAATAGTCATCTGATATGGTCCGTCGGGTGCATTTGCATTAACCGTCACATGCTCAACATCCGTCACTGCGAAGAATCGGTAAGCCTTTGCGCTCCAGTCCCAATACTTTATGGTCTGGTCGGCAGGGTCTAAGAGTATGTACTCCCAGTTGTTGGTGTTTGTTGTTGTGGTGGCTGCGCTGTTTGCCTGCCACTTCACGACGTAGCCTGGGAATACTGTCTGCTTCGAGCCGTATTCATCGTTGCTTGGGTCAAACGACGTACTCTTGAAGCCCCATACCTTGAATGCCGTGACACCCAATTCGCTAAGCAGACTGCCGGCACGAGTCACATCCTGTGCCTCTTCCTCATGACCGCTGAAGCTTATGGGCACCTCCCAGTTCTTCTCAGGCTCCACTGCCACGCTGTCATTGTCCGAATGACAAGCGGTTAGGAGAATGAGGAAATGAGAGAATGATAGAATGAGAAGGCTGCGATTAAGCGAGAGCTGTACATACCTCTCCCACCCCCTGCCTTTCAGGAAGGAGTTCTGCATCCACCATCTTGCTATGTCTCTTCTCTTTCTCACGTATTAATTATCAATTATCGCTTGTGGCACCGGCCCCTTTATTCATTTTTACCTTTCATTATATAGTAACTTCAGGCCTTGTCGCCGATAGAAGGGAAAACGAGTGTCACTTGATACGAGTGTCATATCTTCTGTTATGGCATGTGATATAATCATGTGATCAGAAGGATCATTGTGAGCCATCACCTCATTCGTTTTTAGCCTTGAGAAAGTTTCCAAATGCTCTTTCTTCAAAGGCAGAATCTGCACATAGAACTCATCCTCTATGGCTTTCACCATTTCCTCTGCCGTCTTCCATCTCTTTGTTCCGAGACGCTTTTTCTTATAAGCAACCACCAATTCCTTCACCGACTCTGCACTGATATATAACAAGGAGTCAGGTTCATTCAACACCATAAGTACATCATTGGAGAGTGAATCTGGATCTAATGCCATAAAGACAAAGATATTCGTATCAATGAGTATTCTCATATAAATTAGGTGTTTAGGAATGTGGGGTCATAGACAATGAATGCGCCCTTGTTTCTTCTGAATGCTTCAATGCTCTTGTTTCCAGCTGGCATTGCAACGTTCAGCGCTCTATTCTCTTCAGGCGTGAGCTTTCTTTTCCTTCTCACTATTTTCCTTTTTTCTTCCATAATTGTAATTGCTTATGGTTTAACATTCGAGGCACCGGCCTCTTTTCTTTCTTTTTTCTTTGGTACCCTGCAGGGAGTCGAACCCTGTAGGGCTTTTAGGAGTCGCGCTCGAGCTCTGCTCGCTTGCGTAGCTTTGCGGAGCATGAAACCCGATGAGCTTATGAGCTTTAGAGAGGATTACTCTACAGTCACAATCTTAATAGCGTAAACGCCCTTGTTTGTAACGCCCGTACGCTTGTAGTATGTGGCATCAGTATGTTCACCATAGTAAGCAGATGTTGCTACAGTCGTACATTCTGAAGTGGTGTAAAGCGTTCCTGCAGCAGCAAAATCTTCTGATGAAGCATAAGTATTACCTCCATCAACACTGTAGGTAGCAGCTGTCTTCTCATAAACAATTGCATACTTCTTACCTGTTACGGTAGTGAACTTAGCGGCCTTGTTTTCAGTTGCATGAAGCTCCTTCGTCTTTCCATCTTCTGCAGGAACAGTCTTCTGGAATGTTAACTCAGGACCAGCAACACACGTAATCTTCTTAAGAGCAGCCTGAGCAGCAGTCCATGTTGGGCCTTCGATGAGAGCCTCAGCTACGCTAGCCTCTGTAACGGGGAAGTTTGTAGCATCGGAAGTTGTGACATCGTAGATACTGAAGTTGCTAGCAGAAAGGGTTGCCAAAGCGCTTGCATCCATTACAGTTGCATAAACATCAGTGCTTGGGTCATAATCTGTATTACCTACAGAGTACTTACTATCCTTCACGCCAATAGTAGTGATGCTAGGTTCGCTGATAGAAGTAATGTATTCAGCCTCACCATTCTCAGCAACAATCTCGATAGCATCGAAGGTAATAGGATAGAGACCTGAAGGATCAGAAGAACCACCAGTATAACCATTGGTATTATCGCTAATCTTGAAGATATAAGTGTACTTGAAATTGGGCTTCCATTGCAAATAAGCTGCAGGAATCTCAGCTGTAGCATCTTCAACAGTAATAGTCTCACCGGTATCGCCTGCTGTCAACGTATAGTTCACCTTCAACTTCAGATTCGTTGTATTGGCCTCCTGTGGGTACACAGAGGTAAAAGCACCTGTTGTCTCGTTATAGGTCGGAGTTGTTATAGTTGTTGCAAGAACAGCGTCAGCCTTTAAGCCAGTACGCGCAGCATCTTCGCCACCCAAAGCAATGTAGTTCGCGCCAGTTGTACCAGAGATTGCAACTGTAGGTGTGTTCTCCGCACCCGAACCGACTTTATTATAAGTCACAACAAGAGTCGCTGCACTCGTTGTAGGCACGTTTGGTACATTAGCATAGAACTTGTCTGTGCCTTCGGTGGACATTGCAGCGAACTCTGGATTAGATGTAGTAGCATATTCGAAACTGTTAATCTTTACGGTGTGTCCAGGAACAGTTTCGTACATAGCGACACGGATTTGGGAGAGCAAGTTACGGAAAGATAATGTAACGTTACCACCATAGGCGTCATCTTGTCTGCGATCTGTATTGGTACTCTTAGTTATTACCTTACGGTCAGCAATATACACCTTGGAAGGGTCTGCATCTGCTGTGAGGACAATCTTATATCCCTTTCCATAAGTATCTGTATTATCAGATGTAAGTTTCTGAATCTGAGCATATCCAGCTGTGATGTCAGATTGTTGAGCAGATACAGCCGTGAAGGTGTAGTTAGATGCACCCCAGTCCCAATACTTGATGGTCTGAGCTGTAGAGTAAGCACCTACCGGGTCAGAAGCACCGTCTTTCGTCGTAATATTTGTCCGATAAGAAGGCGAATGGGTATAACCTACATACTCCCAGCCCTCAGTGTTGGATGTAGAGGTCATAGCACTGTTAGCTGTGTAATTTACCTGGTAGTTGTTGAAAACCAGATTGGCAGCTGTTGCAGCAGCCTTACCATCAGCACCACTATTGGTCTGTGCCTCGTTTTTCTCACCATAGACAATAAACTGATTGCCAAGAGCTGCAGCGGCAGTCGCACCAGTATTATTATCTGCACGGGTGCCATTCTGCAAATTGTAGTTGAAGCTTATCGCTCCATTTCCAGCATTCAGGGCCTCTTGATCTCCGATGAAATCACTCTCGGCACAACTGGCAAGTGCGAATATCGCAGTTGCAGCAATGAATAAATTTTTTTTCTTCATAATTGTAATTGATTAAGGGGTTATTAATTAATGTTTGTTTCTTTCTCATTTTTACTCAGCAGGTAATCAACAATCACATCAATCATGATGTTTGTATCGAAGAATACCTTTATCATCCGTACTTTTGCATTAAATAGTCTTCCTTAGCCTTATCGTAGTCGAAATCAGCAGGCAGAGGTTTGACATTCTGGCCTAAAGATGCTACGAACGGGGTAATCTCCAAATCCTCTGGTCTAATATTGACTGTTGAAGCTATTTCTGTAGTATCTTCCACAGCCTCTTTCGAAACCAGAGAAGAACTAAGCAGTGAAATCAACGAGAGTTTCACTTGGTCGCTAACTCCTTTGAGTAACTGCCAATAGTTCCTTGTTTCTTGTTCTAATGCCAGTGTTGTCATAACTTTCATTCTTTTACTTTTTCATTCTTTCATCTTTTATTTGACCTTCGGTCGAGCCTGCTTTCGCTCGGGATAATCGGAGCAAGCTCCACTCTCCTCTCGCTTAATCGCAGCCTTCGAGGCACCGGCCTCTTTTCTTTTTTTCTTTGGTTCCCTGACGAAGAGTCGAACTTCGTCAGGGATAAATAGAGAGGATTAGTCAACTACCTTGATAACCTTCACTGCATAAATCTTGTTATTAACATCGTACTTTCTGTAGCACTTAACTTTCTTATAGTAAGTACCACTTGCAAAGGCGGTGTTAGCTGGTAATGTGCAAGCGTCATCAGTGTAATATACATTATTGGTTGCATTCCAGTCTCCAGGTTCTGCATCCAGCACCCATTTATGTAATGAATAAACACTCAAAGTAATCTTTGTAGTGCATGCCTCATCACTGTAGTACACATTGTCAGAAGTATTCCAATCAGCAGGCTGAGTTAGCAACTCTACATACGCTGCAATAGAACTTTGCTTCTGATAATAAACTGTACCAGCGCTGAAAGTAGAAGAGGGAGTTGTACATGCAGCATTATCATAGTAACCAGTTGGCCATCCAGCAGGCTGTGCAGTGTATTTCTGACCACCATAAGTCTGTGTATCATATACATAGGCATAAGTGCCAGCAGCAGGAGTGAACTCAGCAGCAGTACCAGCTGCAACAGTAATATCATTGCCATTTACACCAGGAATAGCAGTAATATTGTTCGTAATACTAGCTTCAGTAAGAACAACTCCATTACGACCTGTTATAGTAGAACCAGAAACACTTGCCTGAATGTTAAGAGCATCCAAAACATCAGCCTCCGTATAACTAGCCTTACCTGTCAGTGTATAGAGTTTAGAGATACCAGCCGTATTCAGGTCTGTTGCCAACGTAGCGTCTTTCATTACCTGAACGAAAATATGACCATTATCCTTGTCATACTCGTTTAAAGCGATGATAGCATCACCTTCAGCGGGATTGTGTCCCTTCTGATAGGTAGTGATGCTGGGATATGCAACAGTAGTGATAGTGCTCTGCTTGAACTCGTCGGCATCAACTACAATAGCATCGAAGGTGATGGGGAACAGGCCTTGAGGATCGTCTGTAACAGTACTTGTCCAACCATTGGTGTTGTCAGAAATCTTGAAGATGTAGGTGTAAGCATAGTTAGGCTTCCACTGAGCGTAGATAAGAGGAACATAAGCTTTAGCGCCATGAATCTTAATCTCTTCTGCAGAACCATCAGTAGCAAGCAGGGTGTAGTCAACACGCATTTCCAAAACAGTACCAGTTTCGTTAGGAAGCATGGTCTTGTAGTAAGGCTCAGTACCAGCGTAAGATGCTTGAGGCAGCGTACGACCAAGGTAATTGGTTGCATTAGCCTCCATATACTCTTTGCCAACAAGATTCAAAGCACCAAAATTCTCCTTTGTATCCTTCGCTGTTGCAGAAAATGCTACATGGGCTTTATTGTAGTCTGTTTCGTTTATGTTAGCAGAACCCTTAGTGGGGAAGGTTACAGTATATGTACCCTTGGTGTAGAAATAATCAGCATCTGATGAACCAGAGGTAAAGAGAGTTCCATTAGTTACATCTGTTCCTGTCGATATAGGAGTAGTATCATCAATATAGAACTTCACGTCTTTTACAGAATAGCCAGGAACGGTCTCATAGATAGCCATACGTACCTTACAAGCAAGATTGCGGAATGTAAGCTTAACCTCTTCCTGATACTTTGGCTGTGGAGTAGCCTGATCAGCCTTGTAAGCTGTTACCATATCGGCAATGTAGCACTTTGCAAGGTCATCGCGCAAACCTGTAAGGGTATAGGATGGAGCATATGGAGAGCCTGCTGTTGGCTTTGCAATTTGCACCTCACCAGCACCTGGGGCGGTTGTTACTGCACTAGCAGTACCTGGTGACCATGCGATGAAGTCATACTGAGACTTGCTGTAGTCCCAGTACTTGATGGCCTGTGTGTTACCAGCGATTCCAGACCATGCGGGTGCAGTTTTACCAACATACTCCCAGTCAGAAGTGTTGCTTGCTGTTGTACCAGCTGTATTAGCAGTCCACTGAACGAGATAGTTGTCGAAAGTCTGAGTCATTGAAGTAGAAGGATCACCGTTGAAAGCCACAACATAGAACTTCTGGTTCAACAGGCTGGCTGCATCTGCACCAACGTGATTGGCACGAGTGGCATTCTTCACCTTGAAGCCGAAGTTGATGGCTCCGTCGTCAGTCACCTGAGATGTGTTCAGGTTGGCTTCGCCAATGAAGTCATCGCTTACGCAGCCGGCAAGGGCGAGGGTTGCGAGTGCTGCGAGGAATAATTTTTTAGTTTTCATAATCTTTTTTGTTAAAAAGGTTAATAAATAATTAATTGTTTCTTTTTTAGTTTGTTCAATAATTTAATACTCTCTGTTTTGGTCGGGCGCTCACGTAGAGCGCGGGGTCATTCTTTTCACTGTCTGTTTCGTAATGTTTAATTTCTTTTTATCGTTAATATTGCTATACTTAATTGAATTTATGTTGATTTATATTTTCTACTCACTTTGCTCGTTTACATCTCAAATTCGTACTGCTCTTCTTCAAAGTCTTTGACTACGGCGTCGAAGCCGCTTCCACCCTTTCGAGCAGGGATAGGCACTGTGTCCACATCAAGTACCACTGTAATTACGCCTCCTTTGTATCTTTTCCGCACTTGATCCGTTACATCGAACACTATGGTCGAGTCCTTACCATTGTTAAACTGCATCGTTACATCCATATAGTGGCGATAGGGGTCAGAGACCTCGTCGGCTCGCGATACATTGTTGGCTGCAGTGCTGCAGAGTCCGAAGGACATAAGTCGTCCGCCCACGATATCCGTAATCTCCCCTTTTGGCACACCCCTGATAGGATGCGTTATAGGCATATTATTCTTCATTCTCACGTTGTAGTACACCGTTATGGGGTCTTCGCCAGAGCGTCCGGTGTTCAGGACAGTACTACGTGCCATACCCGACAGGTTGGCATTACCATCCACAGATGTTATGCGTCCGTTGTTGTGTCGCAGTATCACCTGCGTTAGATATATATATGTAATGGGCACGAGTTGCATATTGAGGTGCTTGACGTAGATGTTACGCTCGGCATCATAATCGAAGCCGTCGAGGTTTCGGTTGATTTGCTCACCTGGGTCGTATGCCGAGAAGAGCGCTTCCGGTTCGTAGAACGAACGGGTGTATCTGGGAGCCTGATAGCGGGATGGGTTCATAGACTGGTTAGTATAAGCCACCACAGCATCCAACGATGTCTCTTCATCGATGTGCAAGCTCTGCACGCCACCTATCGTAGCAATCTCGTTCCACACCAGGAGGTCCCAGTAGCCCCAGTCGAAGCGTCCATTGAACGTAGTGCCGTAGATGGTGTTTGCCAAGACGCTGGTGTGCGGACCATACTTCTGGTCACCAGTGTAGTAGCGGCGCAGGTTGAACACCGTGGGCTCCACATAGCCTATGTCACCAAAGATGGTCTTGTCGGTCTCATCCCAGTCGTAGTTCCATTCTGCCTTCCAGTCGTAGCTAATGTCGTATCCTATTTCGTAGTCCCAATACACTTCGAGGTCCAGTTTTACTATTGGCAGTGAGAAGTCGGCATCTGCCGAGTCGTACAAATGCAGCAGCGGCTCACGCTCACAAGAAGTCAAGAAAATGAGAAGGCCTACCCCCAGCCCCTCCCCATAGGAGGGGAGCTTCATTCCGAGCATCACACCTTTCTTGGCGAGACTCAGGATGCTTAGGAGTATGGTCTTCATCTTTCTCATTTTTTCATTTTTTCATTCTTTCATTATTACAACCGTTTCTGACGGTTTGAAACTTATGCCTTTTTTGTCGCGCTTGCGATAGAGGATGTCATAACTAAGGTTTATCCCTACGCGCGTAGGACCTATCCATGTGAATCGGTACTGACGCTCGCGGAAGTTGGCAGCCTTACCCGTCCACTTGTAGTAGTAGAGATGGTCGCGATAAGCAGGGTTGACGGGATTCTCGAACTGATAGGGGTCGTAACCACTATAAAGAATGCCCACCTGCGCCGTGAACTCCAAGCGCCAGTGACCTTTCTTGCCCAACTGCTGCACCCAACCGAGACCCAAGCCTCCGCCCAGTGCCTCGCCTTCCCATCCGTGATTGGCATTGAAGCAAATGCCATAGAGTGCGAGGTTGGCGTATGCCGAGAAGAACAGCCCACGGAAGGCAGCCCCATGTCCTGGTGGATTCTTGAGGATATCGCCCGAACGCAGATAATAGCGTCCCTCCACCTGATAGTTGCGAATCTGGAAGTACTTGTGATCCCAATAATGCTGCCACCAAGGACAGTCGAAGGACGCTCCGACTGTGAAGTGCCCGTGTAATGGATAGAACTCGAGGGCAACGTTAGGTATCGGACACCAACGATCGTAGCCGGGAACGTATGCAACATCGAACAGAAGGTTCGTCTTGATGGAGAGTATCTCACGTCGTGGACGGAGAACACGCAGAGGCAACACCCTCTCCCCTGCCCTTGCCAAGCTGTCGGCTCTTGCAAGACTGTCGAGGAGAGCCAAACTGTCGAGGTTCTGGGAATCGCCGGGCTTAATGGGCTCAATGGGCTTGGTGGGTTCAAGAGGTTCGACTGGTTCGACCGGCTCGGGAACCTTCTCGAAGAAGAGAACAATGCGGGCAGCACGCAACTGCGGGAAGTAGTCCTTGAGGAGATGCTTCCAGAGGCTACCGCCGTGAACTATCTGCAACTTACCCTTCAGGATGGTATATTCGTCCTTGGGAAGATAGTAGTTGCAAAGGCGTTCCACAAGGTCTGCATCGCGGTCTCCCGCGCGACGCATCATAGCAAGAAGCAGGCGATAATCCTCGCTAACTGTCTCAATATCAAAGGCTTCCTCATTCACAGGCACAGCCAAGCGCGCGCGCAGGAAGTCAAAAAGAGTTTGGGCACGACGGCGGCTCAGCATACGGTTGTTGGGGAACGGACCTTCAGGCGAAGCTGCACCACGCAGAACTACGCGCGAAAGACGGAGACTGTCGCTATTGATGAGCGGCAGCACCTCGCGTTCCAGAAGGGTTAGCAGAGAGTCGTTGGTAAACTTGTCGAAACGGTTCACCACGAACACCACTTTGCCCGCCTTGTCAAGGAACTCTTCGTCGCTTAGCGGTTCCAAGGCCGGAGCATCGGGATTGGTGAACTTCACGAAGGGGTAAGGGGCGTACTTGCTGATATCTAATGACTTAGACTGAGACTGGGCGTTACACTCCGGATAGGAAGAAAACAAAAGAAGCCCTATCAGACTAACTATAGCCGTGACGTGCTTCTTAAATCCTTCGATACAAAACAATCTTTGTCTTGTCTTTATTGTCATTCTATCTTCGTTTCTGTACGTTATTTCGCCCCAAGGTTCGTGTGTTGCATACGTATGCGCGCTCGCACACACAACGTACAATTGTGTCTGCAAATGTACTGCCTTTTTGTCAATTGGCAAAACTTTTTTGACAAAAAAACCACTTACCCCCCCCATTTTTAACATTTAGTTTAAATTTCTTTTCTCGCTTGGCTCCTGATTCCTAAAAAGCCCATAACACCAAGAAGCATAAGGCATAGCACCTAATCACAAGCTTAAAAACGCACCATTTCATCGGGCGTTTTTATACATTAGAAAGAAATAAGAATCCGTAAGTTAAGCCTAATCCGACAGAGACTCGACGAAGAAGACGGCGTGGCCTTTGCGCTTATCCTCTGGAGGCAGTTGCATATAGTCGCCGTAGATGTTACGCAGATAAGCATCTGGATTGGCAGGAGCGCTGAAGGTCTTTCCCTCGAACTCAATGGTGCTTACGGGGAATATGTCGGACACACGATGAATGATGCCGTAACCATTGGTGTCGAGCGTATTGCTGAAGCATTCATCCATAGGACGGAAAGCACACGCTAGAGCCCATTGCAAGCGGTAAGCAAGACGTTTGGCTCCGAACCAGAACAGTTCGGCTACGGAACGCCACGAATAAGTGTGTTGCTGAAGAAGAATGGCATTGGCACGACAATAGCCCTTCACCACTCGCTTACAGAAAGCTCTCGATACGGTGGGATAAGGCATCAAGGGGAAAATATCGACATAAAGACCCTTCTGATACGGACGGTTGAAATCATCGCCCCCCTCAACAAGGAAGGAGTTCTTATCGCGTACCTTAATAATAGGAAGGCGGCACGAAGGTTCGGTCTGCATGGTCTGCATGAAAAGGCCTTCGGGCAGTTCCCTGATTGCAGCTTCTACGAAACGCGGAATATCACTCAGGCGCATTGCTATGTCCACATCGTCGTCCCAAGGGATGAAGCCCTTGTGACGCACAGCACCAAGAATGGTGCCGCCGTCGAGCCAGTAGTCAATGCCGTTCCGGTCGCAGATATCGCGAATAGCACGAAGTATATCGAGTTCCTTTAGCTGTACGGCACGTAAGTGTCGTTGCTGATGATTTTCCAGCTCAGTCATAAAGAATAATTATCAATTGTCAATTATCAATTTGTTTGCACCTCTCGATTGTTCGTTCCATTTTTTCGGACATAGAGCCTTCAATCTTCCAGCCTAAGGCACGGAGTTTGTCGGTATTGAACACAGAGCGCTTCACAGGATTGTAGCCCTTACGCTCCTGTTCCTCGGGAAGTTGCATGACGACCTGTCTGCCACCAATAGAAGCCACCATTTCGGCAAGCTGACGAATGGTTATATCCGACGAAGGGTCTGCCACATTATAAGCCTGACCAGAGTCTCCTTTCAGCAGGATGTGCAACAACGCCGAAGCGGCATCAACAACATAGCACCACGAACGGTATTGCTCTCCAGTACTCTTCATCACTATATCCTGTCCGTGCAGCACATTCCTTATGAACTGGGCATAAACGCGGTTGTCCTGCTCAGTAAAGTGCGGTCCATAAGTGTGACAAGGACGAGCCACCACAAAATCAACGCCATATTCCGACGAATAGGAGGCACAAAGAGTCTCTGCCGCACGTTTGCTGCTTGGATAGCAACTGCGAGGCGACATAGAATCCACATAACCACTATCCGACTCGCTGAAATCGTGCCCATCGCCTTCTCCATATACCTCGCCAGAACTAATGTAAAGGAAACGCTGCAGACCGTGCTGCAGACCATAGTCCATGAGATTGCGAACTCCAAGGATATTGGAAAGCATAGTCTCCACCGGTTGGGCGGCGAAGAAAGCAGGACTGGCAGGACTGGCAGCATGAATGATGTAGTGGAATGCTATATCGAGGTCGAGAGGCTTTGTCACATCGGAGCAAAGGAAGTGAAATCGTGGATTGTCGGCATAAGGAGCAAAGAGTTCGTGAGCCCTATTCTCGCTACGCCCCATAGCCCATACATGGAAGTCGGCAACTTCGCGCTGCATCAAAACTTCCACCAAGCAGTTGCCTATCAAGCCCGTAGCACCCGTCACAAGGATGTTACAGCCCTGCAGCTTCTCCCAAGGCAGGGGAAGCAGCGTCACTTGCTTAATATCGTCGCGATAGGTTTTCACTTCTTAACCTTTAACCATTCCTCGCGAGTGGTATGCATGAGAGCCTTCAGAATCTCAAGGTCTTCGACAGTAGTAACCTTGATATTCTTCTCAGAGCCTGGAACTATGTGCATTTCACGACCGCCGACCTCAGCAATGAGGGTACAACTGGCAACGCTGTTTTCAATACCCTTCTCACGAGCCTCCTCATGAACCTGTATGATATTGCCCAAACGGAAAGTCTGGGGAGTCTGGGTACGAATGAGACTGTCGCGCGGAATGCTGTGATTGGAAGCGAATCCATCGGCACTCTCCAGTATAGCCTCACGGCATTGAATACCAGTGATGGCATAGCCGTAGGCCTGACAAGTGGCTATATTGTTGGAAATGATGTCCTGACTGAGCAAGGGACGCACTGAATCGTGGATAAGAACGAGGTCCTGATCGTTGCAACCAGCCTCGCGCAATCCATAGATACCGTTATGGATGGACTGCATTCCTGTCTCACCACCTGGGAACACCCAACGCATTTTATCTATGCAGAACTGGTTGGCATAAGCCTGCAGCACCGTTTCCCAACCACGCAGACAAACTACCGCAATAGCGTCAATATCGGCGTGGCGCTGGAAACACATCATAGTGTGAATGATGATGGGACAACCATCAACGTGCATAAACTGCTTGGGAATATCTTGTCCCATTCGGTTGCCGGCTCCTCCGGCGATTATTAGTGCTATATTCATTGTTCACATTCAACTTTCAATTTTCAACTTTTTTCGGCCAGCGGCCGCTCAGCCAGGGGACGCGCTCGATATAGGGGACGAGCCAAGCACAAAGGCAGAAGATGACGGGCACAAGGATGAACACATCATCTGTACGACCGAATATACTGCGATTATAGCTGAGGAAAACATACTTATAATAGTAAAGCATGGGATAGTGACTCACGAAGAACACCATAGAATGCTCGCCGATAAAGTTCACTATGGGCACACGAGGCAAACGGGCAGCAATGAGCAGTCCTGACAGGCCGCACAGGATTACCGTAATATTTGCTATGGTGATTATGGGATTGCCAGTAAACTTGTTGCTCGACATAGTGTAGGAAGCATCGTGGAAGAGCATGTTGCCTGCGATGAACAGCAATATCAGCAGTATGGAAACCCGTATTGTCCGATTCGGCTCCCACCGTCCGATTATACGACTCCAAGCACGACCGAGTTCGAAGAAGAAAAGCCCCATCGGCACGTTGCTAAGACTCATCCATAGGGGATTACCCAAAGTGAAAAGCCAATAGCTGACGAAGGGGAATACAAAATATATAGACGACGACCAACGAAGCACCCATTGAGGAGCACCCTGAAGCAGTCTGTGACGCCACTTCTCGAGGAAGTGCATAGCTATATATGCAGCAAAGAAACTGAAGAGAAACCACGTGGGGTTGTTGCCATAAAAGGCACTGTTTGTCCAGATGTGATCCCACGAAAGAGGCTCAATAGGCTTGTGATACTTTTGAATCATCATCGGCAGGAACGAGAAGTACACCACCGAACCTATCAGTCCTGTTGTAATATAAGGAATGAGCAGTCGTTTTGCCTTCTCAAGACAATACTGGCGAGAGTCGCCCAACACCGATTTATTGAAGTATCCGGCCTTGAAGAAGAAGAACGACATGAAATAGTAGGTCCACTGCATTACCTCTTTCCACCAATCGTCGTCGGCATGTCCACAAAAGGCCATGATGTGAAGGCTTACCATACGGATGATACAGATGCCGCACAGGAAGTCAAAAGCGTGGTTACGTAGTTTCATGCCACAAAGGTACAAATAAATTGAAAATTGAAAATTGAAAATTGAAAATATTTTGTACCTTTGTGGCATGAAGCTGGCTCCTGTCGCACTTTTCGTATATAATCGGGCGGACAACACTCGTCGCACGCTTGAGGCCTTGGCTCGCAACACTCTTGCCAGCCAAACCAACGTGTATGTATTCTCCGATGGTGGCAAGGACGAGAAATCATGGGCAGAGGTAGAGGCTGTTAGGAATGTAGTCCGAGAGTTTATCTCCCCCCTCGGGGGGACTAAGGAGGGGTTCTCTCTTACGCTTGTCGAGCGTCCTGAGAACTACTACCTCGAACGGAACATAACAGAAGGTATTGCCCAGGTGCTGGAGGAATACGACCGCATCATAGTTCTGGAGGACGATATGGTTACTTCGCCATATTTCCTACAGTATATGAACGAAGCGCTGGAACTCTATGCCGACGTGCCTAAGGTAATGCATGTTGCAGCTTTTACAAATCTGGACTTAAAAGGCACTCCTTTCTACTTCACTCCGCACATGAGTGGATGGGGCTGGGGAACTTGGAAAGACCGATGGAATGGGCATTTTTGCCACTACAAGACAAGAGATGAGGCATTAAAGGGCCTCACACAGGACGATTTGGAGCGCATTGAATACGGAGGAGCTTTCCAATGTCTGAAGAACCTCGACAAACGTCCTATTCCCTGGGACATTTGCTGGGAGTTGGCGATATATAAGGCAAAAGGACTTTGTCTGTCACCAGGCCGTACCCTTGTGCGCAATATCGGACTGGCACAGGGCACGCATTTCCGTTCATTCAGAATACTACAACGCTATGAGTTCGACCGTGAACCGCTGCAGGAGCCTTTGGCACTAACAAAAGTTACGGAACCAAAGGCTGACCCGGCTATAGAAGCCCAGTTTGCCCAAGCCATAACCGACTGGGGCATTCGCTACACCCTGCTTGGCAAGGTCGTACGCTTCCTTTATAAAATGCTAAAGGGAGAAAAATAAAGATTACCTTTTTATAATAGCCCTCAGCACGAACCACAAGTGCTCGGCAATAGCCGTAGGCCAACCGTAGTGGTGAGCCATTAAGTGAAGTCGTTCGAAGAGCGAACGACGCTGGTTCTTGGTGGTGAGGCCCTCGCTAAGATAATCCGTAAGAATAAGTTGAGTATTGAGGAAACGCAGACGGCGTTTCTCTGCCCGTTGCATCAGTCGGATACACCAATCGTAATCAGCCGAATATCGGTAGTTTAGATCGTAGAGTGTACCTTTGGCAAGGTCTGTACGCGCATAAAAGCTCTGGTGGCAAACGAGCATTCCGCTACGGAACGATTTGCTTGTAAGACGTTCAGGAGCCTGCAGGCGACGGTGGCGAAGGAATCGCCCTTCATCGTCAACAAGGTCTGTCTCGCCATACAGCACAGCATAATTGGCACGGTCGGGCTGCCAGTCGGCCTTTGATGCCACTTGTTCTATGGTTGTTGTCTCGTGCAATTTATCGCCGGCATTCAAGAACACCAAATAGTCACCACTGGCGTGCTGAATACCTTTATTCATAGCATCATAGAGTCCCCTATCCGGTTCACGTATTACACGAATCTGGTGTCCCTTTGGCTTCCCGTTGCGTTCGACATAACGATGCACGTGAGCCAAGGTGTGGTCAGTGGAGCATCCGTCAATGATTACATGCTCTATGTGAGGATAGGTTTGTGCCTCCACGCTTCGAAGCGTCCGTTCAATGGTGGCTTCTGCATTGTAAGTAACCGTTATTATGCTTATTAGTGGGCTGCTCATTGTCAATTATCAATTATCAATTGTCAATTAATGAACACCATAGGCGTTTATATATAATTGGGCAACGCGGTGGGCGTTGTAGGTTTCGCGGGCATATTGGGCAGCGGCCTCGCCTAATTCCGGATGAGAGAGGACATAACGAATACCCTCGGCAAGATCGTTAGAATCGCGATACTTAGCCACATAACCATCCTGTTTGTGGTGAATCATTTCGGGAATGCCTCCGATATGAAATCCTACGCACGGAGTACCACAAGACATTGCTTCGGCTATGGTGTTGGGAAGGTTTTCCTGAAGCGAAGGAGTCACGAAGATATCAACTGCAGAATAGAGGGCTGCCATACGTTGCTCGTCGGCAATATAGCCCACTGTATGTATCGGCAGATTGGTGGTGATGTTTGCCTCGCTTCCAGCCACCACCAGTTCAATACCTTCATTGCGTAACAGTTGCAGGGCTTCGAGCATGTAAGCCATACCCTTACGTTCGTCGCTTACCTTCTGACAAGAGAAGAGCAACAGTTTTTTGTCGGCAGGAAGTTCGAACATAGCTCGTGCCGATGCCTTATCAATCGGACGGAATATCTCATGAGGCACTACGTTGGGAATATTCACCACACGATGACCCTTTGTAAGGGCACTCTTGGCAGCAAGGTCGGCAATCCATTTACTACAGCCCACAAAGGTGATGTTTCCATGAGTCCACACCTGCTGCTTCTCTGCGAACACCTTATATGAGAGGTCCTTGGCACTTGGACAAACCAACAGGGGACAGTCGTGACAATGCGTTTGATAGCGCTTGCAGTCGTCGGCATGATGACAGATGGCAGTAAAAGGCCACATATCATGCATAGTCCAAACGATACGTTTTCCGCTAAGCAGTATTTTGTCTATAACGCCGAGAGACAGGAATCCCTGATTAACGTAGTGAAGATGGACTACATCGGCTTCCTGAAACCCACGTGTCGTAGTGATATCCTCTCCACAATTTGCAATATCAACATACCACAAGCGCTTCTTGCTAAAGCCATTGGCAAGGAATATGCGGAAGCGCTCGAGGTAGAAAGGGAGAGGCTTTATGCCTAATTGAAAATTGAAAATTGAAAATTGAAAATTGGGACGAGAGAGGAAGGAGGTATTGATACCCTCAGACTGTAGGGCTTGCATCAGGCGGGAAGCGGCAATTGCTGCCCCTCCCGTCCGTTCTGCTGTATTTACTATCAATACCTTCATTTTACATTCGTCCTCTATCTTCCTTTTTCTTCTTCTATCTCCTTCTATCTCCTTTTTTGATACAACTTCCACCCTATCAGGACGATAAACATAAGGCCCAGAAGACCGAGTGCAGAATAGGCAACGGCTTCTGTGATACGCTCGGAACGAGGCTTGAAGGTAAGCACCACCTTATGCTTGCCACCATCGATATGAATAGCACGAAGCACATAGTTGACACGTCCTATCTCAACAGGCTGACCATCAACGGTGCAGGTCCAGCCAGGATAGTATATTTCGCTGAAAACAAGCACACCACCGTCCTTGCTCTCCACATCATACTGAAGTTCATTCGCCTCATAACCAATCAATTGCACCATTGCGGTTGTGTCAGCCTTAGCGTTGCCCAAGCATTCTGCGAAGCGGCGGTCAGCCACAGCCACATGCTTAGTATCGAGACCTGCAAGTCCTGCCAGTTCAGCATCTGCATCCTCGACGTAACGAATCTCCTCAACAAACCACGCATTACCATTGGCAGCAGGGTTCAGGACTTCTATCTTGCCATTATCCTTCAGCGGCAGAATCATGTACTTCATATTCAGCATATTGAGCACAGGCAGCAGCGAATCGGCATTCTCCATTTCCGGAGCCATCGACCAAGCCGTCTTAATCTCATTCTGGATGTGAGCCTCGATGAGTTCCTGATAGCGGCGCAACTTAGCTGCGTGATAGCCACCGATGGACTTATGATAGTATGAAGTAGTGTTGTCGTTGAAGGTGCTGACGGTGAGGTTCAGCACACGATAGTATTTCTCTGGATCTTGTAGTATGCGCTGGTCAACATCACTCATGGGGAAAGCCTGTTCCATAGTGCGTGGACGAACGAAGTTATCGTCGTTGAGATAACGACGGTTCACCGACCACATATCCACTAAGCAAAGCAGCATGAGGCAAGCAACCATAGGCACTTCCTTCAGCTTCTTGGCTCTGTAGAGCATGAGAATGCCAAAGCCTACTAATATAATAATAAGAGAACGCATAGCATCGGCCTTGAACACTGCACGACGCATATCGCTGAGGTTCTCGATAACATCGCCTACCGGCCAGCCATATTCGGAAAGTCCTTGAATGGCTTGCATCTCGCTCGAAGATATGTAGTTGCCAAAGAAAAGGTCGGGCAGCAGCCAGAACAGGAAGCAAATGCCGGCTGTTAGCCCAAGGGCTACCAGCAATTGATAATTAACAATTGACAATTGACAATTAGGCTTCGCCTGTTCGTCTGTTATTTGTTTCAGGGCAAGCATTGCGAGGAGAGGGATGGTGAACTCTGCAATGACGAGTATGGAAGCCACAGTACGGAACTTATCGTACATAGGTACATAGTCGAGGAAGAAGTCGGTAAAGGGCATGAAGTTGCGTCCCCATGACAGCAGTATGCTAAGTATAGTAGCAATCAAAAGGGCCCATTTCATCGAGCCTTTTACTATAAACAGGCCTAAGATGAAGAGAAACATTACGAAGGCTCCCACATACACAGGACCGCTGGTTCCGGGCTGCTCGCCCCAGTACTGTCCCATCTGCTGATAGAGCGGACGATATTCGTTCTTTGCCTTCGACATAGCCACCTCGCTACGAGTCAGAGGAACCGATGCCCCACCCTTTGTATTGGGAATGAGCAGCGTCCAAGTCTCGTCGATTCCATAACTCCAAGCAGTAATATACGAACGTTCCAATCCGCTATCGGTCTGATCAGCAGCATCCTTTGTCTTCTGCGTCAGTTCACTCTTGCCGCGCATCGTCTCCTTGCTGTATTCGTAGGTGTGATAGAGGTTAGAGATGTTTATGCTCACACCCATCAATCCACCGATGACAGCTGCCAGAGTGCCTTTCATCCATTGTGCCATTCGTTTGCTCCGAATGGAATCAATGAGGTAGGCAATAGACATCAGACCCATTACACTGAGGAAGTAATAGGACATCTGGATGTGGTTGTTGGCAATCTGCAAACCAGTGAAGATGCCAGTAGCCACGATACCCCACAGGTATTTGCCACGATAGCAAAGCACCATACCAGCAATAGTGGGAGGAATGAAGCAGAGCGTAAGGAGCTTCCAAATGTGACCTGCAGCTATAATAATGAAATAGTAACTCGAGAAAGCCCAGAACACGGCTCCGAGAGCTGCCATCCAAGCGCGGAAGTCGAAGGCGCGCAGCAGGATGTAGAAGCCCAACAGCATCATGAAGATGTAACCGGCAACCTCAGGAAGCCACAACTGATAGGCCTTCTGCACCTTTCCCAGCGTCTGAGTACTGTCGTAGGATGGTGCCATCTGATAGGTGGGCATACCACAGAACAGTGAATTCGTCCAGCGTGTGCGCTCACCATTGTGAGTCTTACGATACTCGTTGAGTTCCATGTTAGAACCCACAGCGGCGTTGTGGTCAGTACCCGTCAACACCATCCCGTCCATGATGGGGTTCCAGAAATAGGCCAGACTGATAACGGCAAACAGCGCTACCATCAGCACATCGGGAAGAAACTTTTTATAATTCATTATTTGAAGTTCAAGGGTTCAAGAGTTTAAGGGTTTAAGAAACGAAAAAAGCCGCGACAAAGTCGCAGCTTTATTTCCCATTGAAGATGCTGCGCTTTTTACTTGACAATTACATTGTCGAATAAAGGCTGCACCTCAGCATAGCTCAAGCGAGCTTGGCTTTGCATTCGGTTTGCGCTTTATTTACGCAGACCCAGAGCCTTCACGATAGCACGGTAACGATTGATATCGCGAGCCTTCAAGTAGTTCAGGAGGGCACGACGCTTACCAACAAGGCCAGTCAGAGCGCGCTCTGTGCTGTGGTCCTTACGGTTTTCCTTCATGTGCTCCGTCAGGTGCTTGATGCGATAAGAGAACAGTGCAATCTGGCTTTCAGCGCTACCAGTGTTGGTTGCACCACCACCAAATTCGGTGAAGATCTCAGTCTTCTTAGTTGAATCTAAATACATAGTACTTAAATAATTAATATTAAACTTGTTTGTCGAATAGCCACCACTCGTCGGCAACCATTTCGCAAATGCGGGGACAAAATTACAAAAAAATTAAGAATTAAGAATTAAGAATTAAGAATTATTTTTCTACAAGCATTAAAAAAGATTCGTAGTCTTACATTTTATCCATAGCCTGCTGGAGGTCGGCGATTATATCGTCGGCAGACTCGATACCTATGGACAGACGGATGAGGTCGGGAGCTACACCAGCCTCAAGCAACTGTTCGTCGGAAAGCTGACGGTGGGTATGACTGGCAGGATGGAGCACACAAGTGCGGGCATCGGCAACATGGGTGACTATGGAGATGAAGTCGAGGTTGTCCATGAACTTGATGGCATCCTCGCGAGTACCCTTCAGACCAAAGGCTATTACGCCGCAAGTGCCGTTGGGCAGGTACTTCTGTGCCAGTTTGTAGTATTTGTTGGAGGGCAGACCGGCATAGTTTATCCAAGAGACCTTGGGATTCTTCTCCAGCCACTCTGCCACCTTCTGCGCATTCTCGCAATGACGGGGCATACGCAGGTGGAGGGTTTCGAGACCAAGATTCAGCAGGAATGCATTCTGCGGACCTGGGATGGAACCGAGGTCGCGCATCAGTTGTGCTACGAGCTTGGTGGTGTAGGCACCCTTGCCAAAGGCAGTTGTGTAAGTCAGGCCGTGATAGCTATCATCGGGTTCGCAAAGACCTGGGAACTTCTCCTTGTAAGCCGTCCAGTCGAAGTTGCCACTATCTACTACTGCGCCGCCCACCTGTGTGGCGTGACCGTCCATATACTTGGTGGTGGAGTGTGTCACAATGTCGCAGCCCCACTCGAAGGGACGGCAGTTGATGGGAGTGGCAAAGGTGTTGTCAACAATCAGGGGCACACCATGCTTGTGAGCCATCTTGGCAAAGCGCTCGATATCGAATACATTGCAGCCAGGATTGGATATTGTCTCGCCGAAGAAGCACTTGGTATTTGGACGGAACTCACGCTCTATGCGCTCGTCGTCCCAGTCAGGATCAACAAAAGTGCACTCGATACCAAGTTTCTTCATGGTAACACCAAAGAGGTTGTAGGTGCCACCATAGATATTGTTGGAAGTGATGAAGTGGTCGCCCGACTGACAAATGTTGAATATGGCATAGAAGTTGGCAGCCTGACCGCTACTTGTCAGCACGCAACCCACACCACCTTCAAGGGCATTTATCTTCTTTGCCACAGCGTCCACAGTGGGATTGGCAAGACGGGTATAGAAATAGCCGCTCTCCTCAAGGTCGAAGAGCTTTGCCATCTGTTCGCTCGTATCGTACTTGAAAGTGGTGCTCTGATAGATAGGCAGTTGCTGGGGCTCGCCCTTAGTGGGCTTCCATCCGCCGTGAATGCAGATGGTGTCGAGATTCTTTTTCATATCTTCTGTATGTTTCGTTAATTAAATTTCGCCGCAAAGATAATGATTTTTCGCATTCTATCCTAAAGCGAGGGTTAAAAGTTGTTTAATCCTTGCTTGTGCGCATGATATTTCCTAACTTTGCCCTATAGATTAATTAATAAATAATAAAGGAATACTATGATTCGCAATCTTAACCCAAAGGCAGTGTGGGAAAACTTCTACCTGCTGACACAAGTGCCACGTCCGAGCGGACATCTCGAGAAAGTACAACAATTCTTGCTTCAGTGGGCTGCTGAGCGCGGCATAGAGGCCTTCAAAGACGGTGCCGAGAACATAGTGATGCGCAAGCCTGCAACACCAGGAATGGAAGGTCGTCCGATGGCAACCCTACAGGCACACATGGATATGGTGCCGCAGAAGACCGATGAAAGCAAGCACAACTTCGAGACAGACGCTATTGAGACGTACATCGACGGCGAATGGGTAAAGGCTAAAGGCACCACGCTGGGCAGCGACGACGGTATGGGTGTCGCAGCAATTATGGCTGTGTTTGAAAGCAAAGACCTGAAGCACGGTCCGCTGGAGGCACTGATTACTGCCGACGAAGAGACCTGTATGTATGGTGTAAACCACCTTGCAGCCGACACCCTGAAAGGCGACATCCTGCTGAATATCGACAACGAAACATTGGGTGAATTCGTAATAGGAAGTGCCGGCGGCGTGAACATCAACTGCTCGCTGGGCTACAAGGAAGTGGCTCCCGACAAGGACGACATTGCCGTGAAGATTACACTGAAGAACCTGCGCGGAGGACACAGCGGGCTGGAAATAAACGAAGGACGAGCCAATGCCAACAAACTGATGGCACGCCTCGTACGTCAAGCCATTATCGATGACGATGCTCAACTGGCTTCGTGGCAGGGTGGCAATATGCGCAATGCTATTCCTCGTACAGCAGAAGTGGTGCTGACTATTCCAGCCGAGAACTACGACGACATCTGTGAACTCGTGGATTATTGTCGTGAGACATTCACTAACGAATATCGCGGCGTAGAAGAGAATTTGTCACTCACCATCGAGAAGACTGCCCTACCCGCTGCCGTTGTGCCCGAAGAGATACAGGACAATGTACTGAATGCATTAGTTGCTTGTCACGATGGTGTTCTACGCAATATTCCCTCCATTCCATCGGTAGTTGAGACCAGTTCCAACCTCGGTATCGTGAAGATTGCAGAAGGAGAGGTAAGCATCCTCATCCTTGCACGTTCCAGCAACGAGACAATGATGGAATACATTCAGGAAATGCAGGAATCGTGTTTCTCTATGGCAGGCATGAAAGTTACCTACGACGGACAGTATGGTGCTTGGCAACCCAACTTCGACAGTGCCATTACAGCCAAGATGGTGGAGGTTTACAACCGCATGTATCCAGAAACTCCTGCTCGCGTAGAAGTTTGTCACGCAGGTTTGGAGTGCAGCATCATCGGCGGTGTATATCCCAAGATGGATCTCGTGAGCTTCGGTCCCACGTTGCGTTCGCCCCATACTCCCGACGAGCGTTGCAATATCCCAAGCGTAGAGAAATTCTGGGTATTCCTCTGCAAGCTGCTGGAAGAAATCTAAAAGTCTCCCCCTGTCCCCCTCCGAAAGAGGGGGCATGAACCATATAAACGATTATGAGAAGAATTTTCATCCTTACTATCCTGTGCCTGGCGATTGTATCGTCAGGTACTATCTTTGCAAAAGGACAAGGACAACAGCTAAACGACTTACTGCTGTCCTACATGAAGGTCGAGGATGTTCACCCCGATAGTCTGGAACGCAACATTGCCGACTTGAAGCAGCAAAGGCTGAAATCAGCCGATTCTGCAGAAAGAGCCGTATATGCCGCAGCCATTGCCCGACTCTATGCCGAGCGAATGATGTGGCGAAGCGTGGGCAACGACCTGCGCGACTCCATGATTACATGGTACAGCCTATCGCTTGCCGACAAGCAGGTGCTGGCACAGACGAAGGCAAAACGCTGGAAGCCTTTCGTGGTGGTGGGTAAGGATGAAAGTTACTTCAAAGGCGATATGCTGAATGTTGTCTGGCGCAGTATGGTGAACGATGTTGACAAAGCTGTACGCGACACCGCTAAAGCGCTGCCAAAATACGGTGAAATGGTCAATTTCTACCAAAAGGCAGGACTCCGCGAGGGAGCTTTCCTAATGGCATTCGACTCGCTCTACGACAAACGCGAAAAGGTTACTGAAGCCGACTTGCTGTTGCTGCGCGATCGATATGCCGACCTGCCCATCTGTGCTGAAATCTACCTAAAACTGGGCTTGATGACAAAAGATCTTCCCAGTTGGAAGAGGAATAGCGAAGAGGAACTGGCAGAAGTGAGCCAGGCGGCTCAAAAAGCCCGTAAGTGGCTGCAGGAAGGGTTGACAAAGTATCCCAAATACAAGCGTCGCGCAGCCTTGCAGAACGCCTTAACCAGTTTGTCTAACCCCTTTATGGAATGGGACGGACCTACATGCGTATCTCCGAACAAGCAATATATATGGTACTTTACTGCACGCAATGTTCAGTCGGTTCTCATTGACGGCAAGGAACACATATTCCCAGAGCACGACCCTGTAGATACATTCCGCGACTCCTTAACATGGACTTCCCCCAAACCCGGACGCTATAACATTACCTTTATCCCTCGCACGAAAGCAAAGATTACTGAGAAGGTGAAGCCGCTGAAAACGGGTATAACTGTAACGACCATTCAACCGGCATTCCAAGTGATGCCCGACAGTTCTGTACGCGTCCTTGTGGTAAATCCGGAAACTGGCCGTCCACAGCCCAATGTCACGATTACTGCCTATAAGCCTACAGATGAATTCAAGGACACCGTAGCATATTTCACAGGACGCACGGGAACTGACGGAAAGGTGACTGTGCCGCGTTATAAAGGCGACGACAAGGATTGGCGCTGGCGTCAAAGTCTCACATACAAGATTTGCAGTCCCGATACAGCGGACTGGATTTTGGGAACACGCTTTTTCTATAATATAAACCGTTGGGAAGGAGCTCCAAAAGAACCGAGTTACCATACTGAGCTATTCACCGACCGCGCTATATACCGACCAGGTCAGACGGTGCATGTAAGCGGTATTGAATACTCGCAGCTCGACTGGGAAGCAAAGGTAGTGAATGGAGGGCGACACACTCTTCGTCTCTACGACTCTAACCACAAGCAGATAGAAGAAAAGATAGTGGATGCCAATGAAATGGGCGTATTCACCGCTGAATTCGTCATTCCAACAGGTCGCAGGAACGGCAGTTTCCACATTGAGGCCGATAAAAAAAACCGCACATATTTCCGTGTTGAGGAGTACAAGCGTCCGACATTCGAGGTTGTGCTTGACGACAGTCTGTATGTTAATGGTGATAGTTGCGAAGTACACGGTTCTGCTATGAACTATGACGGTTCGCCCCTGCGCGGAGCCAGAGTTACAGGCACATATACTTGGAGAGCCCCTTGGATTTATTACGCCAAACGCTATCCAAATAGCGAAAGTCTGCCACTCGATACGATAGAAACTGACGACAATGGACGGTTCATATACAAATTAAGAATTAAGAGTGAAATAATCGCAAAGCGCTTTCATAGCGAAGCGGAGAAAGAATTAAGAATTTATCGGCCTGCATTAACGGTGAATGTGGATGTGTTGAGTCAGCAGGGCGAGACGCACAATGCACAGCATTGGTATTGGCGCGTAAATGAACCTACTCCCAAAGCTGAACCCGCGAAGATAGACAGCAGTTTCATACTCCGCTGCGAGCCCGACAGCTTTGCAGTTGGGAAGCCTGCTCGCATAAAGATATTGACGAACCTCTCCGACATCTATCTTTTCTACACCCTATCCGCTGCAGGTAAGGTATGGAAGGATGAGATGGTGCGCCTCAATCACGGGACATTAGTGATAGAGATTCCTTATCGCGAAGAATACGACCAGAGTCTTACTGCCTCGTTCTACTTCGCAAAGGAAGGACGTGTTTATACCGATACTAAAACCATACATCTTGTGACACCCGACAGCAAGTTGCGTGCCCATTGGGACACCTTCCGCGACCTTGTGCAGCCTGGTCAGAAGGAAGAGTGGCGACTGACACTGCGCCGACCTGACGGAACTCCTGCTGATGCCAACCTGATGCTGGCAATGTATGACGCTTCACTCGACTACTTTACCAAGCACCAATGGCGATTTGAAATCGGAAGAGGGCATCGCACTTTCGGCATTCCGTTCCAGCCCGACCGGCGCATCGACACAGGAACATTGAATTTCGGAGGCTGGTATAGTCAGAAACTGAAAAAAGAACGTGAACTAAACTTTACGACAATAAATGGCGACCTGTTCCAAGCACCTGTATATACAAGAGGTATGGGGCGTCCCGTACTTTACAAATCGAACAGCACTATGCGACTGGCTGGCGTTATGGCAGCTCCGAGTAGCGGGGCAGACTTTGCTACAGACGAGGCACTGCAGGGCTCAATTGCCGGCCTGACATTAAAAGAGACTGCTGCTGAATTAGAAGGAACTGCGGAGGCTGAAGAAGAGACTCTGTCCGTGCCTATGCGCGAAAACTTCAATGAAACGGCATTCTTTATGCCTCAACTGCGTACGAACAAGGATGGACAGGTGATAATATCATTTACCTTGCCAGAAAGTCTGACACGCTGGAACCTTCTGGGTGTGGCTCACACATCGGATATGATGTATGCCAATATAAGCGAACAGATAGAGGCTCGCAAGGACCTTATGGCTCAGCTCTATCTGCCTAGATTCCTGCGTCCGGGCGATGAAGCAGTATTGACAGCCAGCGTACGCAACATCGGTGAGCAGTCGCAGAAGGGCAAGGGACTGATGCAAATACTTGATGCCAAGACCGAGAAGGTGCTGAAGCAGTGGAAATGTAACATTGACCTTCCCGCCCAAAAAGACACCACCTTAAACTTTCAATTTTCAACTTTCAACTTTCAATTGCCCGAAGGGCTCATCGTTCGCTGGGCTGTTGAAGGAACGACGTGCAGTGACGGAGAACAACGTTTGCTGCCTGTCCTATCGCCAACTGAGCATGTCACCAGAACAATCCCTATTACAGCATATGATCCCGGAGTGACGAACATGGATTTGACGAAACTGTTCCCGGAAGAGGTTACAGACCGTCAGTTGACGGTAGAATATACCACCCATCCCGAGCAATATGCCCTGCAGACACTGCCTACTCTGGCAAAGGCAAAACGTGAGGATGTGCTCTCTATTGCTGCAGCATACTATGCTGGTGAACTGGGCAAAGCCCTAAATGTAGAAATGCCCGACAGCACAGAAGAATACCGGCAGAAACTACAAGCCCTGCAGGATGCCGATGGTGGTTTCCGATGGTACCCACAGATGCCTACAAGTCCTTACCTGACTCGCGAAGTGTCGTACATGCTTACCAGACTCCGTATGCTGACTAATAATTCAAAATATCAGGATATCAATGATAAGGCTGTAAGATACTTACTTGCCCAGCGTATAGATTCGACTTATTTCAGCACCAGCGACCTACGCAACCTCTATATCGCACTGTGGAGTGGTGTTTCGCTGAGTAAAGATGAACAGAAGAAAGTTGATTTCCTGTTGCGTCTGGCCAAGAAGGCAGAGCCAGAGGAAATGGGCTACGAGGGACAGGCGCTGTTGGCTCTCGTATGGAACAAGGCCGGTGAACAGAAAAAAGCACAGAAGTGTGTAAACCTATTCAAGAAATATCTTGTTTCGAGTCCGGAGCACGGCAGTTATATAGAGTTTCCAAAGGGAAGTTTCGTAAGTGTGGACCGCAAGCTACACATCCACGTGCAACTGATGGAAGCCTTACAGAAAGTGATGCCTGAAGAGAACAAACTGCTCGGTGGAATGCGTCGTTACCTATTACAGCAGAAACGCACACAGGAGTGGTCAACACCAGTCAATAGTGCAAATGCTATCTTCGCATTGCTTACAAACGCCCAAATGGTAAATGGTAAATGTCTTGATTTGTTGACATTGACCGACAAGAAGGGGAAGACCACTAACTTCATTCCGAAGGACGAGAAGTTGGGATACCTGCGCGATACGATGGAGGTTGACGATAAGCATCTACCCAAGAACCTGCGACTGCACAAATTCTCGAAAGATGAAAGTTGGGGAGCTGTGTTTGCCGACTTCGAACAGCCATTTGCAGATGTTACAGCCTATGGTGAAGGCTTGACCATTCGCCAAGAATATCCACAAGAAGCCAAGAAAGGAAGCAGATATAAGGTACGCTACTATCTGAGTGCCGACCGCGACTATGAATATGTAACACTCGTTGTACCGCGTCCTGCTTTCACCGAGCCTGTAGATGTGCGTTCGGGTTACCGATGGGGAGGCGGATTGGGCTACTATCGTCAGGTGCATGATGCTACTACGGAGTTCAGCTTCTGTCAGATTCCTCATGGAGAATATCTCATTGAGGAAACACTATATGTAGAGCGCGACGGTAAATACCATTCCGGCATTGCCGTTATCCGTTGTAATTATGCCGACGAGTTCCAAGGACACAGTGCAGACGACGTTGTAGTAGTTAAGAATTAAGAGTTAAGAATGAAAAACGTAAAACTTATTCTCATTCTCTCATTCTCTCATTTTCTTCTTTTCTCATGTGAGAAGAAGGGAGAGGTGAGATTGGTAGAGTCGAAGGGACAACCTGCCGAACTGCTGGTAGTGGCTCCCCCAAGAATGATACACGGAGAGTATGGTGACTCGCTGAACTCTGTGGTGGACTGCGACGCTCCTGGATTGGGCTCTACAGAGAGAATATTCCGCACAATGATTATCGGGACAAAGGGCTATGAAAAGGTATATAAGCTAATTCACAGTCAACTGCACATTGAGATTGACCCTACTCAGCAAGAGCCCGTGATGGGAGTGGCTCACGATGTTTATGCACGTCCGCAGATGCAGGTTCTGGTAAAAGGCAGTTCGGAAGAAACAATAGTACAGTTCCTCAGCGCAAACCGCGAACGAATACAACGTTTATTCCTCGATTTCCAACTCGACCGCTACGCACAATTTCTACAAAAGAAATACAGTAAGAAGGTTAGTAAGGCCTTAGCTTCTTTAGGCTATGATATACGCGTACCTTCTGACATCGGTTCCACGAAATCGGGCAAAGATTTCCTGTGGGGCTCGTCGAACCGAGGCGGCGACAAAGACATAAACTTCGTCTTCTATACCTACCCTTGGAATGGTGAGAACATCTGCGACACAGCACTTTTCGTCTCGAAACGTGACTCTGTGATGAAGGAGAATATTCCAGGAAGCCGTCCCGACCAATGGATGGTGACCTCACGAGGCGAAACAAAGCAACCCGTCCTATGGCCTGTCTTCCGCAACATTGCAGGCAAACAGCAATATGAAGTGCGCGGACTATGGGAAATGAAGAATGGCTTTATGGGTGGTCCATTTGTGTCGTTGGTAAGTATTGACAGTGTGGAACGGCGAGTGGTGGTAACAGAAGGATTTGTCTTTTCCCCGAATTCCGCCAAGCGCGATTTGCTACGTTCCGTAGAGGCTGGTTTACGTACTCTACGTAAAAAGTAGAGCGGTTTTAGGTGCAAAAAAAGAAATTTTTTGTACCTTTGAGTCTCTTCGAGCCTCGAAGATAGGCTTCACTTCGGAAATAAAAGAATAAATTCTTTGTATTTCGCTCAGTTTGCACTATCTTTGTCGCCAAATTTAAGGAAATCGATGCAAGATATTCGAAATATTGCAATTATTGCACACGTCGATCATGGTAAGACGACGCTGGTGGACAAGATGTTATTGGAGGGTAATCTCTTCCGTGAAAACCAACAGACAGGCGAGCTGATGCTCGACAACAATGAACTGGAGCGCGAACGCGGAATCACAATTCTATCCAAGAACGTCAGCATAAACTACAAGGGTACGAAGATTAACATTATTGACACTCCGGGGCACAGCGACTTCGGCGGTGAGGTGGAACGTGTACTAAATATGGCTGACGGTTGCCTGCTCTTGGTAGATGCTTTTGAAGGTCCTATGCCACAGACACGCTTTGTTCTGCGCAAGGCGTTGGAGATTGGTCTAAAGCCAATCGTTGTGGTGAACAAGGTTGATAAGCTGAACTGCCGTCCGGAGGAAGTTTACGAAATGGTATTCGACCTGATGTTCGACCTTAACGCCACAGAAGAACAACTTGACTTCCCCGTAATCTACGGTTCTGCCAAGAACGGATGGATGGGACCTGACTACAGCAACCCTACTACAGACATCAAGTACCTGCTCGACCAGATTCTTGAACACATTCCTGCTCCACAGCAGTTGGAAGGCACACCGCAGATGCTCATAACCTCGCTCGACTACTCTATCTATACCGGTCGTATTGCTGTGGGACGTGTACATCGCGGCACTATCCGCGAGGGAATGAACGTGACAATCGCTCACCGCGACGGTACGATGGAGAAGACAAAAATCAAGGAGTTGCACACCTTCACAGGTATGGGACAGGTGAAGATTTCCGAAGTTTCGAGTGGTGACATCTGTGCCATTATAGGTCTTGAGCACTTCGAGATTGGCGACACCATCTGCGACTTCGAGAATCCAGAACCGCTGCCGCCAATCAGCATCGATGAGCCTACAATGTCAATGCTCTTCACTATCAATGACTCACCGTTCTTCGGAAAAGAGGGTAAGTATTGCACCAGCCGTCATATCCACGAGAGACTGCAGAAGGAACTGGAGAAGAACCTGGCTCTGCGCGTAGAACAGCCTGATGGTTTCAACGACCGTTGGATAGTTTCCGGTCGTGGTGTCCTACACCTCAGTGTCCTCATAGAGACCATGCGCCGCGAGGGCTACGAACTACAGGTAGGTCAGCCGCAGGTAATATATAAGGAAATCGATGGCGTGAAGTGCGAACCTATAGAGGAACTTACTATCAACGTTCCCGAGGAGTTCTCTTCGAAGATGATTGATATGGTAACCCGCAGAAAGGGCGAAATGACAAGTATGGAAAGTCAGGGCTCACGTGTAAATATTGAGTTCAATATTCCTTCACGAGGTATCATCGGTCTGCGCACTAATGTTCTTACTGCCAGTCAGGGTGAAGCAATTATGGCTCACCGATATAAGGAATACCAACCTTACAAAGGTGACATTCAGCGCCGCACAAATGGTTCAATGATTGCACTTGAGGGCGGTACTGCCTACGCCTATGCCATCAATAATCTGCAGGATCGCGGTTCTTTCTTCATCGACCCACAGGACGAAGTATATGCCGGACAGGTAGTAGGTGAACACGTTCACGACAATGACCTCGTTGTTAATGTTTGCAAAGCAAAACAGCTTACAAACATGCGTGCTTCAGGCTCCGACGAGAAGGTACGTATCATTCCTCCCATCGTATTCTCTCTCGAGGAGGCCCTCGAATATATCAAGGAAGACGAATATGTAGAGGTGACACCAAAGTCAATGCGTCTGCGCAAAATCATTCTTGACCACCTCGAACGAAAGCGACACGCAAGACAAGAGCAGAACTAATGTATCTGTAATCTGTAATGCTTTCATATTATTCATAAAGGTAAAACATTCTTTCCATCATTTGCCACTTTTCGTCGCTGGTAGCCCCTTCGGCACATTGTTGGAACATAGCCATATAGTCCTCCCACTCCTGCTGACGCGGCAGTGTGGCAAGTCGAGCCATAGCCTTATCCCAATCGAAATCGAGCGGAGTGTCCACTATCATCACCAATCGTGTACCAAGAATATAAAGTTCCATCTCAAGGATACCTACTTCACGAATACCATCGCGAATCTCCTTCCACGATTCCTCGCGACTATGACGCCGACGATATTCGGCAATCAATGCCGGATCGTCCTTCAGGTCCATCGTCTGGACATATCTCTTAACGGGCACCCCGTGCTGCTTCTGTACAAAACCTTCTGCCATCTTTAATTCCTATATCTTAATTTATATGTGCAATAACCATATATTGTGATGCAAACAAAACAGATGAAGGGCAAAAGGAACGATACATTAACGGCAGGCCAACCGAAGATTACCTTCTGGTCGATGAGATGTCCCTGAAGAGGAGGCATCAGTGCTCCCCCCACAATGGCCATAACCAGAAATGCAGCACCTAAGGATGTATCCTCACTACGAACATTCTCGAGGGCAATGCCGTAGATGCTTGGGAACATGATGGACATAAACAGGCTGATGCCAACCAAACTATACAAACCATAGATTCCATCGATACAAATAGCTCCGAGGGTACACAAAGATGCTCCCACTCCAAATAGTGCCAACAAACGACGCTGGTTTACCCACTTCATAATGTATGTTCCAATGAAACGTCCCGACAAAGCTAAAGACATTGCCAGAATATTGTAGCGCTGAGCCGTAGCCTTATTGATACCGAGACGATCGGCATATTGAATTATAAAAGTCCATACCATAATCTGTGCCGCAACATATAGTACCTGCGCTCCAACACCATAACGATATGTAGAGTTGTGCCACAAGCGAGAGAGTGTAGTATGCGCACTGGTCTTACCGTCTTGTTCTCCCTTCAAAGAAGGCATCTTAGTAAGTGCAATGATAATGAACATCACCAACACCACCAAGCCTATTGCCACGTAAGGGTCACGGATTACAGCTAAGTCGTGAAGCCGGATATTAGCCTTCTCTGCCTCGCTAAGTCCGTGAAAGATTACCTGTCCGGTAGCATCGCGCTTATCCGATATAAGATTGGGCAGGACTATAAACGAGGCTACGGCCATACCCGACAGTGAGCCCACAGGATTGAAGGCTTGCGCCAAGTTCAATCGGCGTGTTGAATTGCTTTTGTCTCCTAACGACAGTATGAAGGGATTGGCACTGGTCTCGAGAAAGGCCAGTCCGAAGGTCAGGATGTAAAGCGATACACAGAAGAATGTGAACTCCTGGAACTGAGCCGCAGGTATGAAAAGGAAGGCACCAACTGCATAGAGTCCGAGACCAATAAGCACTCCAACCTTGTAACTGTATTTGCGGATGAATAAAGCCGCAGGTACTGCCATTGTGGCATAACCGCCATAGAAAGCGAACTGCACCATTGAGGCCTTAGCCGCCGAAATCTCCATTAACGTCTGAAAAGCCGCCACCATAGGATTCGTAATATCATTGGCAAAGCCCCACAATGCAAAAAGCGTAGTGACAAGGATGAAGGTTAGGAGATATTTCTTCTCAACAAGAACCCCACCCCTTTTCCCCTCCCGAGGGAGGGGCGTAGCCCTATTTTTAGATTGTGAATTATTCATCATATTTTTTCAAATATACTCCCTCCCCTCGGGGAGGGATTGGGGAAGGGGTTTTATTTGTAAATAGGTCCGAAGTTCTGACAGGCACGGTAGTCTGCACCCTCCTTATCCATACCGAAAGCGTTCCAAGCAGCGGGACGGAAGATATCTGCGTCCTTTACATTGTGCATACATACGGGGATGCGAAGGATTGAGCAGAGTGTGATTAGATCGGCACCGATGTGACCATAAGCAATGGCTCCATGATTGGCACCCCAACAGTTCATAACACTATAGACATCCTTGAAGCAGTCCTTCGACGCATCAAGACGAGGTACGAACCATGTAGTTGGCCAAGTGGGGTCTGTACGTTTGTCGAGAATATCGTGAGTTTTCGGGTCGAGTTCTACTGTCCAACCTTCAGCCAGCTGTAACACAGGACCAAGACCGGCTATCATGTTCACGCGCATCATAGTCATAGGCATACCACCCTTAGTTACGAAGTGCGACGAGTAGCCACCACCACGGAAGTAATCACGGTCGGCGGGCATCCAACTGGTAGCCTTCAAACAAGCTTTTGCATCAGCATTGGTGATATTCCAAGGTTCCTTCATCGTGGGCTTGCCATCGGCATCGGTCATTGCGCCTGTAGCATCAAGGGTAGTTGCACCGCTATTAATAAGATGTATAAAACCTTGAGCTGACAAACCGCTCAGCACAGTTCCAGTGACACGTTTCACGGCTTCTGGACTCCAGTATGTACGAATGTCTGAGAACATCACGCCACGATTGGTAAGCAGATGACCAAAGAGCATAGAAAGACCGTTGAGGAAGTCATTCTCGGTGGCTAAAACATCAGCCTCGCGTACGCCATTCCAGTCGAATGAGGTGCATAACATAGATTCGGGGAAGTCGAAATTAGGACGATAATCTGTCCACTGACGCTGACCCTGTACACCACCGAAGAGAGCATTGTGCCCTAGAGCCTCCTCTTTATATCCCATCTCCAAAAGTTTCGGATTACCATGCATCAGGTCGCGGATAATCATCATCGTCTTCACTGTGAATTCCCAGTCCTGATCCTTCTCCTCACGATTCTTACCTTTACCCTTACCGTTGAAGGTTGTCATAGGCGTACCGGGAAAGAGCGGACGGTCCTCGTTGTAATCGTGACCTTCCTGTGGCTTGCAGTATTTCTCAACCCACGCCATTGCCTTCTTGAACTCCTCTGGATCGAAGATGTTGAAATCGACACGACGCAAGATTTCCACGAGAGAAACATACTCTGTACGCATACCCAAATAGTGCTGCAGGAAGTCGGCATCTACGATGGAGCCTGCAATACCCATACAAGTATTGCCCAATGACAGGTAGCTCTTGCCTTTCATCGTGGCTACGGCCTGTGCTGCTCGCGCAAAGCGCAGAATCTTCTCTGCCACATCGGCAGGTATGTTGTTGTCATTAATATCTTGTACATCATGACCATATATTCCAAAAGCCGGCAATCCCTTTTGGGCATGAGCGGCTAAGACGGCAGCCAGATACACAGCCCCTGGACGCTCAGTTCCGTTGAAGCCCCAAACTGCCTTGGGATAGTGAGGGTTCATATCCATAGTCTCAGAGCCATAACACCAGCAACTGGTGACAGTAATAGTGGAACCTACGCCCTCGCGCTCAAACTTATCTGCGCAGGCAGCACTTTCTGCCACACGACCGATAGTTGTGTCTGCTATAACACACTCGACAGGAGAGCCGTCTCCGTTACGAAGGTTCTTGGTTATCAACTCGGCAACAGCCTTTGCAAGGCACATTGTTTTCTCTTCGAGGCTTTCACGGACGCCACCTTGGCGACCATCAATGGTCGGACGAATGCCAATTTTGGGGTAGTTTTTCATGAGGTTTAATATTTGTAACAAAGTCTTAAGTATTATTCCATGTAAACCGCATGGCTGGGCCTATGATTTCCTGTACATCCTTTACCAACTGCCAGTCTATGGGTTCATCCACATATTCCAGATTGCGACGAACGTTATCTGGATTTGCCGATGAAAACAATGTCGTAGGCACGCGAGGATTGCTGACAGCAAACTGCATAGCCAATTTCTCTATAGGGTAGCCATTTTGGGCACAATATTCCGTAGCCTTGCGACAAGCCTCAACCAAAGGCTTTGGTGCCGGATGCCAAGCTGGTGCGCCCCGACTGGAAAGAAGTCCCATGCTGAGCGGTGAGGCGTTGATGAGTCCGATGCCGTGCTGCTCAAAGTAATCGAGATAATCAGCTAATGCATCATCGCACAGACAATAATGACAGAAGTTCAGAACTGTCTCAACAGTACCATCTGGAGTATGGTCAATCACCCAACGCAGGTTTTCTAACTGCAGGTCTGTGATACCAACATGACTTACCACACCCTTCTCCTTGAGTTCCACCAAAGCTGGCAATGTTTCCTCCGCCACTTTCTGCAAGCCACCGGGAAGCGAGGCCTGAAACTCTATGTCGTGGACGTGAATAAGGTCAATATGTTCTACTCCCAGTCGGTCCATACTTTCATAGACACTCTCCTGAGCACGTTTACCACTATAATCCCAAGTGTTCACGCCATTCTTGCCGTAACGGCCTACTTTTGTAGAGAGGATATATTTGTCGCGAGGAATCTGTCGCAGAGCTTTGCCCAATACAGTCTCAGCCTTATAATGACCATAATAGGGCGAAACATCTATAAGGTTCATACCTCCATCTATGGCCGTATACACAGCCTCAAGAGCTCTTCCCTCATCAATATCATGAAAGACTCCTCCCAAAGACGACGCGCCAAAACTAAGGGATGAAACACTCAAACCGGTCCTTCCAAGTATTCTTTTTTCCATGGTTGATTCAATATGCAGGGCAAAGATAACAGAAATTGAATAAAAAAGCAAACAACAGGACACAAAAAAGCCCCGACAGCCACAATGACTGCCGGGAACATTTTCGTTTCTCCCCTTCCCTTCGGGAGGGGGATGGGGGGGTAGGCCTCTTACATCATGCCACCCATACCACCCATGCCTGGGTTGCCCATAGGCATTTCGGGCTTATCCTCCTTAGCGTCGCAGATTACGCACTCTGTGGTGAGGAACATACCTGCGATAGAGGCTGCATTCTCCAGAGCTACACGGGTAACCTTTGCTGGATCGATAATACCGCTGGCTTTCAGGTTCTCATACTTGTCGGCACGAGCATTGTAACCATAATCATCCTTACCGTTACGAACCTCGTTCACAACAACGCTGCCTTCCAGACCTGCATTCTCGACAATCTGACGCAGAGGCTCCTCAATGGCACGACGGATAATCTGAATACCTGTCTGCTCATCGGCATTCTCACCCTTCAGTGTTTCCAAAGCCTTCTGAGCACGGATGTAAGCTACACCACCACCAGGGATAATACCCTCCTCGATTGCAGCACGAGTAGCGCACAAAGCATCGTCAACGCGATCCTTCTTTTCCTTCATCTCGACCTCACTGGGAGCACCTACATAAAGAACTGCTACGCCACCTGCCAATTTGGCAAGACGCTCCTGCAGCTTCTCCTTATCGTAGTCGCTGGTGGTATTGGCTATCTCGTTCTTAATCTGGTTAATGCGGTCCTTGATGAGCTCGCTCTGACCATGACCGTTCACAATTGTGGTGTTATCCTTTGATACGGTCACTTTGTCACTCGAACCAAGCATCTCAATAGTTGCCTGCTCCAGTTTCAGACCAGTATCCTCGCTGATTACCAAGCCACCTGTCAATGTTGCAATATCCTGCAGCATAGCCTTGCGGCGATCGCCGAAACCAGGAGCCTTGACAGCACAAATCTTCAACTGTGTACGCAGACGGTTGACTACCAATGTAGTAAGAGCCTCGCTTTCAACATCCTCAGCAATAACCAACAGAGGACGACCGGTCTGTACAGCAGGCTCCAGGATAGGCAGGAAATCCTTCAAGTTAGAAATCTTCTTGTCATAGATAAGGATGTAGGGATTCTCCATCACACACTCCATCTTCTCTGTGTCTGTAACGAAGTAGGGAGACAGATAACCGCGGTCGAACTGCATACCTTCTACAACACCGATGGTTGTGTCGCGGCCCTTAGCCTCCTCAATGGTAATAACACCGTCCTTGCTGACCTTGCCCATGGCATCTGCCAACAGTTTACCAATTTCGGGGTCGTTGTTAGCACTTACGGTAGCAACCTGCTCTATCTTCTGATAGTCGCTACCAACCTGCTCCGACATCTTCTTGATTTCACTTACAACAGTACCAACAGCCTTGTCAATACCACGCTTAAGGTCCATAGGATTGGCACCTGCAGCAACATTGCGCAAGCCCTCACGAACGATAGCCTGAGCCAATACAGTTGCAGTTGTTGTACCATCACCTGCATCGTCACCTGTCTTAGAGGCTACACTCTTAACAAGCTGTGCACCAGCGTTCTGGAAAGCATCAGCCAGTTCCACTTCCTTAGCTACGGTAACACCGTCCTTAGTAATCTGAGGAGCACCGAATTTCTTTTCGATAATCACATTGCGACCCTTCGGACCGAGGGTTACCTTAACAGCATTTGCCAACTGGTCCACACCCTGCTTCATCAGGTCGCGAGCCTCAAGATTGAATTTAATATCTTTTGCCATAATACTTCTAAATTAAAAATTAAAAGTTAAGAATTAAAAATTATGCCAGGATGGCTACTACATCGCTCTGGCGCATGATGAGGTACTTCTTGCCCTCAAGCTCCAGTTCAGTACCGGCATACTTGCCATAAAGAACTTGGTCGCCAACCTTCAATACCATCTCTTCGTCCTTGGTGCCTTGACCAACGGCCTTAATTTCACCCTTCAGGGGCTTCTCCTTGGCGGTATCAGGAATGATGATGCCGCCCACTGTTTTTGTCTCTGCAGGTGCGGGCTCAATGAGCACGCGGTCTGCTAATGGTTTAATGTTCATGACTTTGATTTAATGATTTAGTTATTTAATAATTTCATGATTCTTTTCACCAAATCCATCAACAAAGAGCGTGCCAAAGATGAAAATATGTTGATTCAAATGCACTTTTTCTTCACTGAGCTTTTATCTTTTCACATTATTAACTATCTTTGTGGCGGTATGCGTGCACCATGAAAGACAAAATCTATTGGACAAACGCTATAGCCTATGTCATTATATTCTTAGGAGTATGGACTGGGTTGGTATTATTCCCCGTGAAGTCGAGCGATATGTTCGACCTTATACCTTTTGATATCAATGATTTTGTCAACATCCTCACCTCCCTACTCTTCACCCTATTCGTATGGCTTACGGCACGTCTTGCCCGCATAGGTCGAACTGCATGGGGAGTGCTTGCGGCCGCTGCTTTCATACTTTTGTTCTGTCCAGGTGAAGAGATATTCTTCGATCGCGATGAGGCTGCGCTGACAGAACTTTCCTCACAATGCATCGTACCTTTTTTTATTTCGCAGTACAATCGTGTCAGTCAGAAAGAGCTTCACAAGTGGCATTTCCTGATGCTCCTTATGGGCATATTCTGTAGCTACACCCACAATGGTATTACAATTCCACTATGTTGCGCCTTCGTGTGGCTTGCCTTCCAACGTCGTGAACGTTTCTTCCGTCAGGCCTGCTGGCCTATGGTCTTTGGTGTAATCATTGGCACTGGTTTAAGTCTCTATCAGAAGTGGGACGACAGTTTGACAGCTACTGCCGACCTTGAAGTAATGAGCACCGTCACCAGCATTGCCCTAAAGACATTGTGGGAAACGAAGGTGTTCGTCTTATCTATTGTCCTGTCAATATATCTGACATCACGGCGTTCAGGTCGCAAGATACTTCGTCATATAGCTCGTCGCCACTATGTTTTGGCTCTGTGCGGAATCTTCTCGCTCCTGACTCTTCCTTTTGCTCCCCTTGGCATAGAAAACGCCGTAACTGGAGTTTGCTTCTTCTCTATGTTCTGGGTGTTGTTTATATTCCAATACTATGTAGAAAAATACCTTAACCATAAACTTTAATATTATGAAACAGTTTGAGAAAGTTGTGGGCCTCATCGACGCCCCGTTTACACCCTTCAAGCAGAATGGTGATGTGAATTTGGAACCTATTCCTGCCTATGCACAGATGTTGGCAAAGAACGGACTTAAGGGAGTATTCATCAATGGCTCCAGCGGTGAAGGCTATATGCTGACGAGCGAGGAGCGTATGCAGATTGCAGAAGCTTGGATGGCTGCAGCCCCCAAGGAGTTCAAGGTTATCGTACACGTTGGTAGCTGCTGCGTTCGCGAAAGTCGTCGCTTGGCAGAACATGCTCAGAAGATTGGTGCATGGGGCATAGGCGCTATGGCTCCTCCATTCCCAAAGATTGGTCGCATCGAAGAGCTGGCAAAGTACATCGAGGAGATTGCCTGCGGTGCTCCCGACCTTCCTTTCTACTACTATCACATTCCTGCTTTCAACGGTGCCTTCCTGCCTATGGTAGAACTGCTTAAGGCTATGGACGGACGTGTTCCCAACTTTGCAGGTATCAAGTACACCTTCGAGAGTATCTATGAATACAACCAGTGCCGTCTCTATGGCAATGGCAAGTTCGATATGCTTCATGGTCAGGACGAGACCATCCTTCCTTCTTTGGCAATGGGTGGTGCACAAGGCGGTATTGGCGGCACCACGAACTACAACGGCCGCTGTCTGGTTGGCATCATCGAAGCCTGGAAGCAAGGCGACCTTGAGAAGGCTCGCGAGTTGCAGAACTATGCTCAAGCGGTCATCAATGTTATTGTTCACTTCCGCGGAAACATAGTGGGTGGCAAACGCATCATGAAACTCATGGGACTGGACCTCGGTCCTAACCGCACTCCGTTCCAAAATGTAACCGACGAGGAAGAGAAGCGTCTGAAGGCCGAACTCGACGAAATTGATTTCTGGAACCACTGCAATGTGTTTTAACACCCCCACCCTTTACCCTCCCCGAGGGTAGGGAGTGGATACTGACATAAATTTTGTATATTTATATTATAATATGAAACAACACATGTGGCATAACTATATACGTCCCTCCCTCGGGAGGGGATTGGGGGTGGGGTTTTTGCTCCTCTGCCTCTCTTTGACGCTGACTGCACAGAACAAGCTTGAAATCGAAGCCCTTCCTTCCCACAATGTAGTGGGAGGTCAGGGTGTAGCTGCAGCTTTCAGCGGTCAGACCGGAGGAGATATTACCATTGCCGGTGGCTGCAACTTCCCTGAGATAGCAGCAGCCGAAGGCGGACAGAAGAAGTTCTACGACTCAGTGTGGTATCTGACCGAGAGCGGTTGGCATCAGCGTAAATTCACCTTGCCCCGCCCGATTGCCTATGGAGCCAGCGTTATGGTCGATGGTCAGATGGTATGTATTGGCGGTACAGATGGAGAGCAAAGTCGCGCCGAAGTCTTCCGTATAACTGACAACGGCATCGAAGCCTACCCTTCCCTGCCCGTTGGCATTGACAACGGTACTGCAACGACAGATGGTAAGTACATCTATGTAGTTGGCGGTCAGTCCGACGGCAAGCCCCAGATGGCAGTCTACCGTTCTGTGGGGGATGCTTTACGTCCTGTGGGCGAGGCTTTACGTTCTGTGGGCGAGGCTTTAGCATCGCCAATATGGCAGTCCATCGCCACAATGCCCGGTCAGGCACGTCTGCAACCCACTGCCGTGATTCAGAGCAACGGTCTCGACAATTCGCTCTTCGTGTTCGGCGGCTACGATCCAGAAACTGGCAAGATTGCCGAAGATGTACTGGAACTGAATCTGAAGACGATGGAATGGACCAGCCACAAGGGTAGTCAAGCAACTGTAGGCATGACCGCCACAACTTCCGGCTACAGTCACATACTTCTGTTCGGCGGTGTCAACAAAGACATCTTCGAAAAGGCTGTAAAGGGAGAGTTTGGCGAGGAATATCTGTCGCACCCAGCCCCTTGGTACCAGTTCAATCACGACATATTGGTTTACCACACCATCACCGACTCTTGGTACAGCATTCCTGGCTCTTCGCTGTTGGCTCGTGCTGGTGCAGGTCTCATCACTCTGGACGACAGTTATGTGCTTGCCGATGGTGAGAGCAAGCCAGGCATTCGGGCTTCAGAAGTGATGAAAGTACGCTTCATCCATTCCGTCAACTTCGGTGTGCTCAACTGGATAGTGCTTGTTGTCTATCTGATTGCGATGCTTGGCTTGGGCGTGTATTTCATGCGCCGCGAGGGCGGTTCGGACGATTTCTTCCGCGGAGGCGGTCGTGTTCCTTGGTGGGCAGCAGGTATCTCTATATACGCTACCATGCTTTCAGCCATCACCTACATGACTATTCCCGCTAAGGCCTACGCTACGAACTGGACTTACTACCCCATGCTCGTATGCATACTCATCGTGGGCTGGCCTGTAGTGAAGTATTATCTGCCATATTTCCGTAAACTGAACATCACGTCGGCCTATGAGTATCTGGAGCTGCGCTTTAATGCCTTCACACGCTTGATGGCTTCCAGCCTCTTCATCATCTTCATGGTGGCTCGTATGGCTCTCGTGCTTTACTTGCCGTCACTGGCTCTGACTGCTGTAACAGGCATAGATATATACCTGTGCATCGTGCTGATGGCTGTCATCACTATTATTTATTGTACGATGGGTGGTGTTGAAGCCGTTATCTGGGGCGATGTCATACAGGGTATCATCCTTGTAGGTGGCGCCTTCCTCGCTGCAGCCTGGCTGTGGGGAAATACAGAAGGTGGATTCTCGGGAGCCCTGCAACTGGCTATAGACAACGACAAGCTGCGCCTTTTCGAATGGAGTTGGGACTACCGTCGCGTTACCGTATGGGTAGCCATTCTGGGCGGTGGACTTGCCAACAACCTCATTTCCTACACATCGGACCAGACGGTAATTCAGCGTTATCTCACCACTAAGGACATGAATGCCGCCAAGCAGGGTATCTGGATGAATGGTCTCATGAGCGTGTTCATCAGCGTCGTATTCTATGTAATTGGAACAGGCCTCTACACGTTCTTCAAGACACATCCTGCCGAGCTCGACTTCACTATGGCAAAGGGAGATGCCATCTTCCCATTCTTCATGATGAGCCAGTTGCCACAGGGTATAGCAGGTTTGCTGATTGCTGCCATATTTGCAGCCACAATGAGCACCATCTCTGCTAATATCAACTCCGTATCTACGGCATTCTCCATCGACTTCTGGAAGCGTTTCCGTCCGAATACCGACGACCAGAAGATGCTGCGCGTAGCCCGTTGGGCTTGTGTAATCAGCGGTATCATTGGAATGGGACTCGCCTTGCTGATGGCTACATGGAACATTCTGTCTTTGCTCGACTACTTCAACACTATACTTGGTCTCCTGACCAGCGGTTTGGGCGGTCTGTTCTTCATGGGACGTTTCCTGAAGCGCATCAATGGAATGTCAGCTCTGTGGGGCTTCATCCTTGGCGAGGTTGTGGTAATCTATCTACAGTTCTTCACGCCCGACAATGTTCGTCCGTCGTTCATGCTCTTCGGTCTCATCGGTATGGTAGTGAGCATCCTTACTGGCTGGCTGCTCTCCTTCATCATCAGAGAGCCTGCGAAACAAGTAGAATTGCAAGAGGATTAACGAACCTCCGAAAATAAGTTAATATAACCTATCGCCACAGGTTAATATTATCTAAGCCGATAGGTTAATATTACCTCCAGCCAAAGGTTAATATAGAAAGAAGCATCGCTCCGAGTGGGCGATGCTTCTTATATATATAATAATGTATATAGGCTTTAGGCGTTGTGGATGGTAAGCTGTGGGAAGGGGAACGCAATGCCACGCTTGTTGAACTCGGCATAAATGGTCTCCTGAGTCTCGAAGAACACAGCCCAATAGTCGGCGGCACTGACCCACACGCGAGCCGTCAAGTCCACACTGCTGGCAGCCATTGAAGCGAGAGCTACGAATGGAGCAGGCTCCTTCAGTATGCGACTATCCTTGGCGAATATTTCCTGCAGTACTTTCTTGGCCTCATCAACGTCCTGTCCGTACTCCACGCTTACGGTAAAGTCAACACGACGCTTCTCCTCGCGACTGTAGTTGATGATGGAACCGCTCGACAAAGCGCCGTTAGGCAGGAATATGACCTTGTTATCTACGGTCTTCAGCACGGTATTGAAGATGAGAATCTCGCTCACCGTACCTGCAAAGCCCTGAGCCTCGATGTAATCGCCTACGCGGAAAGGCTTCAGCAGCAGAATGATGAGTCCACCGGCAAAGTTCGACAGATTGCCGCTCAATGCCATACCTGCGGCTACACCGAATGATGCCAACAAGGCTGCAAAAGAGGTGGTGTTCACTCCCAAAGCACTCACCACTGCTATTATCAGCAGAACGGTGAGCATGATGTTCACGAACGAGCATACAAACGTCTTGATGCTTGGATCGAGCTTCCTGCGCTCCATCGCATTCTTCACCAATCGGTTTATCAGTGACACCAGGAAGCGTCCCACAATGTAAATGATTACGGCTACCAGAATGGTCTTGCCGGCCTCGACACAGAAGGAGAGTGCCTGCTGCAGGAACTGTGTCAGATAACTCACATCGCCGTGAGCCAGTCCTGTTACGGCCTCTTTAGTTACGTCAACTGCTTTCTCAACTACTGCGCTGTCCACTGGTACAGCGTCTGCTTGCAATAAATTAATCATAGTTTTATGTTTTAAAAGGTTAGTAATTATTTATTCAGCTTGCTGTTGTTTAGGCCAGTTCACCAGATACACACGTTCCGTTGCTCGCGTCAGCGCTGTATATAGCCAGCGGAAATAGTCGGGCGAGAGCATATCCTCTGTCACATAGCCTTGATCCACATACACATGTTGCCACTGACCACCTTGTGCCTTATGACAGGTGACGGCATAGCCGAACTTCACCTGCAGGGCATTGTAGTATGGGTCCTCCTTCACCTTCTTCATCAGGTCGCTCTTATTCTTTATCTCAGGATAATCGGCACACACAGCATCGAACAAAGCCCTTTGCTGCTCCGCCAAGAGAGCAGGAGCCTCGCTCTGCAACGTATCGAGCAGCATCGTAGCGTCCAGTTCCATATCGTCGAAGTCAGGGAAACTTAGCGTAGCATCCACGAATCGGAAGCCATACAACTCCCTTTCATTACGATAGCGCCTAACCACACACACATCGCCGTTTGCAATGAAGTCCGTAGCCTCCTCTGCATGGTTCGTGTCACCCTCTTGTAGAGACCTCCAATAATAGTTATTCTTCACCACTATAAGTTGGTCGCCGGAGGACAGTTCTTCATCGTACATGAGTATGCGCCCACGTATTCCATTATTAAATAAGTTAGCCCTCTTGTTGCTTCGTGTCACCACTATTGTCTGGTCCACTCCGCATCGGGCATAGCTTTCCTCAAGTCTCTCTATCAGTTCATCGCCCGGAACCACGCAGACATCAGGCAAACCATGAACCTTCAGTCTTGGGAAATAACCCATTTCATCGTTGGAAATCATCCGGCGCAGCATAGTGGCATTCCATAGTATGCCCGAATCCTCCACCTGTCGTACCACCTGCGTCAGTTCCTTACGCATTACCGTCATTCCATATCCTTCAAGGGCAATGCTGCTCAAGGCAGGACTCAACTCCTCGCCCACAGGCGGCAACTGTGCCACATCGCCCACCAACATCAGGCGGCAGCCCTCGCCAGAATATACAAAGTGCACGAGATCGTCGAGCAGTCTTCCTGTGCCGAACATCCTGCCTCCCGTGCCTTCGTTCGCTATCATCGAAGCCTCATCAACAATGAACAGCGTATGCTTATGACTGTTATAGTTCTGCTGGAAGTCTATCATATCGGCAGAGAACGTCTTCTGCCTGTATATCTTCTTATGTATAGTAAAGGCCACATGCCCCGAATACATTGCAAACACCTTTGCGGCACGTCCAGTCGGAGCCAAAAGCACTACGTTTCGCCCAATAGCTCCCAATGCCCTAACTAAAGCACCCACAAGCGATGTCTTTCCCGTTCCGGCATATCCCTGCAGAATGAACACCTCGTCGCGAACAGTAGAAAGCAGGAAATCGCTCCATGCTTCCACCACAGCCAACTGCTCGGAGGTAGGCTTATGAGGGAATTTCTCAAGGATAAATCCAGTTAAATCATCTTTTATTGGCATCTTATCACAAAAAATGGCACAAATTGTGGGTTATTCAATTATTTTATTTTACATTTGCAAGGCAAAAGGCACTTATGTGCCTGAATTTGACGCTAAATTACAAAATAAAAATTAAATAACATCATGAAAAAGCTAATTAATGTAGTTTTAGGCATTGCAGCGCTGGCTATGCTCTTCATTTGCTATCGTAGCATTGCCGACCAGCAGGACTTCAACAAAGAGATTGAACAACGCAAGGTTGACGTAAAGAAGCGTCTCATCGAAATCCGTGAAGCAGAGAACGCATACAAGGAACAGCACCCCGATGTTGGTTACTGTGGCGACTGGGACTCTCTGATTGCTTGGGTTAAGGATGCAAAGCTGCCCACCATCATCAAGCAGGGCGTACTCACTGAGGAACAGATGGAGAAAGGACTCACCGAGGCTAAGGCTGCAGCTATCGTAGCTCGTGGCAATGCTGCCGAGATTGCAGCTAACGGCTTGCAGGGTTTCCGTCGTGACACCACTTGGGTATCACTCATCGACTCTCTCTATGGCGAGGAATTCAATCCCGATGAATTGTGCTACATTCCTCACTCTGACGCTGTTGACGGTGAGAAGAAGAAGTTCGAACTGATTGCTGTTTGGATTAAGACAAAGTCCGATGCCATCATTCCCGTTATGGAGTGTGGTGCTGAAGTCGAGACTTACATCTGCGGCGAAAGCAAGCAATGGAAGCGCGCTGCTGCAAACTTCCGTGAGATTGAAGAAGACTTCGGCAATTATCCCGGTCTGAAGATTGGTGAAGCAGGCTTGAACTGGAACAACAATGCTGGCAACTGGGAATAAAAGCTTTACAGAACAAGAATTATCCATCCGGATTTTTTCGGATGGATTTTCTTTTTCCACACCACACAGTCAGAAGGAAGTGCGTGCAAAGCGCGGTGAATCGCTGCGCGAAGCCCTCGACGAGGCATTCAAGACGAATGCCCTCCTGCGTCCCGACTACGATGAAGTAAGCATATATGCCGACTATCCCTCTACGCGCATTCCTCTCGACGAATTCCGAAGCGAAGAGGCACAGGCCCTGTATCGTCTGACTTTCGGTGCAGAAAGTCTTGCAGGCATGAATATGCACTACGAGATGCTGCCTGCTTTGGAGGTTATCGAGGTGTTCGTGATAGATGCCGAAATAGAACGCACCATCCTTGAGCACTATCCTCATGCCTCCATTCACAGTTATTTCGGTCAACTGATGAACCGCATGCTCAGCAAGGACAAGCGTCGTCGTGGTACAGAGCATCGTCTCTATGCCCACAGCAACGGACGTCAGCTTTTCCTGTTCAGCTACAAGGAAGGAAGGCTCGAGTTTGCCAACTCATTCGAGGCAGACAATCTCGACAACCAACTCTACTTCCTGCTCTATGTGTGGAAACAGCTTGGCTACGACCAGCAGACCGACACCTGCATACTGCTTGGCAAGGACAAGGACCTGGAAGCCTCGCTACGCCGATACATCAATAACGTGGAAGTATGCGCATAATCACAGGAAAATACAAGGGGCGCCATTTCGAGGTGCCCCGTTCGTTTAAGGCACGTCCAACTACGGACTTTGCCAAGGAGAACCTGTTCAACGTACTGCGCGGTTATGTAGATTTCGAAGGAGCATCGGCTCTCGACCTCTTTGCCGGCACAGGTAGCATCACACTGGAACTTGTATCCCGAGGTTGCAGCCATGTGGTATGCGTAGAGCGCGACCCGTTCCACTATCGTGTCATCGAGGAGTTCCTCAACCGTCTTGGCGACGATGCTGCCCTACCCGTCCGTGCCGATGTCTTCAAGTTCCTATCGTCTGCCCGCGAACAGTACGACATCATCTTTGCCGATCCTCCATACATCCTCGACAATATTCCCGACATCCCCGACCTTGTGCTTGAGCGCAACCTGCTGAAGCCCGATGGGGTATTTGTCCTGGAGCATGGAAAAAGGGACGACTTCCAAAGCCATCCCCGTTTCGTAGAACACCGCTCCTACGGCAGTGTCAATTTCTCTTTCTTTCAGTAATTAGAAAGGTCGGCCTCCGCCGAAGCCGCCTCGTCCACCAGGACCACCACCGCCTGGACCTCCACCTGGTCCTCCAGGACCGCCAGGTCCCATCTGTCCGCGAGCCTGCTTGTTACCCATCAGGTTCAGGCTGTAGATGAGGTGCACCATCACATACGAGTTGATGGCATTGGTGTATGTATCGCTACGCATTGTAGCACTGATGGCACGACTGATGTTCGAACGCTGCTGCAGGATATCGTACCACTGCACGCTGATTGTCAGTTCGTGACCTTTCAGCCATTTCTTCAGGTTCTGGCTCAACTGCGCGTTCCAAATCAGTTCGTCGGTATTCATCGATTCGTCCTCATATCCGCGACGGCTCTGCTGACTGATGTCCGTTGCAAACGACATATTCCAAGGGAAGGTGATGTTGAAGTTACCACCGTAGTTGAAGGTCCAGCTGTCAATGTTGGCATTTGTCTGCAGTTTGTTACGGGCGTGCTGATAGTTGAAGCCGCTGTTCAGTCCTATCTCGAACGTACCATTCTCCTTGAAGTCACGACGGTAGTTCAGGCGCAGGTTGTCGTTGATGTTGGTGTTCTTTGTGGTAGTCTTCTGCAAGGGCACCAAGCTGAACACCTTGTCCATATCCACGATTGTCTGGGCTGCATCCTTATATATACCGGTCCATGTAGAGCCGTCGGCATTGCTGCTCATATAACCTACGTTGTTAGCGTAGTTCACGTTTGTGAAATTCGATATGTTCAGGCGCTTCTTCTTGTCGAGGGCTGTATTGAACATTATCGCACCACCCATATTCCAGTTGCCGTTGATGTTCATCGGACGGGTGTATCGCGTACCGGTATTGGTATCGTAGATGGTGGCTGTGGAAATGCTGTTCTTCGTGTTATTGTATCGAGCATTCACCATCCAGCCGCGCTGCTTATCGGTATTGTAACCGTTGTAGAAGGCAAAGAAGTTGTTGTTCCATGATGAGCGCAGTCCGGCGTTACCAGTCGATATGTTCAAGGGGTCGCTCGAATCCACTACCTCCAGCAGGTTTGTCATCGAGGGCTGCGACATTCTGGCATTGTAGCGCAGACGCAACTGACTGGTGTTCGATATCTTCCAGCGCATATCCACACGTGGTGCCCAGTTCATGGTGTGACGAACTACAGTTGTGTCCAACTTATTCTTTGCATAGTCCATGTGCGTTGTCTGTGGTTGCAGACTCACACCGGCATTCAGTCGCAGCTCGCGTTTCTCGCCCGAAGCCGTCTCGAACTTGCGGTTGTAGCGTGCCATCAGGTTTGCCTCGTGGTTGTATTCCTTATATGTTGCGTACTGAGAGTTCTCGATGTTCTTTATCAGGTTCAGGCTGTCCAGTCCTGGAATGTAGCCCAGATACAACTGCTCCTGAGTGTAATAGCCGGCATACTTCGTCAGCAGCGAGTCTATGCTGTACATCGAGCGGTCGCTGTCCGAATAGCGATATTGGAAGCGGTAGCTGGCCTGCAGGTTCAGTTCCTTCGTGATAGGTTCTGTGTACGACAGGCGTCCGTTCACGTTGTACGATGTCGAAGGACGAAGGTTATACTGGTTTGTGAAACTTGTCTTGTGTTTTGAAGCATCTGTTGGATCTGCTGGATCAGGCTGCTGATAGTAGTTGATAAGCGAACGGCTCCACGATGTATTGTCCGAGTTCGAATAGTTACCGCCGGCATTAGCCGTAAGGTTACGCCCAGCCTTTCCCAGTCGGCGGTTCAACTGCAGGTCTGTATCGAAGTTCGTAGAGTTTCCTTCGCTCTTTGTCTGACGGTCGTTGTCGTTCACCGTTATCTTGTCGCGAGTGGTCTTGTCGGTTGACATATCATATTCACGCAGCGGGTCGTTGTAATAGTCGTATGGATTCTCGTTGAAGGTAGCCGAGAGGTTGTGTCCGTGACCGTTCGTCCATGAGCGCGAGAAGTTGGGACGCAGCATCAGGTTCGTGAGCGTGTCAATCTGCCATTCCAGTCGCAGGTTGCCGTTCACGTTA